>JBODRP010000479.1:0-2538 GCA_050633005.1 Trichormus sp. | reverse complement strand
ACCCTACTAGGAAGATTAAACGATGCTATTGCAGCCGGGCGTACAGGTTTAGCACTGTTAGATATTCACTTACCCGAATCCAATTTTGAACCAGCTTTAGAGGTTTTACTTCAAGAAACCAAGCAACTTTTAGAAAATCAAGATATTGCCCGGTTAATTAATAAACCAGACATGGTGATTCCTGAAAAAATAGTAGCTTTAAATCTGCTAATGAATATTGATCCTGCCAGTTATCTTGCAGATCAAAAACTTTACATCATAGTAGTTTTAGAGCTATTAAATTTATCTCTCAAATATGGCAATCTAGGCGAATCGGTTAAGGGATATACCAATTATGGGATGTTACTAGGTGCTGTTTGGCGAGACTATCAACAGGGTTATGAGTTCGGTAAACTAGCTCTGCAAGTTAGTGAAAAGTTCAATAATCTAGCACAAAAATGTAAAGCCTGTTTTGTTTTAGCGAATTTTCAAACAAATTGGGTGAAACACATCAAATTTACACGAGCAATTAATCAAGAAGGATATCACGCAGGTTTAGAATCAGGAGATTTACAATTTGCTGGGTACATTCTAGCATTCCAAGTATTTAATACTCTGTTTGAAGGAGTGCCATTAGCAAATGTATTATCAGAATTAGATAATGGCTTTCAATTCGTGCAGAAAAATCAGAATCAATGGGCAAAAGATACCATGTTGGCAGCCCGTTTGGGTTTGTTAAATTTGACAGCCATAACATCAGAAAGGCTAAATTTTGATAGTAGTGAAATTAGTGAGGCAGAGTATTTAGCAGGTTGTCGAGAACGTAATAGTTTTGCGCCTCTATTCTGCTATCTGACTTTAAAATCTCAAATTCTCTATTTTTATGATGAAGGTTTAGAGGCACTTAACTATTCCTTAGAAGCAGAAAAGTATTTGGATTATTTGAAAGGTTTAATTCCTGTAGCTGATCAAAATTTTGCCCAATCATTAATCATTACATCTATATATGCCCAACTTACTGAAGAAGTCAAAAAAGAATATTGGGAGAAACTCATTGTTAATCAAGAATTGATGCGAATTTGGGCAGATAATAGCCAGGAGAATTTCTTACATAAATATCTTTTGATTGCAGCCGAAATGGCTCGTCTATCTGGTCAATATTTAGAGGCGATAAACCTATATGATCAAGCTATTGCAGCAGCACAAGAACATGAATTTATTCAAAATGTAGCCTTAGCTAATGAACTAGCAGCTAAGTTCTGGCTCAGTCAAGGTAAAGAAAATATCGCTCAACTCTACATGATAGAAGCTCACTACAGCTATCAATTATGGGGTGCTACCCGTAAAGTAGAAGATTTATTAAATAAATATCCCCACTTGCTAGATAACAAAGCAGTAGTCAGTAAGCGGAAAAAATCCTTGACTACTCATAATACTGTGACAACAACTCAAACTGATCATAGTGAATCTTTAGATTTAGCAACTGTGATTAAAGCATCACAAGTCATCTCTGGGGAAATAGTCCTCAGTGAATTGCTACAAAAATTGATGTCCATAGCTATTGAAAATGCGGGTGCTTCTCATGGCTGTCTAATTCTCAACCGCCAGGATAAATTGGGAATAGAAATTTGCGTTGATAAGCTAGGAGTCATTACTGTAGAGCCTGCTAGACCTTTGCTTGAAGATATTATGCCTTTATCTGTGATTAATTATGTGGCGAGAACTCATGAAAATGTGGTTTTGAGTGATGCAACAGATGAATCTAATTTTGGCAATGATCCTTATATTCAATCTGAGCAACCAAAATCTGTATTAGCGACAGCCATTATTAATCAAGGAAAATTTCTGGGTATTCTTTATTTAGAAAACAATTTGACCATTGGGGCATTTACTAGCGATCGCCTAGCCATTTTACAGCTATTATGCTCTCAAGCAGCTATTTCTCTAGAAAATGCCTTACTGTATGAGCAACTAGAAGAATACTCCCGCACTCTAGAAATTAAAGTCGAAGAAAGAACACAAGAATTAAAAGCAGCCCAAAATAAAATTATTGCTCAAGAAAAACTCGCATCACTGGGTTTACTCACAGCCGGAGTAGCCCATGAAATTAGAAATCCCCTCAACTTTGTCAATAATTTCGCCGAAATTTCTGCTGACTTAGCACAGGATGCACTTGCAGAACTTGAATCTCAATCTGAGTTTTTAAATCCAGAATCATGGGGGTACATTAAAGAAACACTCCATGACATAGTGGAAAATGTCACAGAAGTTAAACAACAAGGACTCAGAGCAGATAATATCATCAAGAATATGTTACTTGTGGCTAGAACTGATAGTAATAGTCAACCACAAATCACCGATCTCAATGCGTTACTTGCCACTGCTATTCAACTCGCTTATCATAGTCTAGTCAATAAGTGGGAAGGCTTTAATATAACTATAGAAACTGAGTATGATTCCACGCTACCAGAGGTATCTATTGTTTCTCAGGATATCAATAGAGCCTTGATTAATATTATTGATAATGCTTGTTATGCAGCTTACAAGAAAAAACAGGAG
>JBODRP010000478.1:0-2572 GCA_050633005.1 Trichormus sp. | reverse complement strand
AGAGTTTTAGCAGATCCTACCGTTCAATCAGTCACATTAATTACTAGTCGGGAACGCCTCTATGAGTCTGGAGTTGATGTCAATTTTTATGCTCTCAAAGGGTTGAAAGAGTCAGCTTGGCAACAATTTTTTACAATTCGTCAGATCAAAGGGAGTGTAACTGCATTCAGCCAAATGTGGCAAGCCTTTGGCGGTAATGCGAAGGCAATGCAAATTATCAGTGGCGTAATTGTGACGGATTTTGATGGCAATGCAGATGTTTATTGGCGAGAAAATCGGGATGATTTATTAATTGAAAGAGAGTTAGAACATTTAGTTTCGAGTCAATTTGAGCGACTAGAACAAATGGACAAGGAAGCTTATAAACTTCTGTGTCGCTTGGGTTGCTATCGTTATCAAGATATAAATCATGTCGGCGTACAAGGACTCCAATGTTTATTGTGGGATGTACCAGAACTGCAATCAAAAAGAGTTATCAAATCTTTATTTGACCGTTTATTGATAGAATATCGAAAAGGGAAATATTGGCTACATCCGGTAATTTGTACAGAGGCGATCGCTAGATTAAAGCAAAGCGGAGAATGGGAAATTGCTAACCGTAAAGCCGCCGAGTTTTGGAATACTAGTGTTACGAAAATTGAAGACCATCAAAACGCGCTGACTGCCCTAGAAGCTTATCATCACTATATGGAAATTGGTGATTTTGAGCAAGCTGCCAATGTGATTATTCAAGGTAGGCAAAATAAATGGGATAATGTTCTATCTTTAGGAGTATTATTTACTAGGCTTGGTCTATTAGAAACCTTGATTGCTGTAATCAATCCCTTAATTGAGAACTTACAATCAGAATGTTACTTGAGCATACTGTATAACATCTTAGGACGAGCCTATCACCAAATTGGTAACATTTCTATGGCGATAGATTGCCACCATAGAGCTAGCGAGATATCTACACAATGTGATTTTTTTCAAGAGAAAGTATCAAGTATTTTTAACTTAGGTTTGTGTTATGTAGATTTATGGGAAGTGGAACGAGCTAAGTATATTTTGCAGTCAGTAAAAAAATTGGTAGCTAATCAGAAAAATTATTATCAATATGTTGTATATTCTTTATGTTGTTTAGCTTATTTAGAATCTTCCATTGGTCATCATGATCATGTTACTTCTATGTTAGCAGAAATACATAAGGGATTATTAAACCATAGATTAACTTCTTGGGGTCGAGGAGTGAGTTTGTTGTTTATCAGCTTAACTTACAAAAATTTAGGACAGATAGAAACGGCTTTAGAAAGTTGTAACCAAGCAATTACCCATTGCCAAAACAATGGTTTTTCTTTTTTAGAAGCTAGAGGTATATCTTGTTTAGCCTCTTTGTATCGAGAACAGGGAGAGTTTGCAGTGGCGATAAATAAGCATCAAGAAGCTATTGCTAGCATGAGTAAAGTCTCTGATAAATGTAACTTAGCTAAAGCATACTATCAGTTAGGTTTAACTTATCAAAGAATCGGTGATATTAAAGAAAGTCAGGATAATTTTAACCGAGCGATCGCACTTTTTCATGAGATGCCAGCACCTAAACAAGTTGAAAAAGTGATGATGGTAATGTCAAAGTAATCAATAGTCAATAGTTTTTCTGCTTTAAACTCCTAAAAAAATGACCAAACCACCAGATAACCACATTAAAATTGATCCAGGAACTCTAGTTCTCATCGTTTTTGCTTTAATACTTTTACCATTACTATTTTCTGGCTTTTTCTGGCAATAAATTAACTCACTAAAAAACTTCACACAACTCTAAAGCCTCATGTAGAGAGGTGATAAATTGGGTCTAATTATCACCTTTTATCCACACCAATATGCGTCAGACACCAAAAATCTGTTTACTTGCACCATTTAATAAGTCTGACGCACCCTACAATAATACAATACATATTGAATGTCACACTTACGTAAGTCCTAATAATAGTATTCTCATCGAGTTTTTTATCAAGACTAAAGTCCTTACTACGAACCTGGAATTATTTTTACTATATCTACAGACAATTAGCCAAAAAATTTCCTCACAAACCGTAGAGAGGCAATAATTACATCTATCCGGCGTTGGGTTTTAGATGCACTTTGGACTTCATCTAAGATTTTCTGCATTTCATTTAAATTTTCTTGATTTATCCCAATAATAGTTGAGCGCAGAATAGCAGCACTGACACTATCAAGAGCTTTTCTACATTCCTTTTCTGCTTCCCTTAACTTATTTGCTTGCTCCCAATTACTATCCATACGTGCATTTATTAATTCAAATTGCAACTGTGGCAGAATAGTTTCTAAATCTGATACTGTTTGATGAAGTTGTTCTATATCTATTTCTGAGTTGGGAGTAATTTTAAATTGAGAAACTATAGCTTGTAATTTATCAATGATTTCATCATTATTTGACATAAAAACGCCTCAATTCTCATATATATTATGGAATTTACAAATTCTTGCCTACATTGTACAGGACTTTTTAACAGTTAATAGTCAAAAATCAACAACTTTTTAACTGCGTAGATAACAATATAATGTTATATTTGTT
>JBODRP010000477.1:0-2613 GCA_050633005.1 Trichormus sp. | reverse complement strand
GTAGTCACTGATAATAACTCCCACAGCTTGGGACACAGGACTCTCTGCACAGTGCCATTAGTATATCCTGTCACCTGAATATCTTTGAGCTTATACCCCTGCAAAACTTTTTCGAGGATATCTCTCTGGACATCTTTTAAAGGTCTTCCTGTCTTGGAGATCACTATAAAATTTGCGACTCGGATCAGTTCTGATATTTTTTCAGCTTCCATATGTCTGCCAGCAATAATCCCTTTTAGTGAGCTTAACTTAATTTTGTAAATAAATGAACTCTTGACTAAATTGCAATTAATAAATGAAGATGTTGAATATGTTGAATTTCAACGTTGAATATCTTATGAAAATTTCATTTTGCTAATCAATAAAATTTTTTGCTATTTTACTAATACACATTGATCTAGTCATGATAGTTTGTAGTAAGGACTTTAGTCCTTAGAATTTGATATACTACTAAGATAAAAAATGTGGAAATTTTTTTTAGCTAATCTAAATTTAATTTTTGCTGTATGGATTTTAGTATTAACTCCTTTAGCAAAAGTCAGGGCTGAATCTTCCCTAAAAGTTTCAAGCACCGCTAACAGCAATGATCCCATTGAAAATATTAATCAATATGCTCAACTAGATTCTCAGCCAGTCACCTCAGTGAATCAACTTGCTGATGTGCAACCAACTGATTGGGCTTTTCAAGCATTGCAATCTTTAGTTGAGCGTTACGGGTGTCTAGCGGGATACCCAGATGGGACTTTCAAAGGAAATCGTGCGATGACTCGGTTTGAGTTTGCAGCCGCCTTAAATACTTGCATAGACAAAGTTAGTCAACGCCTGAGTGCTGAAATTACAGACTTAGTTACTCAAGAAGATTTGGCGACTTTGCAAAACCTACAAGAACAATTCACTACTGAATTGACTACCTTACGGGGTAGAGTTGATACTTTAGCAGCACGTACCGAACAGCTAGAACAACAACAGTTTTCTACAACCACAAAACTGAAGGGAGAGATTATCTTTGCGGCGACAGATGCTTTTGGAGATGCTAGCCTTAGCCGCAATGGGGATGAAAGTAATCTCTCGTTTTCTAGTCGGGTGCGCCTGAACTTTGACACCAGCTTTACTGGCGAAGATCGTCTCCGTGTCAGACTTCAGGGGAGTAATGTCGTTAATCCCATCGCACCGGGAAATGAAGCTCGTTTAAGCTTCCAATCTGGTAGCGATACCGCTAATGATGTTGTCCTCAGCAAGCTGGAATATTATTTTCCTTTAGGGGAAAAGCTGCGTGTTTTAGTTGCTACAGGCTTTAATACCTACTTTGATGATGCGGATGTCATTAATCCTCTACAAAACGATGGAGATGCTACTATTTCCCGCTTTGGTCGATACAATGCAATATATCGCTTGGGTGGAGATACGGGTGTAGGTGTGACTTTTACACCCAATCAGAATTTCAAAGCAGAGATGTTTTATTTAGCAGGTAATGCTAACAACCCTAGTAGCGGCTTGTTTAATGGTAAATATGGTTTGCTGGGGCAGATTGTATGGTATCCCAATGCCAATGATAAAGTTAGCAAAATTGCCTTCACTTACGTCAATGCTTACAACGAGAATGGCTTAGGACATAATACCGGCAGTATAGCCTCTAACTTAGGTGGCAGAAAAGTTGCTTCTAATTCCTATGGGATTGAAACGAATCTCAAAATTAATCATGGCTTTCAAGTGGGTGGATGGCTAGGTTATACCAATGCACGAGCTTTAACTGGTGATGTCAAAGGTGATGCTGATATTTGGAATTGGGCTGTGACTCTAGCCTTTCCTGATTTGGGTAAAGAGGGTAATTTGGGCGGGATCATTGTGGGGATGCAGCCTAAATTGACTGGTTCTTCCGCAGAGTTATCCGGTTTACCTCGTCGTGATCCCGATACGGGATTTCACCTGGAAGGGTTTTATCGGTATCAAATCAACGACAACATTAGTATTACTCCTGGTTTGATTTGGCTGACAGCACCAAACCACAACAAGCAGAATGGTGATATTTTTCTAGGAGTAATGAGGATGACTTTGAAGATATAAACAAGATTCGTAACTGGAAAAACTCAGGGTTGTCAAATTTTCAATTTTTATCTTGTGGAAGTTTATTATTTTTTGCAAAAAAATACTGGTAAAAGGTCTAGAGAATCATGACTATACTACAATACTTACGTGAGTAATAATTCTAAAGAGGCGGGCGGAACTTTGATCTAATTTCTCATAGCCTATGCACAAGCTTTCACCTATGTAATCTTTGGGTTTAATATCATCACTGCTGCTATATTTTAAAGGTTAATCAATGGAAGTTTACTGCACTCGTCCCAGTTGTACCAAGCCTGAAAATATTATTTCCAATGAACATCTAAATGCACTCTCTCCTACCGAAGTACGTTGTGCTAATTGTGGAATGCCATTAATTTTGCAGGGAAATTTCGTAGCCCTGAAAAAATTAGGAAAGGGTGGATTTGGTAGAACTTTTACAGCCAAAAATCTTGATTTTCCTTACACAATACGTGTCATTAAACAGTTAGATCCAAGAATTGTACCTGGACAAATAGTAACTCAAGGAATGCTCAATCGGATAGAAGAAAT
>JBODRP010000476.1:0-2637 GCA_050633005.1 Trichormus sp. | reverse complement strand
AGTAATGAGTAATGAGTAATGAGTAATGAGTAATGAGTAATGAGTAATGAGTAGGATTGACGCAACTGGCATATTTTTTCTGTAGGATGCGTGACGCAGCAAGAATATTTGAACGTAGTTATGAGACTTTTAGTGTGACGCACCAACCATAGATGGTGACACTTGCGTAAGTCCTGAATTATTTTCCCTCGTAAAATCAATTTTTACTTAAGAATTAATACTTACTGGAAAGTATATTGTATAACTTTTATATTTTATCAATGTTTCATATCCTGTGTATCAAAAAATCAGTTTGGGTATCCTAAGCAATAAGGAATCGAAATACACACAGGATATGAGAGAGTAATGCTAAAAGCAGTAGTTGGACACAGTAATGATCCAGATACAGATGTGGTGATCACAGAAGTCTTGGAGCATTGCCTGACTGAATTGGCTGGGATTAAACCTCAAGCCGGGATTGTGCTAGCTGCCCTAGATTTTGATCATGTTAAAATCTTGCAGTGTATTAATCAAACCTTCCCAGGTATTCAATTAATTGGTGGGACAACTGACGGTGAAATTTCCTCAGTTTTAGAGTTCCAGCAAGACTCTCTCGTTTTAATTCTATTTTGTTCTGATGAAATAGAATTTCATGGGGCAGTTGGTCGGCATATCTCCTCAGATCCTGTAGCCATCGCCGAAAAAACCGTCCAAACAGCCCAAGCTCAGGCTCAATATCCAACTGCTGTGTGCATCACTACTCCCGAAAGCCTGACTACCAGTGGAATCTTGATTTTGCAAGGGTTACAGCAAGCCCTAGGTAGAGAAGTTCCCATTGTCGGTGGGACAACCTGTGATCAATGGCAGTTTCAACAAACCTACCAATTTTTTGGAGAAGAAGTTCTCAGCGATGCCTTACCCATTCTATTACTATCAGGTCATGTACTTTGGGGACATGGGGTATCAAGTGGCTGGACACCGATTGGTAAAAAAGGAATGGCTACCAAAGTTATCGGGAATGTGCTTTATGAAGTTGATGGACAACCTGCTTTGGAGTTCTATCGAGATTATTTAGGTGACATTCGCCCTTCTCCAGCCTATCGATTAGCCATCTTTGAACCCAACCAAGATAGTTGGTACATAAGAAGTTCCAATGGAGACTACGATGAAACCTCTGGTAGTATTACCTTTTTTGCGGATATTCCCCTGCACTCAGAAGTTCAAGTTGTACGAGCTAACCGAGATGAAATGGTGGATTCTGCTCGTCTGTCTATACAGCAAGCACTGGAGCATTATCCCGGTAAACAGCCAAGTATAGCCTTATTCTTCTCCTGTACTGGACGAATGCACGTTCTGGGAACTAGAACTAAGGAAGAGTATCAAGTATTGCAACCTCAGATCCCTGCTGGGGTAACTTGTGCTGGCTTTTATACCTATGGTGAAATTGCCCCCTTGCGCCCCAATAGTGAAGCGCAATTTCACAATGAAACTTTCGTGAGTCTGCTGTTGGGGGTGGAGTAATCCACGATGAATAATCTATCATTTGAGCAACTGCAACAACGGGTAAAAGACTTGGAAAAACAAAATCGTCTGTTGCACAAAAAACTGGAGCGATCGCAAGCCAATCGGATAGAATTAGAAAACTCCTATGAAATCCAATCAAAGTTAGTCAACCAAGTCATTCAAGGCTTAGAAACATCACGAGCAGAAGCGGAAACCCGTAGCCAGGAGTTGCAGGCAGCATTTAATAATCTGCAAATGATCCAAGCTAAACTTGTGGAATCAGAAAAGATGTCTGCATTAGGTATTTTGGTAGCAGGCATTGCCCATGAAATTAATAACCCGATTAATTTTATTCATGCCAATATTGACTACGCTTGTATATATGTGCAGAATTTGATCGATGTGCTTCATCTCTATCAGAAAATATATCCTCAGCCAGATCAACAGATTCAAGCTCTGATCAAAAAGTTAGAACTGGATTTTGTGGTTAGCGATTTATTGCAGCTTTTAAATTCCATGAAGACGGGTAGCGATCGCATCCGTGATATTGTTTTAGGACTACGCACCTTCTCCCGCCTGGACGAAGCAGAATACAAACAAGCGAATCTACACGATGGTTTAGATAGTACTTTGATGCTGCTGCAATATCGCTTCAAGCCTAAAGGTGATTTTCCGGGCATTAATGTGATTAAGAACTATGGGCAGTTACCAGCAATACCTTGTTTTCCTGGGCAATTGAACCAGGTATTTATGAATATTTTAGTTAATGCCATCGATGCCATTGAAGAACTTTATACCAAACGCACACCAGAGGAGAATCAACATCATCCTGGTTGTATCACAATTACCACATCAATGATTGATGCACAATGGATCAAGATAGCGATCGCTGATAATGGGTTAGGTATGCCAGAATACGTTCGACAGAACATATTTAATCCCTTTTTCACAACCAAACCAGTTGGGAAAGGAACAGGCATGGGCTTGGCGATTAGTTATCAGATTATTATCGATAAACACCAGGGTAAATTAGATTGTTTCTCCAAAATGGCACAAGGGACAGAATTTGTAATTCAAATCCCTCTGCAACCGTGAAATTACTCACCCCAACGATACCACTGACGAAAATTAGTGCCAGCACTTACAGCTAAACCA
>JBODRP010000475.1:0-2671 GCA_050633005.1 Trichormus sp. | reverse complement strand
TCTGTCTCAATCCAATATCGCTCTCTTTGAAATGGATAGGTAGGTAGTGTAACTTTTGTGTGCTGATCATCACCTTCAAGTCCTGCCCAGTCTACCTTGTATCCGGCTGTATACAACTGACCTAAACTAGAGAGCATCACCTGCAAGTCGTCAAAACCTGGACGCAAAGATGGCAACCAAACACCCTGACTATCTATTAAACTCTCCAATAGAGTTGCCTGAGAACCAATCTCTAAGAAGACTTGATATCCCAGCTGATGTAATGTCTGCATACCGTGAGCAAACTGCACTGCACCAGATAGATGATTCACCCAGTATTGCGCTGTTGTGATCTCCTCATTAGCAAGTTTTCCGGTGACATTGGATACTAATTTAATTTTGGGCTGATTGTAGGTAATTTGATTGGCTATAGCTGAAAACTCTGCCAATATTGCTGTCATCAATGGGGAATCAAAGGTATGGGATATCTGTAACTGTTCGGTTTTCACTCCCTGTAATTCTAATTTTTGACCAATAACAGTAATATCTTCACTAAGTCCAGAAACCACTACATTTTCAGATCCATGAACTGCGGCGATCGCCACTCTCTCATAAAATGGTGCAATGGTTTCTCTCACCACATCCTCTGAAGCTATCACTGACACCATCTCGCCACCAGATGGTAACTCTTGCATCAATCTTCCCCGATGGGCAATGAGTTTGAGTGCATCTTCTAAGCTGAAAACTCCTGCCACAGTTGCGGCTACATACTCGCCCACATCATGCCCCATAACTGCATCTGGCTGCATCCCCCAAGACTGCCAAAGTTGATACAGAGCATATTCAACGGCAAATAAGGCGGGTTGAGTGTAGGCGGTTTGATTCAATAATGAGGATGCAATTTCTTCTTTAGCTGGGTCAGGATACAGTATTTCTAATAAAGAATGCTCCAAATAAGGGCGTAAAATCTCATGACACTGATCGATAGTTTGGCGGAATATCGGCTGAGTTTGGTAGAGTTGCCGTCCCATGTTGATATACTGGGAGCTTTGTCCAGTAAATAAGAAGGCGATTTTCGACCGCTTTTTACTTGCTTGATTGCTGAACAATCCAGTAGTATTTTTTCCTGTGGCAAAAGCAGCTAGTTGTGTGATTAATTGCTCTTTTGAGTCAATGACAACTGCTAAACGATGCTGAAAATGCGATCGCCCTGTATTTGCTGTATAACAAATATCTGCTAATTCTAGCTGTGGATTAGCCTCAAGGTGACTTTGATAGCGACTCACCAATGCTTGTAAAGCTGGTTCAGTTTTTGCCGATAAACTCAACAGATGAAAAGAACGCTCCGGCAAATTTTGACTTTTAACTTGAGGTGGTGCTTCTTCTAAAATTACGTGAGCATTAGTACCACCAAAACCAAAGGCACTAACACCTGCTAATCTGGGTTGCCCTTGGGCTAGCCATTGTTGGCTTTCTGTGGGAATTTTAATAGGAGTGTCTTGAATTTTAATATAAGGATTTAACTCTTTCAAATGCAGATGAGGCGGAATCTCACCATGTTGTAGTGACAAAACTACTTTGATTAACCCTGCAATCCCGCCAGCAGCTTCCAAATGACCTATATTCGTCTTGACTGAACCAATCCAACAAGGTTGATTTGCTTCCCTACCTTCCATCAAAACTGCTTTGAGAGAATTTACCTCAATGGTGTCTCCCAAAGATGTTCCTGTCCCTTGAGTTTCAACATAGCTAATCTGTGATGGTTTCACCCCAGCATTAGCTAAGGCTTGGCGGATAAGTGCTTGTTGAGCAGGGCCATTAGGGGCTGTCAATCCATTAGTTAGGCCATCTTGGTTCACTGCTGAACCCGCAATAATCGCTTGAATATTGTCTCCATCTCTAAGTGCATCAGACAGACGTTTGAGGACTACAATTCCACAGCCCTCTCCCCGCACAAATCCATCCGCCGCCGCATCAAAGGTTTTGCAGCGACCGTCTGCTGCTATCATTTGGGCTTGAGAGAGGGAGATTGTTGCTTGGGATGACAAAATGAGGTTAACTCCCCCAGCCAAACACAAATTAGACTCTCCACTCAACAAACTTTGACAAGCGTAATGAAGTGCTACCAGTGAAGAAGAACAAGCGGTGTCTATGACTAAACTTGGGCCTTGTAAATTTAATAGATAGGATAAGCGATTAGCAATAATACCCAAACTAGTGCCAACTGCATTGTAAGCATTAATTTGAGTATTTTTCTCAGATAAAATTATCCCGTAGTCATAGTTAGCAGCACCTAAAAATACCCCCGTTTGAGTACCACTCAGTTGTGTTGATGGTACTATTCCAGCATTTTCTAAACTTTCCCAAGCAACTTCCAAAACCAACCTTTGCTGAGGATCTAAGCGTTCTGCCTCTTTAGGAGAAATTTGAAAAAAATGCGGGTCAAAGTGGTCTACTTTTTCTAAAAAGCCTCCCAATAGGCTTTTTGATTCGCCAGTGGTAGGAACTACAGAATGCTCATGCAACTTACTCCAATCAAAGGGTCGTGATGGTAATTCTCTAATTCCATCTACCTTATTAGATATAATTTCCCAGAAAGATGCAGGATTATCAGCACCAGGAAAACGACAACCAACACCTATAATTGCTATTTTTTGTTCCATTTTTTAAACTGCTATATAAAATCAGGCTT
>JBODRP010000474.1:0-2718 GCA_050633005.1 Trichormus sp. | reverse complement strand
ATATCGTTTTTTAGATCACAGGGGTAATTATCGCTGGGTGTATGATCGGGTGAAACTCATACAAGATGAACAGGGAAATCCGGTAGAATTAATTGGCTACTGGTTGGATATTAGCGATCGCAAACAAGCAGAGCTAGAAGTAATTCATCATCGTGATTTGCGCGAAGCCATTTTTAATGAATCTGCCGATGCTATTTTCTTAGTAGACAATGATACCCATTTAATTTTTGATTGTAATGGTCGGGCAGTGGAGTTGTTTGAAGCCAGAAGTAAAAATGAACTCCTGAATATAGAGGGTAACACGCTCCATAGATATCAATTGACTCCCCAAGAGTGGGCGGAAATTCACCAAGAATTAAAAAAACAATCGTTTCTCACCCAAGAAATTGAATATATCACCCGCAAAGGCAATATCTTTTGGGGTAATTTCGCCGCTAAACAAATTCATGTCGCTGGCAGGGTAATCGTTTTAGTGCGAGTCACAGACATCAGCGATCGCAAACACACCATAGAACAAATTCAGCGATCGCTCGAAGAAAAAGAAACATTACTTAAAGAAATTCACCACCGAGTTAAAAATAATCTGCAAATTATCTCTAGCTTACTGAGGATGCAATCTCGAAGAACTCATGATGAAATTACTTCTATGCTGTTTCAAGAGTCCCAAAATCGTGTGCAATCGATGGCATTAATTCATGAGCAATTGTATCAATCCCCAGAACTGTCGCAAATCGACTTTGGCGACTATATTCGCTCTCTGACAGATAATTTATTCCGTTGCTACGGAGTCAGTCAAAGAAAGATTGTCCTCGACATTGAAACCAATAGCATTAAATTGACCCTTGACATCGCTATTCCTTGTGGACTAATAATTAACGAATTAGTTTCTAATTCGTTAAAATACGCATTTCCTGAGCAAAAAAACGGTAAAATAACTATTTCACTGACAAAATCTCCAGAAAATCAACTAACGTTGATAGTTCAAGATACGGGTATTGGGATTCCCCAGTTATTAGATTGGCAAAACACTGACTCTCTGGGATTGCGGATTGTCAAAAATCTCACCAGACAAATTAAAGGCAAAATTATCTTAGAGCGTGAGCAAGGTACTACCTTCTACGTTAACTTTTTGCAAACACCCGATAAATTATAAATATACTCTGATAAAAATATTAATCATGAATCCTATTCGTATCTTAATAGTTGAAGATGAGCAACTAGTAGCCGATGACCTCAGAGAAACTCTCGAATATCTGGGATATATTGTTTGTGATTTAGTAGCTTCAGGGGAACAAGCTATATTAAAAGCGGAAATATTACAGCCTGATTTAGTGTTAATGGACATTAGATTAGAAGGTGAAATGGATGGGATTGAAGCATCTTTTGAAATTCAGTCTCGCTTTCATTTACCAGTGGTGTACTTAACGGCTAATGCTGATCGAGCTACCTTGGATAGAGCTAAAGCCTCACACCCTTTTGGCTATATTTTAAAACCATTTGATGAAAGAATATTAGGTACTACAATTGAAATTGCCTTATCCCGACATCAAGCAGAAATAGAAGTTAAAAAAGCCCTAGTTGCCGCTAGAACTGAGCAACAGATTGCTGAAGCAGAAAATCAACAAACATCGCAAAATTTATATATAGCTGTCCATGAGTTTCGCAACCCGATAACTACCATTAAGTTGAGTGCAGAAATGTTAAAAGCTTATGGTGATCAAATGTCAGAGCAGAGGAAACAAAACCATATTAACCGCATTGAATCTGCCACAGATAGTTTGACCAACTTGTTAGAAAACATCTTAACATTAGGCAAATCCGAATCTGCAAACCTTGTATTTGATCCTCAACCTCTAGATGTGGTTAATTTCTGTGAAGAAATAGTAGAATCTTTGCAATTATCTGTTAAACAACAATATCAAATCATCTTTTCAGTCGATGGTAATCATCGAATTGCCGAGCTTGATGAACAGCTACTGTGGCATTTAGTCAACAATCTACTGGCTAATGCAATTAAGTATTCTCCAGTAGGTAGTAAAATATTATTCAAGTTAATCTGGGAAGAAAACATTCTTTGTTTTCAAATTACAGATCAGGGTATAGGCATTCCACCAGAATCTCAAGCTAAACTATTTGAACCTTTTCAACGCGCTAGCAACGTTGGCAATATTCCAGGTACAGGATTAGGTTTAGCAATTGTCAAGCGATGTACCCAATTACATGGAGGTACAATATACTTTGATAGTGCTTTAGGTAAAGGCACAACATTTACAGTCAGGCTACCCTGCAAAGTAAACAATTTATCTAAAATTTCTCCATAACAGCAGCTGGAATAATATATATTGATGATGACCAAGCGATCGCTCCAGGCTTCAGAGGATGGTATTAAGAAAGCCAAACGTGTTTTTAATCGTAAAAGATTGACACAAGAATCTCTAGCGAGTCAAATTGGTATAGACAGCCGTCAACCAATTTGGAAGTTTTTTACTGGCAAGCCAATTGACCGTCGCATCTTCAATGAAATATGCTTTTTTTTAGAGTTAAATCCAGAAGATATTATCCAACCATTAGATGACGAATCAGAAACCGAACTAGCACATCAGCAAAGCCTCAAACATGAAACCTATGATGATATTGTCACTTTAGTTAACAAAGTCCGTGCCGCTCACTCCGAGAAAATTCAAAATCAATGTAGCACTCTGAGATTGCTAGATGTTG
>JBODRP010000473.1:0-2757 GCA_050633005.1 Trichormus sp. | reverse complement strand
CCCTTACACCCTTACACCCTTACACCCTTACACCCTTACACCCTTACACCCTTACACCCCTTCCTAAGCTATGCAATATCTAGCCCAAGTACATAAAAATGAATTTTTAGATCAGTACCAATTACGTTTATTAGCACGTCAAGAAGCAGAACATCTATGGACAATAATTCCTGAAGAAGCTGTTATTTTACTTGGTAAAAGTAATACTATGACTGAAAAGTTATTAGTCTTAGTAGAACTTTCCTCAACAGGAGAAATTGAACTTATAGAAGATGCTTGTGACTGGGTACTACATTTAGTGCAAGATTATTTAACAACTGGTATCTCCCCAGAATTTTTACAGCAAGAAGCTGAAAGAGCAGAACATTGGCGGCAGTCTCTAACTTTACAAAACCAAGATTTAGCAAGGCGCACACTAGAATTAGAAGCTCGTCGTGAACAAATTCAAGCCCTAGACGAAAGCCTTAAACGGGAAAGAAATGGTATTCAAAAAGATATAAATAGCAACTCTTAAATACGAGTCAGAAATTTACTTATTACTCACTACTTATTACCCATTACTTAATTAGGGGTTGGTGTTGGGGTGTCGCTGGGTGTGGTTGTGGGCGTTTCTGTCGGTGTTTCTGTTGGTGTTTCTGTCGGTGTTGGTTCTGGAGGTGTGGGATTTTTAACTGTTAGGCTAAGTTGATAATCTGCTGATGTGGATGCAGTAGAAACTACAACAAATTCATAAAATCCTGATTCTGGTAGTTCTGTTACTAAAGTGCGTTGTGATGAATCTTCTAAAAATATAATTTTGCCGGAAGGGGAATAAATTGATAATAAAATTTTGGGATTGGCTTGTAGTTTAAAATCTAAAGTTTGATTTTGACCTAAATCGGCAATAAAAACTTTACCCGCTCCAGGTTTGAGATTACCACTGATAGTTTTATCAGTTGCACCTTGATCAAAAATAATTCTTTGCAAAGCACTACCTGCAAGGATAGCGTTCAGTTTGTCACTAACAAAAGCGTGCCAAACTTGTCCTATAGGTTGATTAATGAAATCCTTTCCTTTGCGTTCTGGGAAGGCGTGAAAGAAAGCCGCATCACCTAAATCATACAATGCTCGACTACTAACATTGACTTGATTAATATCTACCTTCCAGCGATCGCGTTCTGCTGCCGTGTAAGTACCTAACTGTCGCCGTGATTTTGTGCTTAATGGTACAAGTTTTTCTAGCAACTGACGAGCGATAGCATCCCATTGAGCGCGTAAACTTTCATCGGTGGGTTCATCGCTGAGGGTACGTCCCTGTAAACTGGGGTTTTGCTCCCAAAAGATTTGATTGACTAAATTAACGTAGAAATTAAAGTCTATACCTAATTGTTGTCGGCGATCGCTTAATCTTTCTTTACGTCGTCGTTCGGCTACTGAATATTTATCGAGGGGGTTAGTAGGTTGAGTAATAGTTGGTGTCGGTGTTGGTGTAGGATTAACTACCCCTCGTTCCCCATTTCTACCATTCAGTCCCCACCAAATTAATCCCCCAGTGGCAGCTAAAGCTAGTACCCCTAGAAAAGTTTTAGTTAATGTGAACTGATTTTTGGCTGCGGGAGGAAGAGAAACGGAGGGAGCAGGGGAAGCGGCTAGGGTTGCTGATGTCGGTGCAATTGTGGGGTTGGGGGCTTGAGTGGGGGGATAATAGACTGGTGTGGGGTTGAGTGCTTCAAGAACTTGTTGAGCTGACTGGTAGCGATCGCCCGGTCGAGGAGCTAACATTTGATCTAATACTTGTCCTAATAGCGGACTCAGAGTAATTTCCCGTCGCCATTGCCAAGAGAGATTGTAATTATCGACTAATTCTTGGGGTTGTTTACCCGTTAACAAAACTATTGCTGTCACCGCCAACGCATACAAATCACTATGGGGAGACACTGCGCCAGTTTGCATTTGTTCTGGGGGTGCAAATCCCACTTTACCTAAAAGGGTAGCGGCTGGAGGTGGTGTAGCTATCCCTGGTTGATAATATTGGGAAGCAACAACAGCTACGATTTGTTTAACTCCACCAAAATCAATTAATACTGGTAATTGATCAAAAGTGCGAAGAATTAAATTATCTGGCGAGATATCTCGATGAATCACACCCAAAGCATGGATATAATCCAACACTGGTAAAATCAGCTCTAAAAGTTGCCTAATTTCTAATTCAGTAAACCGTAAACCCTGCTGTTTACGGGCATTGAAAATTGCGTTATAAGTTTGTCCTTCTATATAATCTTGGACTAAAAATAAATATTCCTTACCTTCTAGTTTGATGTGAAACTGTTCCCGAAAGCGAGGGATTTGGGGATGTTGCAACTTATAAAGAACAGTAGCTTCACGCTGAAAAAGTTCTTGAGCTTTTTGTAAAACGTAATCTGTTTGAACCTGGGGACAAAATTCCTTTAAAACACAAAGTTCCCGAAAACGGTTAATATCTTCAGCCAAATAAGTACGTCCAAATCCTCCCTGACCGATTTGACGTACAATTACATAGCGATCGCCTAAAGTTAGCCCTGGTAGAATGTTAGTCATCACTCATTACTTATTACTCATTACTTATAGCGATTCTCAGTTAAGTGAGGTACAGATAATATTTTGAAACGCAAAGGGACGCAAAGTAAAGCGCAGAGGTACGCAGAGATTTGTACGTCAGTAGAGTAGGAAAGGCTATATTACTTATTACTCATTACTTATTACTCATTACTCATTACTCATTACTCATTACTCATTACT
>JBODRP010000472.1:0-2765 GCA_050633005.1 Trichormus sp. | reverse complement strand
TTTTGCGTTGATTCATGCTGAGTAAAAACCAGCAGAAACAACAAAAAATAAAAGCGGTAATCATGGAAAATATGAGTGAACCATCACCTTGATGCCAATAGTCAAACGCTTGTTTATCACCTTTTGCTACTAAAACAGCCATAAGACAAACTCGTATACCATTAATAATAAATGCTAATATAGCAGCTACTGATGGTACGACAATTTTCTGCTTCCAAGTTAATTCAAACATAAAAAGAAACAACACTGCTAAACTCAAAGTATCTAAGATAAGAACCATACCAGAGCAGCCACTATATACTTCTACAGAGCCAGTAGGCAGAGTAATAATAACTCCAGAACGACTGACATCAAAACCTGTATACCAAAGCAATAGATAAGAAAATTTTGCAGTAATCAGGGATATATCAATTCTCTGAATAAAAGGTATCAATGTGCGTAAACTGAAAAAGCATATTGTCAATAATTCTAACCAATATTGCTTTAATCCTTGGAAACCAGAAGCTATTAAAGCTAGAGCAATAGCAGATATCAAAGGCGAGAGTGCTAATAAAATAGTAAAATTTATTTGATATATGCTATTTATAAACACCAATACAAGCAGCAAGAAACCTAAAATACTAGAAATTAATCCACTTTCTAAGTTTAAACTATGACGTTTTTCTTTCAACAGAGACCATACATTGGTACAAAATAGAAAAAATAGACAAACACTGACAATATCGTCGTCTCTCCAAAACAGGGTAAGGTGTATAGCCATTAAACTTCCACCTATTCCTATTAATAGGGATTCGGGAAATTTAGTTAATATATTTGTTATTTTTTTTGTCTGTTCCATTTGAACTTAGCAATGGCTATTTATTAAAAATTATGATATTCAGACTCTAGGAATTAGAGGATGTTTTAAAAGTCTTTGGTGATGTATCAAATACTTTGATATCCGCCTAGCCTTAAAAATGGTGACTTTGATTAAGTTTCCGGCTTTTTAATGGGGGCTAGGCAGGGCTGTTTAATTGGCTCTAATTTTTAGCTTAACTAGTTAAGCTGTTCTTTTTCTTGCCCAGCGTGTTTCCTTCCAGACGATAAAAAACAGAACTGCTGATATTAAAGCTCCTAAATTCCACTTGACGGAATTTTTAATTAAATTCAAGCTCACCGAAGACTGATTTGTTTCTTTTTGGGTTTTTAATTGTTGCTTGGCTTGGGTTAGTTCTGAAAGAATTTGATTTCTTACATCTTCAGGATTTCTACCATTTAATGAACCGCCTTGCCTCTTAATTAAATTCTCTATCTCTGTTGATGAAGTTTGATTTAACTGCTGTTCAACTTGATTCGCTTGAGAAAGTCTTTGTTCATAGCCAGTCTTGATTTGAGCAAGATTGCTATTATACAAGCGTATCGTGTTAAATAATCCCAGAGGGATTAATAGTAGGTATAGTAATGCTACTAACAAAGATAAACGAGATAATGAAGCTAAGATAGGTAGTTCCCATTTGCCTCGTTTTGCTAATTTACCAGAAAATACAAATAATATAGCAATTAGCGGCACACCTACTTGGTTTACCAACCTTCCCATTGTTTGAAATTCCCAACTAGGATTCATGAAGTTTGGTGGTACAAACATTTCAATGATATCTAGTAGTGCCAAAAATAACATACCATAGCCAAGGATACGCCATAGATTAACTAACTCTAGTAGAGGCTGTATAGCCCCTACCAATTTACTTAATTTGGTAAATTCTAATTCCACAAATTCGCGGATATCAGATTCTTGGGTATTAGATTCACGGATTTCAGTTTCAGCCATAAGTGTCAGGTAATTACAAAAAATAAGGTTATTAAAATTCAAGATTTAGGAAATCGTGGTAATTATTAGCTATTGGCTTATCAGGATTAGTAAATAAAATAGTCGAGCCAGAACAACCAGAATATACTTACTCAATTAGATATTGGATTTACTTTTAGAGGATGTCTGAGAAGTATTAAATATTGTGCTTGATCCCCCCTAGCCCCCCTTTTTAAGGGGGAAACCGGAGTTAAAGTCCCCCTTTTTAAGGGGAGACACTGCGTTGGGCGGCTTTGCCGACTTGTAGCAAGTGTCGTGGATTTAGAGGGATCTACAAGTCTTAAATACAACACAAAAAAGTTTTCAGACATCCTCTTAGTGTTACCATCAATATAATGACTGGCATTAGGCAACACTCAAAAGAGATAAGTTAATTAAGCAATTTTCTACATTACAAGAGTGTCTGTCTCTACTCCTTAGTTTGTTAAAAATTATACAATAATAGCATCTTATCTAGAGACTTTTGACATCTAATCAATATTCCTCTCAGATGCAGTGGGTATACAATAATTTGCTATACCTTTGCAAACACATGGTGTCTACGGGTAAATAGATTTGCATAAAACGTACAAGTAATACAACACATGGTGCAATTTTTTCATCAAATCTTCATTTAATGTCAGGGTATATCCTGACCTGACTTTTCCTCCAGCATTGAAGTACAGTTTTTTATTTGCTACTTATGACAAGGATAGCAGGCTCTTTACATTTGTTGTTATAAACACTTACTCAATATTATGTACAGAGGTGTTCTTCATAATCTTTATATTCTGACAACCAAATAAGTAGGTCGGCGTAAATAAATATCCCAATTCACTCTTAGTAGGGTGCGTCAGTATAAATATCTTCTTGGTGTACCTGGGAGGGAGCAACGCGAAAATGTTAGATCATCGCTTTTTGGGGCAGGGGGAGCAGGGGG
>JBODRP010000471.1:0-2801 GCA_050633005.1 Trichormus sp. | reverse complement strand
TGCAGGGTATTGCATCTAGCTTGGGAATTAATGAGCAAGAAACTTTAGAAGTTTTGTTTGGTCAAGCTTTAAAAGAATTTTTATCTCAGGTGCAGCTACAATTAGAAGATGCAGATTTGTCTGAAGCAGAAATTAAGCAATACACTCAACCTTTAAAAATTTTTCTGACTCAACCAAAAGTACAAGCTGAATTAGGTAAGGCATTAATAGCAGATGTTTTACCTGATGCTGAGGCGTTGTCATCTATGTGGATGGAATTAAATTTACCATCTCTACCTAATGATTGTAATTGGCGTTTTCTGATTAAACGTTACACCAGAAAAATTCATGTAATTCTGGGAGAATCGCCAGAATTATCCGCAATTTTAAATAGACAAAATCTTTTAGCAATTCAGCAGACTAACAAAGCAATTACTGAGAGTGTATCTAATTTTGATTTGTTACGTTATCGTGCAGAGATTCAAAAAAACTATGCTCATTTAAGGTTAGATTCCTTTGATACTTCAGGTTACAGTTACAATTTGAAGTTATGGAATATGTTTGTGGCTCAAAATGTCCGGGAGGTGAATGAAGCTGCTCCTAAGATTTATGAACTACCAAAAGAACATCTACAACGATTGAAAAAACTCGGTCAACTGGAAGAAGATTTTGATATTAACTCAGAAATTTTAGAACAATATCAAAAAAGTTATAGTCAACAGGTAAGTTCTTCTGTATTAGATATAATTAACGACTCACAAACTTATCAATATATAGTAATTTTAGGCGATCCTGGTTCTGGTAAATCTAGTTTATTACAATATTTAACTTTGGAATGGGCAGAAAAACCCATTGAGAATTTTCCTATATTACCAATTCCTTTACTGGTGGAATTACGCACTTATGTGCGATATCAAGAAAATGAACAATGTCAAGATTTTTTAGAGTTTTTTCGCAAAAACACCGGGTTAATTTCTGCGCTCAATCACTCGCAACTTGATGCAGTGTTGCGGAATGGTGATGCTTATGTAATGTTTGATGGTTTAGATGAAGTATTTGAACCGAATAAACGAGAAGCAGCAATTACAGATATTATTAACTTTACCCAAGATTATCCTTTAGTCAGAGTTATAGTTACTTCTCGCGTGATTGGTTATCAGCCACAGAGATTAAGAGATGCTAAATTTCGCCATTTTATGCTGCAAGATTTAGAGTTAGAACAAATCTCTAATTTTATTAATCTATGGCATAATTTTGCTTTTAGTGACCCTTTTGAAAAGCAAAGAAAACAAGCACGTTTAGAAAGAGCAATTCAAGAGTTTCAGCCGATTCGCCAACTGGCGGGTAATCCCTTATTGTTGACGATGATGGCTATTCTCAATCGTAATCAAGAATTACCAAGAGATAGAGCCGAATTATATAATCAAGCTTCACGAGTTTTGTTACAGCAATGGGATTTAGAAAAACTTTTACTGTCGGTAGAAACAAGCACTATTGATTATAAAGATAAACAAGCTATGTTGCGTCAAGTTGCCTATAGTATGCAAACCAGTCAAAAAGGTTTAGCGGGTAATTTGATTAATGCTAGTGATTTAAAGCTAATTTTAAGTGATTATTTGCGTAGTATTGGTATTCAAAAACCAGAGCAAATAGCAGAGTTGATAATTCAGGAATTACGGGAACGCAACTTTATTTTATGTTTTTTAGGTGCAGATTACTATGCCTTTGTGCATCGGACATTTTTAGAATATTTTTGTGCTTGGAAATTTGTCTGGGGGTTTGAGAATGAGCGGACTATTTCCCTAGACGAATTAATCACGGAAGTTTTTGGTAAACATTGGCAAGATGAAACTTGGCATGAAGTTTTGCGGTTGATTGCGGGGATGATTCATCCTAAATTTGTGGGTAAAATTATTGATAGTTTAATAAATCAGAATGGTGAAGAAGAACAATTTACTAATGTATTTTTAGCGGCTAATTGTCTTGTAGAAGTCAGAAATAGTGCAGTAATTACGGCAATAGCTGATCAATTAGTGAATAAATTAAAAGAATTAACTAAATATGATCTCTGGTACTATTACGATTTCAAGAATCAAGAAGAAATTAAGCTAGTTCAAAAAATTCGGACTCAAGCAATTGCAGCAATTGCGACGACTTGGCAAGATTCAGCCGATACCAAAACCATTCTCCACAACCTCGCCACTGAGGATGAAAGTTGGGATGTGCGACGGACAGCAGTGCAAGAATTAGCCAAGGCGTACAAGGATGACCCCCAAACCAAAACCATTCTCCAAAACCGCGCCACTGAGGATGAAAGTTGGGATGTGCGACGGACAGCAGTGCAAGAATTAGCCAAGGCGTACAAGGATGACCCCCAAACCAAAACCATTCTCCAAAACCGCGCCACTGAGGATGAAAGTCCAAGTGTGCGACGGACAGCAGTGCAAGAATTAGCCAAGGCGTACAAATCTCAGCCGGAACTGTTTAAAATTTACTACAACTGTGCTGTTAATGACCCATTTGAGGGTAAACATGACCCTCCATTTAACTACAACCCTCGACGCATTGCACTAGAGATAATTATTAAACAATTCCCCCAGCATCCCCAAACTTTACCACTGTTGCGCGACAGAGCCAAGAATGACCCAGATAAGAAAGTGCGGGATTATGCTCAGAAAAAGTTGCAAGAAATAGAACTGACAAACTCGTGAGAAAAACTCAACCCTGGCGATAATTTACACCACTTTTGAAGTAAGTAAGGTAGACCATAAGTAATAAGTAATAAGTAATAAGTAATAAGTAATAAGTAATAAGTAATAAGT
>JBODRP010000470.1:0-2827 GCA_050633005.1 Trichormus sp. | reverse complement strand
CCCCTTGGTTGTGTAGTAGAATTGCCTGGGACTGGGCTACTCAATTGGGAATCACTCGGTTGAGTAACATTATTAGTAGTTGAGGTAGCTGTACTATTTGGTACGTACTCAATCTTTAATAATGTAGAGGTTTGTGGTTGATTGGGTGCAGGATTTGTCACTGATTGAGGCTGAATAGACACCTTCACCAACAAGTCATTACGACGCGCTTCAAAACTACCTTCTAGATCATCTGTAGGCTGTTGCAGAATCTGCCAGTTATTTTTCTGAAACTCGTTGCGGTAAAAACTAGTAATAACATTGCTCGGATCAGAACTTAGCCAACGAGTCAACACCCTATTGTCTGTACTACTAGCAGGGGTAATTTCTGCGAGTTTGGCATTGGGATATATAGGGATAGCTTGGGGAAAATCTCCAGGTAACTGCACGGATGATTGATTTTCTCCCGATTTCGCTCCCCCGGCTGGAGATTGACTTAAAACTGCTGGGTTATTTTTTAATCTAGGATCTGCTGCCAAAGACTGTTCCAGGTTTTTGGCGGTTGGTGCATTGGTACAGGCTGTTAACGAAGTGAATACAACAGCCAAAGTTAAAAATAAAGCTGGACGTTTAAACACAAGCACAGGAAATCACAAACGCGTGTCAATTCCTACCCTAGCGCATACTGCCCTCAATGAATTGCCGTTTCAGGTTTTAGTTGCTGACAAATTTCTAGAAATTGAGTTGCAATCAAAGCAGAAGAAAAATTTTCTGCAACATACTGGCTACAAAGGAAACCTCGATTAATTATTTCATTGGGATGATCCAAACAGTATCTCATACAGGCAGCTAACCCTTTAAAATCTTCATTCTCAAAGAAAAGTCCATGTGTTCCAGTCATTTCTGGCAATCCTCCCACCTTCGATACAATCGAACAGGTTTGAGTACTAGCCGCTTCCAATACTACATAACCGGCTGGTTCTTGCCACCGTGAAGGTACAACCAAAGCCAAAGCATCCTGTAATTGAGCAATCACATCTTGATGAGAGAGTTTTCCTAAAAAACTGACATGATTTACAAGTTCTAAAGTTGATGTGAGTTGCTGTAATTTATTAGCTGTTGAACCATCTCCTATAATCAAAACTTGAAAATTAGGATTTTCATCTTTTAAAATTGATGCGGCTCTTAATAAAACATCTACTCCTTTATCGTGATCTAATCTACCAACAAAAATAAATTTATAAGGGTTAGATAAGTTCTCTAAATTTTTCGGATGGCTGTCAGAATTAACAACAATAGGATTATATAAAGTAATTACTGGCCAAGGGAAAGCACAAGATTCTCCTAAGAAATTGCTACAAGCTGTGCGACTATTGGCTATGAGAGCAGTAGAAATTCTAGCCGATAATCTTGCCCATTTAACAAAGGTGAATAACTTCCATTTTAGGGGATAGTTGGCTTTGGGTAAGGTGGAAATTAGTTCAGTTTTTAGCCTTTGTCTAAAGGACATCTGCTCATATTGAG
This sequence comes from Trichormus sp., assembly GCA_050633005.1. Taxonomy (GTDB): domain Bacteria; phylum Cyanobacteriota; class Cyanobacteriia; order Cyanobacteriales; family Nostocaceae; genus Trichormus. The sequence goes on along the minus strand of JBODRP010000470.1, from coordinate 1,324 downwards.
AGTGAATAGATTGATAAAAACAGTAGTGATATTTAACAATAATCTTTTTATTGAAAATTTTACATAACACAGCAAACATTAAATCATTAGAGTTCATATGAACAATATCTGACCAAAGAATAAGTTTTATCCAATCATTTATCTGTTCTTCTCTGGTAGAGATTGTTTTAACTTCAATACCTCTTGTTTCTAGTTCTGGTATAAGTGCATTAATATATGTTAAAACACCAGCAATTTCATTTTTAAAATGTCTATGTTGGATTAAAAGTTTCATATATAAGGATATTAACTTGTTGGTTGAAAGAAGAAAGATATCTGTTATAAAGCCAAAATTTGTGGTGGTGGTAATTCCTCTAAAACCTTCCAAAGTACGGTATAACTACCATCAGAACGCTGCCGCACTGGACGGAAGGCTATAATCATATCACTAGTTTGAATTTGTTGTAGTGCATCTAAGTAGCGTCTTTTTTCAGCCGGAATAAGTTGACCATTGAAGACAATCTCTGGCAGTTGAAATTGCAGCGATCGCACTAAATAAGTATGATGCAATTTAGCTGGAGCATTAGCCAAGATCACTTGGCTTTGATTCCAGTTCTGGTCTTTGCCAGTTAAAAACCTGCGTCTTTCCACCTGCAAGCTTTCTAACGCCTGGGGTGATTGGTAATTGAGAAAAAATTTCCGTGTGGATGAGGGTACGGCTTGTAGTTTGTGATCTAACTTCTCCAAGGGAATATCCCCTATATCCACCATAAAACTGTAATCTACTCCTAAATGCTGCATTTGAAAGCGATCGCCAACTAATTTCAGTGCTAAACTAGGTTTAAGACTTCCTTTAGCATTACCCACAATAGGAAAAGGATAACGTTGGCTCACTTGAGGTTGCAAACGATTCCACATCTGATTCAGGGGACGCTCGTAAGCTAAAGCAGGTAAAACCCGAAATATCCCTGTCCGGGGTAATTGCAAAAACTGAGCGTAGGTTTGCGCTGCTTGGGGATCTAATCCGTAACTAAATCGGTCAAGAATAGCAGCAGTTTCCTTCGCATCTGTAAACTGATAACCAACAGGAAAGTTAACTTGGGCTGTAGTGAGAAAGCCCTTGATATCAGCCAAAATTGTCAATGCTGTTTCTGGAGCAGCAATTGCAGGTTGTATCGGTGGGTGATAGTTAGCTATGGCTGTTTTACCAACTCTACCAATAATTGGTAATCTCAAAGAGTTTGACGAGGTGCTAGAGGGTTGTGCTAGATTGTTTTCCCGACTAGCAAAGGGTATTGCTGGCTGGTCAAGATGCGGATGCTCCACAGGGGCAAGTGATAAAACT
>JBODRP010000469.1:0-2830 GCA_050633005.1 Trichormus sp. | reverse complement strand
ATCCCTTTGTGAATATTAACAATGTTCTTTATAACCAAGAAGGATTAAAACCGATTTATCGTCTGCACTACATGAGCTATTCCTCTAGGGATTTTGCGAGATTATGCCAAGGTGAAGATGTCAATATTCGCTATCGTCAGGAATTTCTTCATTATCGTTTTCTCAAAGAACCAGAAAAAAGACCAAAACAGTTAAAACCACCTAGCATATTCACAAAAAGCAATCGAGTCTTACAAAAAGTAGCCAGTAAAATCAAAGTAGGTATATCATAATGTTTTAATAAAACAATACACCCCATTTCTCCTACTTGACTTCAATCATTTCTAGACGCGAGAAATCGCGTCTAATAATACAATTATCTCCCCTTATTGCCCAAATCAAATATCACAAATTTGTAGGGTGCGTTAAAGCAACGCGTAACGCACCGTATAATAGTTTTGCATTACCGCTAAATATCATTTACTCAAAAGTCTAAATCGTGACTCGATAAACAGGCACTTATTAAAATTTTTAGAATATATACTTGGATAAGGTAAATATAAAATGCTAGTTTTTATAATTCCCCTTAAAAGTAAGCAAATTTGCCAATCTTGGGAAAGAGTATCTCAACTTTTTGAAAGAACTGCAAAATCAACCTGTAACCAGACAACAGATAACTTTAGAGTCATAGTTGTTTGTAACGAAAAACCGAATATTGAATTTAACCATAAAAATCTCATCTATATTCAGCGTAATTTTACCTTACCTAGCTTAGACTGGCGCGGTAAAAATATAGATAGAACACGCAAATTAATCACAGGTTTAACTTATGCTAGGGAACTCAACCCATCCCATATTATGTCTGTTGATGCTGATGACTGCGTTAGTAAACATCTAGCCGAATTTGTCAATAGTCATTCTCAAAGTAATGGATGGTTGATTAACAAAGGCTATTCCTATACAGAAGGAGATAAAATCATCCGTCTAATGAGGAAAGGCTTTGAACGATACTGTGGCACAAGTAATATAGTTAGATATGACTTATATAATGTACCTGAAATTATAGATGAAATCACTGAAGCTAAATATCTTGAATCTATATTTAATTATTATAGACATCGAGAAATAACTGATACTTTAGCAAAACAAGGAACACCACTAGAACCTTTACCTTTTCCCGGTGCTATATATACTAAAAATGGTCAGAATAATTATTTAGGAGTAGAAGATCAAAACAAAAAAATCAATCTAAAATCTAGACTTTTCAGAATCAAGGCTTTATTAGACTACAGATTAGTTACACGATCAATCCGTGACGAGTTTCAATTGTATGATGTATTTCAGAGATAGTTTATCAAGTAGAAATTTGTAGGGTGCGTTAAAGCAAAGCGTAACGCACCGCCATCATAAGGTGCGTTACAGATAAAGTCCAAAATTATTACATAACTGTAACATTATAAAACCCAACATCAAAATATCGGCGTTGCATAATTGCGGGATGATTTATATCACGCAGAGTCGCAGAGACGAGCCAGGGCGTTGGGCGGCTCTGCCGACTTGTTCGCGGAGCGTCTCGAAGAGAAGCAACTGGCGTGCAGAGAGAATAAGGAGTTTAAAATTTCAATACATCAAAATTCATTGCCTGATTCAGCAATGCCAACATATCCATGTTGCACTGCGGTTAAACTAAGCTATATCTGCTATATATTTCCCTGGTAACAAATACAGTAAATTTTAAAATTTGAGGTTCAGTCTTGTGGTAAAAATTAGTGTTTGTATTCCCACTTATAACCGAGAAAATTTGCTGCCTTATGCAATTAATAGCGTTCTAGAGCAAACATATACCGATTTTGAATTAATCATCTGTGATGACGGTTCTCGTGATAGTACACCAGAATTGATGGCACAGTACACAGATAACCGAATTAAATACATTCGTCATCCCCAAAACATCGGTAAAAGTAATAATATGCGCTCTGGTTTTAATGCAGCTAGTGGTACATATTTTATTAAATTTGATGACGATGATAGGCTAACACCAGAGTTTTTAGCTCGTACTATGGCCATACTTGAGCAAGACTCTAGTATTGATTTTGTTGGTACAGATCATTGGATAATTGATATTAATAATAACCGGGATGAAGCCAAAACTCAAGAAAATTCTCGGTACTGGGGTAGAGCTAATTTACCAGCCGGGATAGTAGATAATTTATTAGAAGTAGTTTTTGTTAACCAAAGCTTTCAAGTAGGAGCAACTTTATTTCGTCGCTCCACTTTGGAAGAGATAGGATTTATGCTACCTAATATGCAAAACTGCGAAGATAATGATTTGTTTGTGCGGTTAGCATTGGCTGAAAAAAAGGGTTATTATTTACCAGAATTATTAATGGAATATCGCAATCATGCCGAACAGCAAGGTATTAATAGAGCGATTCCTTATTTGTTTGACAAAATTAAGTATTTGGAAAGTTATAAATTTAATTCACAGAAGTTAGAAACAATTCGTCAGCGTCGTCTAGATGAAGCCAAATTATTGTTAGGCTTGCGCTTAATAGAAAAGGGTGAAATTCCTAAAGGTAGAGAGTTAGTTTTAGCAGGTAAATCTTTTTCCACTACTAAAGCTTGGACTGGTTTGGGGTTATCGCTATTACCGAGTGCTTTACGTGGTCAAGCATTTAATATACTGCGGCAAATACGCAGGTAGTTCTCCCAGTTCGTAGTAAGGACTAAAGTCCTTAACATTCTCAGGGCTGAAATCCTTACTATAAACATGGAAATGTAACACCAATATCTACGTTGAGATTCTGATATAGATTTTGGTTTTTGGTAGGCTTAACACAATTTATTTAAG
>JBODRP010000468.1:0-2830 GCA_050633005.1 Trichormus sp. | reverse complement strand
TAATGAGTAATGAGTAATGAGTAATGAGTAAATACCCATGACTTATTACTTGTTATTTAAAGAATGGGAAAAATAACGTTTGCCACTGCAAATTTTACTCAGCCAGGAACTGAAAGGATTGTGCATGGATTTTTCAACCCTGAAAAGTTACAAAATCAACACATTAGGCTGGGGTGATTGATTATTCCGCGAGTAATTACTGTACTTGGGGGGGTGTCATTTGTTGAACTTGATCTATTAGTGCTGCCAAGGCTTCTGTATCATCAGTCACACAAAATATTGATGAGTTTTTTCTCATGAATTATTTAAATACTTCTCATGTACGTATGTGAAATTAGTGACTATCAACTTTCACAGCAACCTTAACCATTATGGCAAAACTAATTTCTAGTGTAACAATGGCATTTCTCGGACTCAGCACTAGCCTAATGTTCCCTAACATTGCAGCTGCTGAAGAGATTTCCTGCCAAAGAAGCTTAGGCGCAATCACTGTTGATAATGTGAAAGTACCTCAAGGTAAAACTTGTACTCTCGCGGGGACTACTGTCAAAGGCAATATTGTTGTTGAACGCGGAGCTACCCTCAAGGCAGTAGGTGCAAAAGTCAATGGTAGTATTCAAGCAGAGGGTGCAACTCTGGTTGATGTAAATTCTAATACAACTGTGGGTGGAAGTATCCAAGTGAAGCAGGGGCGTGCGGCTCGTGTGGTGAGTACACGTATCAATGGCGATGTGCAGTTAGAGTCTAACTCAAGACAACTGGTTGCTAATCAAAACCGGATAGGCGGCAGTTTACAAGTGTTCCAGAATACTGGAGGGGTGACAATTCGCCAAAATCGCATTAACGGTAATTTGCAATGTAAAGAAAATAATCCTCAGCCAAATGGTGGTGGCAATATTGTCCAAGGTAGTAAGGAAGATCAGTGTGCAAAATTATAGAAGTTAGCGTAATTTCTGATCATCATACTTTCTTGACTCTCAACTACTAACGGATTTCTAGATCAAGAAATATCCAAAAGGTAGGTTGCGTCAGTTGGAGAAAACCTCAATATACCCACAAATGATTCATACTGACGCACCGTACTAACTCATTTTACCAAAGGGCGATCGCTCCTTATTAACATCAACTGCCACTAAGTTCATTAAATTTAATCAGCATTGTTGTTAATTAGCAGTTTTGGCTGTTACAAAGGCTTCTCTACCTGTAATCAATCGAGAACGACGGTTACGAGTGATATAGTTCCACGCCCACTGAAATACTACTAGTAATTTAGTGTCAAACTCGATTAAAAAGTAGATGTGAACTATTAACCAAAACACCCAAGCCAGGAAACCTGAGAGTTTGATTAAGCCTAAATCTACTACAGCTAAATTTTGTCCAATCATTGCTAAACTACCCACATCATTGTAACGGAATGGTCGCACAGTATGACCTTTCAACCGTCGTTTAATGAGTTTAGCTACATACTCTCCTTCTTGTTTAGCCACCGGTGCAACACCAGGTAAAGGTTTACCATCTTGATGAGAGAAGTTGCCTAAATCTCCCACTACAAAAATGTTTTTATAACCTCTAATACTCAAGTCTGGTTCTACAATCACACGTCCAGCATGATCGCATTCTACACCTGTCCGTTGTGCTAGCACTTGTCCCATCCCTGAAGCTTTAACACCGGCTGCCCACAATATAGTTTTTGAGGAAATTTGTTGAACTTCATCACCTTGTTTAAAAGTAACGATGTCATTTTCAATATTTGTCACCCTAGTCTTAGTTTGGATAACTGCACCCAACTGTTGCAAAGATTCTGCTGCTACTTGAGATAACTCAGGTGAAATGTGTGGGAGGATGCGATCGCCCCCTTGCAATAGTATAATTTTCGTTTGTGAGGTGTCGATGCTGCGAAAATCTTCTTTGAGAGTTTTGTATGCTAACTCAGCGATCGCGCCTGCTAATTCTACACCAGTCGGGCCACCCCCAACAATCACAAAAGTCAACCAAGCACGGCGTATTTCAGGATCAGTTTCTTTTTCTGCTGCTTCAAATGCCCCGAATATGCGGCGACGCATTTCTATGGCATCTTCCACAGTTTTTAAACCAGGGGCAAAATCTTTCCAATTATCCTTACCAAAATAGGAATGATTAGCACCTGTAGCCACGATTAAGGTATCATAATTAATAACTCTATCATCCAAAATTACTTTTTGTGATTTGGGATCAATATCCTTGACTTCTCCCAGCAAAACTTGTGTATTCTTACTTTTGCTAAATACAGCCCGCAATGGCGAGGAAATGTCACCAGGAGATAATGTACCTGTAGCGACTTGATATAAAAGCGGCTGAAATAGGTGAAAGTTACGTTTATCAATTAGAGTTACATTGACATTAGCTGTATTGAGATGCTTGGCTGTATACAGTCCACCAAAACCACCACCAATAATCACAACTTCATGTGCTTTATTCTTTTCACCTGAAACTACCATAAGACATATTCCTTTGTGTTAAGAAAGTTGTACTATTCTTAACAAAGGTGTAGCAGAATTATGATGACGGTTGCTGTTTATTCAGAACCCTTGAAAAAACCATAAAAGTATTCAAAGTTATTAATCAGAGTTGCAAAGCTTGACAGGGATACCCCTAGCTGATACGAGTAGGTTTTTTACGCTGTGTAGCAAAAACCTTGGTTTTGGGGTTTTGGGGTTTTGGGGTGTAGGGGTAGGGTGTTGACTCTGTACCTTTTCAGGGGTGAAAAATTCATGCACAATCCTTTCCTTGTTTAAGTAGGGCTTGCTGAAAAAGTCGTGAAAAAACAACAGAAGAATTGAGTAGGTAGTCA
>JBODRP010000467.1:0-2838 GCA_050633005.1 Trichormus sp. | reverse complement strand
CTCCGCCCGTTGGTAATAAAATTCATGAGTGCCGTGGGAAGCTTCCCCAATCAACACAAAACGAGCATTACCAATCAAGTTAATTAATGGATCATAGTCTGTAGCTGTACCTATAATTGGGTATGCAGACTGACGCACAGCCTCAACTACGTTAGTGATAGTTGCGTCTACCATAGGATTTACAAAGAAGCACTACTTTTTCAACCCTGTATCTTTTATCAGCCAAGAATGATACAGTTTTGCGCTTCTAGAGATATATTCTTGGCCGTTTAAACTCAGAGTAAAAATTTATCCCTCATCTTCCATCTAGCTATTGACGCATGAGGTTTGATGTCTTGATCTACCTAGGGGATGAACAGGTAAAATGCAAATTCTGCATCCTTAAAACAGCCAGAAACTTTGGGAAATATTGAAATGTCTAATCAGGTTTGGTTATCACAGTTGCAACAACAGCGATCGCTTGCAGTTATTCGCGCACCCAAGCTGGAATTAGGACTAGAGATGGCTTTGGCTGTAGCTGATGGGGGGATGAAACTAATTGAAATTACCTGGAATAGCGATCGCGCCGGCGAATTAATTACGCACCTACGCAGCAAATTACCCGAATGTACCATTGGGACAGGGACATTATTTAATGTAGAACAATTGCAAGAGGCGATCGCCGTTGGGGCGCAATTTCTCTTTACACCCCACGTTGATCCTGCCATGATTCAAGCCGCAGTAGCCCAAAATATCCCCATTATCCCTGGCGCACTCACCCCGACGGAAATTATCACAGCTTGGTCTTATGGTGCGAGTTGCGTGAAAGTCTTTCCTGTGCAAGCGGTAGGAGGTGCTAACTATATCAAGAGTTTGCAAGGGCCACTTGGTCATATTCCCTTAATTCCCACTGGGGGAGTTACCCTAGAAAATGCTCAAGAACTGATTCAAGCTGGTGCTGTTGCTGTTGGCTTGAGTGGGGAATTATTTCCCAAACAGTTAATCATAGAGAGAAATTGGCAGGCGATCGCACAATTGGCTAGTAACTTACTGCAAAACTTAGCTTAGGGACTTCCAGAATTAAATTGAACAATTTTTACCCAGTCTAATTCATGATTCTGACAATATTCATTCAGTAACCCATGAGTGAGTTCATTCAATTTTTTGTCATATTCTGCCTTAAAAACTAAATCTCTGCCTTTTATTGAATTACCTAATGGTTCAATTATGTCAGTGTAAAACTCATCAATACCACTGATTAAAGACCAGAACTCTTTTCCTACATATTTGTAGTAATAAATACCTATTCCTTTTTTGTCTTTATCCTTAACTTCATACTTAGTAATTCCTGATTTTCCATAGCATATACCACTTATAAGTTTAATATTTGGTTTATGATGAGATACTAAATTAGTAATCATTTGTCTAATTGAATCAGCATTACCCCAAACTCCACCAGATTTTACACCAACTACATAAGTAAACCCATCTTTGTCAAACATTAAATCTATGCTAGGGAAAATGCCTTCAGGTGGTTTATAGCCATTATAGATTTTATTATTTACAAATAGTGCCAATCTTTCTAGCGAACCACCAAATATTGTCTCTTCAGATGAAGAAAGAAAAGCATCTAACATTTGTTTAGCAAAATCAGCAGCAACATTTGTATTCTTTGCTCTAAACAAATACGGATTTTTTGATTTTAGTAGATCGGTTAATTTCTTATTTTTTAAAGACCTGAGTCTCGAATCATAAAACGGTTGAATAATATCACTTTCAATAAACTGTTCAAGTTCTTGAGAATTAATTTTAGCCATTTATATCAGTTAACTCTATGTTAAATAAAGGTAAATTATAATCAATATCAGGTTTATTTTTTTCTAATTCGTCTACTCTGCACTTTGCAATCTTGAAGTATTCAGGTAATAGTTCTATGCCTATTGAATGCCTGTTAAGTCTTTTTGCGACTACTGAAGTTGTGCCAGACCCTAAAAATGGGTCAAGAACCGTATCTCCCTCTTGGGTAAAGAGTTTGATAAACCATTCTGGAATACTTTCAGGAAAGGCTGCGCTATGTTTTTTGTTACTTGATTCAGTCGCTAAATGTAAAACATTAGTCGGATAAACAGTATCTCTACCTATCCAGTTTGAAACATTTTTACCAAAACCAGAACCGACAGCAGAGGATGTGCGAACTTTATCATTATTTGATAGATTTTTAAGTCTAGATTTAGCCCAATCTCCAACAGGTACTTTAACAGCATCTTGATACATATTAAATTTTTTAGATTTATTGAACTGTAATAACCTTTCCCAAGAATCTCGAAAGCGATTTGACCATTTACCAGGATGGCAGTTCTTTTTGTGCCAAATAAATTCTTCTGTCCAAAACCAGCCTTGCTTTCTCATTTCTAAAATCAACTCTATTACATAAATACTTCTTTCTCCTTCCATTACTTTTTCTTTGATGTTTAAAATAAAAGTACCTGTTGGTTTTAAAACTCTTAAAAGCTCTTGAGAAATAGGCAAAAACCATTTTACATACTCATCAACTTTTACCCCTCCATATGTGGATTTCCGTTGGTCTGCATAAGGAGGTGATGTAATAATTAAATCAATGGAATTATCTTCAAGCTTTTTTAAGTAATTTAGGCAATCATCGTTGATTAATTCAGTTTTTAGATTAAGGTACATATATTACTTCTCCTCATGTACATATCAGTCAATTGTGATAATAAAGTTTAAACCGAACTTTTAATCTCCAGCAATAAAAATTATCCAGTGTTGATTTTATCAATATTTGAGCCATTCTTAACAGATTATATCTTTTAGAAGAGTAGATGCCCCATTGTAAAAACT
>JBODRP010000466.1:0-2843 GCA_050633005.1 Trichormus sp. | reverse complement strand
TATTAACAGAATTAAATCAACTAAAAACAACTGCCCAAGGGCTAATAGATAATGAAAGAAATTTAGTAGACTCAGAGCGACGAATTAGTAGTGAGTTACAAAAATACCCCAGTTTGATTACAGAATATCAACGTTTAATTTCAGAATTAGAAACTCATCGCCAAGCCTTAGATCAAACATTAAAAACACAACAATCAGTAGGATTAAAAATTTCCCAAGCGGGGTTTGATTGGCAAATTTTAGAAGAACCTACCCCAGCCACATATAACAGTTATGACAAACTATTACTCGTTTTTGGAGGTATGGTTGTCGGGCCAGTTTTGGGTGTGATCATTGCTTTAATTTGGGGAGTACGTCATCGTGTAATTCATTCACCCCAGGACTTACATAGAGTCAGCAAACTCAGACTACTCGGTTCAGTACCAAAACTCGCAGCGAATGCGATGGAAAAGCGGCTTCCGAGTCTGGCTTGGAACTGGCTATGCAACACAAAAGCTTCTTTAATAGAAAGTAACTCTTGGCTTCCTTGCCACGAAACTTTAGATATGGTGTACCAAAATACACAAATATTGAAGTATCCTTTTCCCTTTAATTCTTTGATGTTAACTTCTGCACTACCAGGGGAAGGACGTACAACTTTGGCTTTGGGTTTAGCCGCGAGTGCAGCCCATATGCACCAACGGGTACTATTAATTGATGCTAACCTGCGATCGCCTAAACTCCACAAAATTCTTCAACTATCCAACGATTGGGGGCTATCTCTATTACTAGTTGATGAGACAAGTAACAATTTACAAGACTATATCCAGCCTATTCACCCTTCAATTGATATTCTCACAGCCGGGCCTGCACCAGAAGACCCAGTCAAATTACTCAGTTCTCAACGCATGAAAGAACTGATTGAAATATTTGAGCAAAACTATGATTTAGTATTGATAGATGCTCCACCCATTTTAGGCACAGTTGATGCTAGAATAGTCGCTTCCTGCTGCAATGGAATTATGCTTGTAGGGCGGATTGGTTGGGTAACTCAAACTGAAATCACCCAAGCTGTAGAAATTTTAAATCCCTTGAATTTAGTTGGCATCATTGCTAATGAAGCCAGTAATTAACTAGTGGCGTGGCAAGCCTTAAATGTTGCATTAAAAAATCGATTTTATCCGCGTTAATCCGCGTTTATCTGCGTTTAATTTTTTCCAATCTAATGCACTATTTTAGTTTAGACAGGCCACTAGAACAGGATAAATGATTAAAGGTTTGTAGTGAGAAATTTAGTTCTCAAAAAGGACTAAAGTCCTGACTACAAACTTAATTCTAGTCTTTTTAGATTAATAATAAATACCTAGGGAATTGTCCAATGCCCAATTCCCAATGCCCAATTCCCAATTCCCAATGCCCAAAACAATATATTTAACCCACCAAAATCTTGTCTGTTACTTCTGGTTGTGGGTGTAACTCATTGGCACAAACACGACCTTGCTCAACATCCGTAATATTAGCTAGAGTCGTATCTGCAATATTACGCAATGCTTCCTCTGTGAAAAATGCTTGATGTCCGGTAATGAGTACATTAGGAAATGTCGTTAAGCGTTGAAATACATCATCTTGAATGATTTCGCTAGACAAATCCTCGAAAAATAATTCTGATTCCTGTTCGTATACATCGACACCAAGAGAACCTATTTTACCTGTCTTGAGTCCTTCAATCACAGCTTGAGTGTTAACTAGCGAACCGCGACTAGTGTTAATTAACATTACACCAGTTTTCATTTGTGCGATCGCCTCAGCATTAATCAAATGATGTGTTTCTGGTGTTAAAGGACAATGCAAAGAAATAATGTCGGAGTTAGCAAATAATTCCGACAATTCTACATACTTGCCACCTAATGTTTCTAATTCAGAATTTTGATACATATCGTAAGCAAGTATGTGACAACCAAACCCCCTCATAATCCTTGCTAAAATCAGACCGATTTTACCAGTACCAATCACTCCCACAGTCCGTCCATGTAAGTTAAATCCCAACAGCCCTTCTAGAGAAAAATTACCTTCCCTGACACGGTTATAAGCACGGTGGATTTTGCGATTTAGGCTCAAAATCAATCCTACAGTGTGTTCTGCTACACCATAAGGTGAATAGGCAGGAACGCGCACCACTGTAATTCCTAACTTAGCTGCCGCTTTTAAGTCTACATGGTTGAACCCTGCACAACGTAAAGCTATTAAGCGAGTTCCTCTTAATGCCAAAAGTTCTAAAGTATGTGCATCAACTTGATCATGGACAAATACACAAACCGCCCCAAACCCCGCCGCTAGAATAGCAGTATCTTGGTCAAGGCGTGGTTCAAAAAACACCAAATCATGTTTATTGGGCAAGTTTGCAGCTTCTAAAAACTGTCGGTCATAGGCTTTTGTACTGAAGACTGCTACTTTCATGCAAAACCTCAAATGTTATGGTGCATGTTTTCTCATACATAATACCTTGGGCGAAAAAGTAGCAGTTACGCCTGTGATAGATACCAGCTATAGGTTTTACTATCCTTCTAGTCAATATCATAACTACAGCAAAAATTAATCCTTTTCACTGATTACCTGCTTCACGTACCCAATACAGGTAGTATCTTTCACTATCTACCCATGATCTTTCAAAGTTTTTGATTGGAGTAATTTGTAAATTATTTTTGGTAAAACTTAGTTCTCTATTTAAAACCAGTAAAATTCTATTAATTTCTACTTTTCGCTTAAATATAGCATCAATCTGCTCTAGTATTTCAGGTTGGTCAACAGGGTTACGACCTTGTTTAAATAAGGTAAAGCTCCCCATATCTTTAAGCTCAGGATAA
>JBODRP010000465.1:0-2843 GCA_050633005.1 Trichormus sp. | reverse complement strand
GGGCAGGGGGCAGGGGAAGAATGATCTGTAGCCGGGATTTAGAGAAATGGTATTAGCGACAGCGTAACGCATCCATCAAAACCTTCGGTGCGTTACGGCTTACGCCTAACACACCCTACACATACTGCATATATTAGAACTCATAATTATTTCGTATTTTACAGATATATCAGTATTGGGTTTGCTTGCGACAAACGCCACTCACTTGTGCTTGTCACAGTGGTAAATGCCCAACCTGGCATTTTTTGCATCAGTTTATCTCTTAGTGCATTTACTCAGGGCTTAGTATTGATTGTTTATGGACATAACTTCATTAAATTAAAGATTAAGTAAAGATGACGAGCATTTTAGCATTAGGCTAAATCAGCGTGACGTTGAATCGGGTAAATTCTCCGATTTCTGCAAGTTTCCGCTTCTCAAGTTAAGTTTCTTTACTGAGGAAACAAATTTAGACTTAGCCAAGTCACGAAATATACGAAGATTGAAAAACCAAATCTGGTTGGAAATTTTCACTTAACCCTAGTTAGAAATACACAAATAAGGTAATTTATGAAGACTCAAAACTTCAAGAAAACATCTATGAAGGTAGTCAATTCTGTTTTGGCTGCAACTGCTTTAATGGCTGCTTATGTCAGCCCTGCCTTTGCTAACAGCAAAGTTGAGATTTTAGGCGCAGAATATGGTGGTAACGGTTGCCCCGCAGGATCTGCTAGTGTAAGCGTTAGTCCCGATGGTCAAGAGTTAAGTATTCTGTTTGATAAGTTTGCCGCCCTAGGGAACAACGCAGCAGAAAGACGTAAAAACTGTAATTTGAGTATTCCCATCAAAGTACCCCAAGGCTTTCAAATTTCCCTCTACGATGCTGATTATCGGGGTTATGTTGCGCCTTCAACTACTGGCAGACTAAGAGCAGAATACTTTTTTGCAGGTCAACGTGGCCCTGTTTTTTCCCGGACATTTAGAGGCGAAGTTGACTACAATGTTCGTGATAGCCTAGAAACTGTAGCTAATGTTTGGTCACGCTGTGGCGACAGTTTAAATATGCGGGTAAATGCTTCGATGACAGCTAGTGGTCAAGGAATGGCAACTGTTGATTCTTTTGATCTTGCACACCGTGGTTTGGTTTATCACATCCAATATCGCAGATGCAAGTAATTTATCCAGTAATTACTAATTCGTGTTTTTAAATCTGCTCGGCTTTGAATCTCTTGATATGCTGTTCTGTGTCTATATCTCAAATTATAGTAGCAGGGTAATACCAATTATCTATGAAGTTGCGCCAAATAAATGATGTAGAGACTTTGTATGCAACGTCTCTACAGTACAGAATAAAGTGCATCTATGGCTACGCCAGGCAAGCTACATCAAGAAACGGTATAAAATAGCGATCGCCAACATATTACCTTCAGTATAGAAGGCGGCGCACATTAGCTAAATGTCATTTTCTTGTAGGGTTGGCATATAATCCCACTAGCTACATCACAGAATTTTAAAGTTAAGAGTCATCAGTTATTAGTTATCAGTCAAATCCCATGACTGTTTAGCCAACACTGCTCACTCATTGTTAGCTTAGGGAACACCAAAACATAAATTATCCAAAATGGATGGTTGGGTAGGGTGCGTCAGTATGAATAATTTCTGCGTATAGTTAGGTTATATCTCACTGACGCATCCTACAGTTTGGATGTTTTTTTATCTGGAAGTCCCTTAGATATTGTCTACTCATATCTGCGTTCAAGATGTGGGTAGGCTCGTCTGTGGTTACAGTCTAGGTGTTGGGTTTCCTTACATCAGCACAACCTTGTATATTGACAGAAGTACTAGACCGTCCCAACCTTGGTCAAAATAAACTGCTGTAGGGGTAATACTACGGGTGACAGATTAACAAAAAACGCATTTTGTCAATCAGCTAAAATACTCAGAAAATTATCATTGATAATTTGAGCTAGGGGCGAGTGTCTCTCCCCCGCATTCTTTTACCGAATATTTGATTATCATTATCAAATAAATTGTTGATAGGGCTAATCTAGGCTGTTGAGATGGTCAGTAAACATTCTCTTTCCCCTACCGCCTTATCCTCACTTTTGCGGAAAAAACTTTATTTTTTAGTGAATTTAGGTTAATCTGACTATAGTATATTTACTGATTAAATTTTTTCGCTGAAGTTTAAGTAAACATAACGGTGCTGCCTTTTAGATATTAGGCAACTCCGAAAAATAAATTGTTTTGACTGGGCATTGGGCATTGGGGTAAAAGTTCTCCCTTGTCTACCTTGTCTACCTTGTCTCTCTCCCCTGCCCCCTGCCCCCTGCCCCATCGCCTACACTGGAACTTTGTTAAATTTACACCAGGTAAGTAGCCAATGAAATACGATCGCGGGATTCTCAGAAGATTAATCCAATCTCTCACCGAACAAGAACTTGAAGAAGCACTTGACGATTTTCCGGCTGTACGGAGTCAGTTTGCCTATGGACAACAACAATATTTAAGAAATAATATAATTCTTAATTATTTTGAAAGACATCAAGAAGAATTACCGCTATTATTAGAAGCCATTAAAAATTGCAATCCCACCGCTTATAAAAATTACGCTGCTGAGTTAACAGTTAACCCAAATCCAGAACCACCACCGCCACCTCCACCTATTATCCCAGAAGCCAAAACTTGTGATATTTTAGTCCTGGCTGCTAATCCCATAGGTACAGAACTACTGCAATTAGAGGCAGAAGCTCAACGCATTCAACAGCGATCGCAAGAAGGAGAATTAGGAAAAAATTATATAATTAAAGTCGCCAGAGCCGTTGAGGTGACGGAAATATCTAAATATTTATTGCAATATCAAC
>JBODRP010000464.1:0-2854 GCA_050633005.1 Trichormus sp. | reverse complement strand
CAGCTTCATTGTAGTCGGCGATCGCCCCTTGATAGTCTTTCTGTAGAGCGCGGAGTGAGGCTCGCAATGAATAAGCTGTGTCTTCAATGCTTTCTGGATTCAAGCGAATAGCTTCATTTAAATCAGCCATCGCTCCTTTTAAGTCTCCCGTGGCAAAACGTGCTGCACCTCTGGCAAAGTAAGCCCAAGAACCAGGATTTTTTTCTACAACTTGGTTTGCTGCTTGTAATGCTTCTGGAAAACGTTGTGCTTGCAGTAGCATCAAACTACGAAATATCTGAACGCTAAGATCATCTGGGTCTAATTTGGCTAATTGGTCAAAGGATTTTAACGCTTCTGGGTAGCGTTCTAAATTAGCCAGTACTAGTCCGTGCCAACGCCAAGAGGGAGAAAACTTTGGCTCAATTTGTATGGCTTGATCAAAAGCTTTCAGAGCTGCTGGATAATCCTGACGAATTATGTGTACAAAACCCAGCAGATACCAAGCTTGATAAAAGTTAGGCTCTAGCTCAATCGCTTTATTAATAGCGTTAAATACTTGTTGGCCCTGATTATCACCCACGGGTTTTTCTGGGGTGTTGCGCGCTAGCGCCCAACCATAGTTAAGCCAATCAATAGCATCCGCATTATTTTGCGGTTTTTCTACCTTAAATAAGGCTTCGAGAATAGCTTTTGTTTCCTCTGGTGTTAGTTTTGGTGGTTGATTCTTCTCTACTAAAAGTAGAGAAGCCATCCCAACCGACTCTGACCAACGCACAAAAGTGCTGATGGGAACACCCCAACTAAAACCCAAGGAGATTAAACGAGGTTTACCAGTTTTATCTGTAATTTCTTCCAGTTCTGCTTTGCCATGAATGCCAATGACACGGCCACGAATATCTAATATGGGGCCGCCACTCATGCCTTTATAGGTAAGGTTAGTATAGACTAACCCATAACCATAACTCAGAGATAAAGAGTTTCTGGCTACAATAGAAGCGAGTTGTTTTGATGCCACAGTGCCTGCGGTAAACTGACGTTGTATTTCTCTACCTCCAGGTTGTGGCCCTAACCACCCAGAAACAAAGATGTAGTTTTGGTCGTTAACTATGTCATAGTTAGCTATGGTCGCTACACGGTAGTTTTGATCGCTAGTAAACTGCAATACCGCTAAGTCTGTCTCTGGCAAGGTTTTGAGGTTTTGATCACTCACCCTGACTTGATGTTGCTTACCATCAGGGGTGATAATTTCTAAAACTGTGCGATCGCATTTTTTTGAGCCTCTGACAACGTGTTCCGCCGTCAAGACACTGTAAGTATTTCCCTGTTTACCAATAATTACCCCAGAGCCACTACACTCCCGTAAAGTCGGCACATCTATGCGTACTGTAATTTCTTGAGCAATGTTATTAACTTCATTGGCAATGGGGGGAAGACTTGCCTGTGAAACTGGATTAGATGCTGGTTGGGATTCTTTAGTTGTATATTCCGGTGCTAACCGAGCCAGAGTCTGAATTGGAATCCCCCAACTATAACGGCTGATTAAATCTTGCAGTGCTGCCGTTGGTCGAGATCCATCTTCATATACGTAAGGGTTGCCCCATAGAGGATAGGCATGGATACCATTAATTCCAATGACTTGTCCCCGACGGTTTAAAATCGGCCCCCCACTCATCCCCTTTTCAATTTCATTGTTATACCCTATCTGGTAGCCTTCTTTAAAGGCTCGCTCTTGTACTAATAAAACTTGTCCTGCTTTAAATACAAACCCCTGGGATTTAGACCCTTGATTCTCAGAGGGAAATCCGGCTGCATATATTGGTTCATTAACTGTTACTGTGGCTAAGTTTCCCAAGGGAGCTACACGATAATTAGCATTAGTACGAAACTGTAATAAGGCTAAATCTTTGCCTTGAAAATTGACTCCCTTTACTACATTAGCTGGGTAAATTTTGCCGTCTTCTGTCTGAATTTTAGGAGGAATACTTGCTTCTAAAACATGGCGATTTGTAATAACAGTATAAACTTGATTATTTTTTTTTAATATAATACCAGAGCCAGTATTCTCTCCCGATAAAACCTTGACTGTGATTGATTTAGCTAGCTGTTTAAGTTGCTCTTCAGATAACTGAACATTTGGCTGTTGAGCAGACACTTTCCCAGGAAAAATTGTCAGTCCCACAGCTTGTATAGGCAACATCAATACTAAACCCATCCAGGCGATCAAAGCCAGTGAGCGGTGATCAACTAATTTTTGTTTCATGTTGCTTTTAACGCTTACAAATATCTATAAAAATCCGCTTTGATTTGTGAAATTATGGGCGTAGGACGGGAGTACGGAGTAAGGAGTGGGGAGCAGGAAAAAAGTTGTTCAGGGTAGGTGTGTTGTTCAAAAATCAAATATCAGCCGATTAAAACAGTTATCAGTTATCAGTTATCAGGCGTATACTTAGACAGGCTCAATAACAAATTCTGAGAAGAGTTCGGCGAGGCTTACTCAATCCGCTCATTAAAAGGTCTGGTAATTAAACCCAGCGTCATTTTACACAACGCCCAACACCCAACACCCAAGATTGTTAAAGAGACATATTTAATCACCAATGTACTCCTGAGCGAGATTAGTACAAGTTGGGATTATTCTGACTCTTTTTGATTCATGATCAAATTCATGTCAATATAGACTTGATCAGAAGCATCATCAGATTGCAGCACTGGCCCACGTGCTTTATAACCAATTTCTACCAGGTTTTGCAGCACTGAACTAGCATCCCGTGGTGACTTGAGGGTGAATAATAATTGACTGCAAGGGCCACCGTATTGACTAGCCGCACAGATGACGGCTTGGTTGCCAGAAATCCCTGTAGTTAAGTAGTTG
>JBODRP010000463.1:0-2854 GCA_050633005.1 Trichormus sp. | reverse complement strand
ATTGAAAGCCTGTTATGGTGAGATTTTTATTTTTCCCCCTGCCCCCTGCTCCCTGCCTCTAATATGTTTCATCCCCACAGGTTCATCGGCATCAGCCGCCAAAAACGCTGCATTGAGGGCTATATTGCGAATATTACCACCGATGACACTCAGCTTGGCTAATTTCTCAAAATCTAAGTCTGCGGTGGAAACGGGTTTGGGAAATTAAAGCCATCAAGTAACGGTGATTTGCGGTGTACCAATCATTTGTAACAGGTTGGTAGAACATTTTACACCAGAGTTTTTTGTTTGCGTAAACTTTGAATGGTAGCGATCGCGTGTTTCGCTACTATATCAATTTCTGCTGGTGTGTTAAACCTCCCCATCCCAAAGCGAATAGACGCATAAGCCAGTTGCTCAGAATGTCCCAAGGCGGTAAGCACATGAGAAGGTGCAGTTTTCGTCGATGAACAAGCTGAACCGGAGGATATAGCCATAATTGGCTGTAAACCTAGAGACAGTGCCGCACCATCAACTCCTGCCACACTAATATTTAAATTTCCTGGTAATCTCTGGGTAGGATGTCCATTCAGGTAAACGCCTTCCATCTGTGAAAGTTGATTCCACAAGCTTTGTCTTAATTGGGTGAGGCGTTGGGTTTCTGTCTCTTGTTCTGCTAAAGCAATTTCTACAGCTTTACCAAAACCGACAATTTGCGGTGTGTATAAAGTCCCAGAACGCATTCCCCGCTCATGTCCTCCGCCGTGCTGTTGGGGTGCTAGTTGCACTCTGGGGTTACGTCTGCGGACGTATAATGCACCAATACCTTTTGGCCCGTAGACTTTATGAGCTGTGAGAGACATTAAATCTATGTCCATTGCTTGCACATCTAGGGGAATTTTACCAATAGCTTGGGCTGCATCTGTATGAAAAATTATCTGACGAGCATGACAGATTTTGCCAATTTCTGCTAATGGTTGCAATACCCCAATTTCATTATTAGCTGCCATCACTGACACTAAAATTGTCTCAGGACGCAATGCTGTTTCTAATTGAGATAAATCAATTAATCCATCTGCTTGCACTGGCAATACAGTAATCTCAAACCCCAGGCTTTTTAAATAGTCACAAGGGTCAAGCACTGCACTATGTTCAGTAGCTATAGTAATAATATGTTGACCTTTTTGAAAATAAGCTTCCGCTACACCTTTAATTGCTAAATTATTCGCTTCCGTTGCACCACTAGTAAACACAATTTCTTCTGGAGAAGCATTAATGGCGGCGGCTAATATTTCCCGTACTTGTTTTACGGCTGCTTCTGCTTCCCAACCATAAACATGACTAATACTAGCTGGATTGCCAAATTTCTCTGTAAAATAAGGTAGCATCGCTGCTAATACCTGTTCATCTACAGGTGTAGTAGCGTGACAATCAAGATATATAGGACGATTAGACATAGTTATCGTAATAATTTGATTTATTTTCTTCAGAAATCGTAAATTTTAGACAATTCTTTCATCAAAAATCATTATTTTTCAAGACTAAATTAATTCATTCCATCCCATTCATTTAATACTATTTTACTTTTAACTTTAGCTAAAATTAACCTACCAATTCTTGCAATTTATTTAACACTGCTTGGGCATGACCTTTAGCTTTCACATTTGACCAAGTATAGGCAATTTTTTGTTCAGGTGAAATCAGGAAAGTAGAACGAGCTACACCCATATATTCTTTGCCCATAAACTTCTTTAAACGCCAAGCACCATAAGATTCGATCATTTGATGTTCTGGATCACTTAATAGGGTAATAGATAAGTTATGTTTGGCAATAAATTTGCAATGAGCCTTACCAGAATCTGGACTAACTCCTAAAATTTTTGCTCCTAATTTGCTAAATTGCTCATGTAATGCGGTGAAATCAGTTGCTTCTGTAGTGCATCCAGGTGTATCATCTTTAGGATAAAAATAAATAATAACCCACGCCCCATTTAAATCCTTTAAATTCACCAATGTACCCTGATGGTCTGGGATAGAAAAATCAGGTGCTATTTGTCCAATTTCGGGAATATCGCTCATAAACCAAAACCCTAAAACAAAAAATAATGTTCATTATATAGGACTTATATTTGATTTTTTCACACAACTAAAATAATACATTAGACGTAAGTTGGCTTAAGTGCAACGAAACTCAACATAGATGTTGGTGTTAAATTTTCTTTCGTCAACCAAAGTTTGTATATTGAGGGAAGAACTAGCTCCTTCAATACAGCACCCCTAAAAGCTTTCGGTGCGTTACGGCTTAAGCCTAACACACCCTACTGGCGTGGCAAGCCTTAAATGTTGCATTAAAAAATCGATTTTATCCGCGTTTATCGGCGTTTATCTGCGTTTTTTATCTAAATCTAATACACTACTTTAGCCTTGCCACGCCACTACATATACTTCCGCGTAGCAATATTACATTATCGGAGCGGGGGGGAGCATCGTTACGAATTACGAATTACGTAGCTTGCTACTCTGCGAGAACGCTACGCGAACCCGAAGGGTATTACGAATTACGAATTATTCTTGATTTCCACTCCGTTGTGCTTGAGAAGTTTCATCAATATGAAATGCGCCTTTCCCATTGCCTGTTAAATCACAGTTCTCAACTGTACCTATACCTCCGTCATGAAGATATATAGCATATTCTTTATTTTTATTAATCTTGCAATCTCTAATAACAGTATTGCTATCATTTCTGATTTCTACACCAGATAAACCATTATTGAAGATCGTACATTCTTTAATTGTGCCTTTCCCATTATTATCTACAAGGATACCAGCCCCTTTACCATCCCGAATTTGACATTTTTCTAGGAAAGGATTGCCA
>JBODRP010000462.1:0-2894 GCA_050633005.1 Trichormus sp. | reverse complement strand
AACAACATCATCTTACTAACCTAAGTGAAATCAATCCTCAAATTCTCACCTCTTTATTCTCTCCCTTCTTACTCCAAGATGATTTAGCAGAAATTAACAACATAGCCGACTTTCTCAGAGTAGTTTTACACCTAGAAAAAATTGGTTTATTATCTCCTACCAAAGAGTCCCTAGACTGGGGTAACTTCAGAAGAACAAACCCCATTTGTCAATCCTTTGGTTTTTTAAGAGGAGAACCAATAGACAGATATTATCTCAATCAATTTATTACCAAAGTTCGCCCAGAAATTGTTGGTAATATTATGGAAATTGGTGCTATACCAAACGCCAAAGCAGCTTATCAATTAAGTGATAATGCTTCATATTGTGTACTGAATATAGAAAAGTGGTCAGAAGAAGATATTGTTGGTGATGCTCATGACATTAATATTATTAAACCCGCAACTTTTGATACAATTCTCCTCTTTAATGTTTTAGAACATTGTTATGCACCTTGGATAGTCATAGAAAACATTCACACATGGTTAAAACCAGGAGGAAAATGTTTTGCTAGCGTTCCCAGTGCCGTAAAAATTCATGATACTCCTCAAGATTATTGGCGACCTCTCCCCGATGCTTTTAATTGGATGTTCAGAAACTTCTCCCAAAAAGAAATACGTACTTATGGTAATCCCCTAACAGTAATAGCAACATATCATGGCATTGCTAAAGAAGAATTGACCCCGGAAGAATTAGACACATTTCATCCAGACTACCCTGTAATTACTTGTATTTCCGCCACCAAATAAAAACCTACTCTCATCACATTCTGACTCACAACATTTCCCACTCTGCCGAGGCACAAATCTCTGCGTACCTCTGCGCTTTACTCCGCGCTCCTCTGCGTTTCAAAATATTATCTGTACCCCGCTTAAATAGGAACTGCTATATAACATTTCCCACTCTGCCGAGTCCTATATTTCCATGTAGGGTGTGTGACGCAGCCAAAATATTGAAACGTAGTCATAAAACTCCTAGCGTCACGCACCAAATATCAATCGTTATCGAAAATTTGGGTTGAAAACCCCGTCGTTCTACGACGGCTTTATCCTTTTGTGGTAGCATAAGAGTGTGGTTAATTGGTCGTACCACTTTGTCGTTCGCGGTAGCGTTGCGTAGCAAGCTACGCGGAGCGTCTTTGCCAGGAGAAAGCCATGATTGTTTACGAGTTTAAGGTTAAGGGTAAAGAAAAGCAATATCAGGCAATAGATGAAGCAATTCGTACCAGCCAATTCATTCAAAATAAGTGCTTGCGCTATTGGATGGATAACAAGGATTCAAAGGTAGATAAGTACGCATTGAATAAGTATTGTGCTGTATTAGCGGCGCAATTCCCTTTTGCTGATGAACTCAATTCAATGGCTAGACAATCGGCGGCGGAACGTTGTTGGAGTGCGATAGCTAGGTTTTACGACAACTGCAAGAAAAAATTCAAAGGTAAAAAGGGGTTTCCTAAATTTAAGAAAAACTGTCGTTCAGTTGAATACAAATCAACGGGATGGAAGCTAACTCTTAATCGTAAGTCGATAACTTTCTCAGACAAAAAAGGGATTGGAACTCTGAAATTAAAAGGGACTTACGACCTGAATTACTACGACATCAAGCAAATTAAGCGTGTCCGTTTGGTACGTCGTGCTGATGGGTATTACGCCCAATTTGCGATTGACGTTGATGCCAGGATAGAAACTCAACCCTCACATCAATTAGTGGGTATTGACTTGGGGCTAAAGTATTTCATTGCTGATAATAAAGGCAATGTCGAACCATCCCCCCAGTTCTACCGCAAGTCAGAAAAACAGTTAAACCGTGCAAATCGCAAAAAGTCTAAGAAGTTCAGCAAAGAAAAGAAGAAAGCTCGCGCCAGACAATCCAACAATTACCACAAAGCTAGAAATAGATATGCCCGTAAGCATTTAAGAGTAAGTAGGCAACGAAAAGAGTATTGCAAGAGATTAGCATACTCCGTCATCCAATCTAACGATTTGGTCGCCTATGTTCGGCGAAGCCGTTGCCGAAGGCTAGATTTAAATGTGAAGGGTTTGGTACGTAACCCGCAACTGGCAAAATCAATTAGTGATGCTGGTTGGTCAACTTTCCGAGAGTGGTTAGAATATTTTGGTCAGAAATATGGGAAAGTAACAGTTGCTGTTCCTCCCTATAATACAAGCCAAAATTGCTCTAACTGTGGTGAGAAAGTGCAAAAATCTCTGTCTACAAGGACTCATGTTTGTCCACATTGTGGATATGTGGAAGATAGAGACATCAATGCAGCAATCAATATTTTGAGACGAGGACTCAGTACGGTAGGGATACGGTCACTTACGCTACAGGAGATTTGCCCTCTTGGGCGATTGGCCGCGGCCTGTCGTCTAACGGCGAGTCTGTGAATGTAGAATCCCCACGCCTTTAGGCTGGGGAGTGTCAAGCTTACATAAATGCGATCAATTGACTGACTAACTTTTTAAGATTACATCCTCAATAATATCAATAGCCCGGCGCACTCCACCAGCTTTATCCATAGCCATTTTTAGTCTCAAAGCATTCTCTTTATATGATGGTTTTATCAATACTTCTTCAATAGCCTGACGTAATCTAAAACTAGTCAACCGTGAAGTAGAAATAAACTTGCCTACACCAGACCATACAATACGTGTAGCCACCCCTGGTTGGTCATTAGTAATAGGAATAGTTACCAAAGGTACACCATAAAACAATGACTCCAATACAGTATTAGTTCCCGCATGACAGACAGTTAAACTTGCTTTTTGTAGCAGTTCTAACTGCGGTGCATATTTTACAACTATCGGATTTCCTGGTAACTTTGGTAAATCTTGAGATTCTAGTCCACCTCCCAA
>JBODRP010000461.1:0-2928 GCA_050633005.1 Trichormus sp. | reverse complement strand
ATGGTCTATTTATATGGTCAAATTCAAAATGGTAGGGCTGATGAAACAGTATTTTCGCCTTACATAGATGCAATGGTGAAAAAATCTGATAATAATGCTGCTAGTGCAATTATAGATGCAGTTACTCAAACTCAATCTTCTCTCAAAAATTTAAAAGATGATGAATATAAAGATTGGTTGAAAAAACGCCAACAACTCAATAATTTTTTCCAAAAAGCTGGTTATAAAGATATCAATATCACCCAAAAAACTTATCCTATAACTGATCAAAAAATCTATGAACCCCAAGGTGCTGATCTGAGAATGAGAGGCGATCCAAAATCACCGATTCGCAATAAAATTACAACTCAACAAGCAGCTAGACTTTTATACGAAATCTATGATTTCAAGTCTATATCTGCACCCTACAGTGAAAAAATGGCTAACTGGTTATCAATAGATGCTCCTACCAGAATTGAGAAAAGAGAACAGCAAGATCCTAATGTATTTAATCCAGTCAGGGGATATTTTAGCGAGTCCCTGCCTACAGATGTTTACATTGGTTCTAAAGCAGGTTGGACTTCTGGATCTCGTCAAGAAGCCGCATATATAGCAACAAGGAATGGAGCTACATATATTCTAGTTGTATTTGCCGAAGATCGTGCTTATGCCTACGATTGGAAAATCTTCCCCAAGATATCAGAACTAGTACTTAAACGCATGACAAATACTAACTAAAAAATTTAATTCTACCCCAAAATAATTAAAAGTTTGTAGTAAGGACTTTAGTCCTTTTTTTATTACCAGTTTCCACCCAATTTTCTCTTACTACATATTAGAAATATTACTCCATGCGTCGAGACTCAATCTTTTACAAACTCTTTCAACAATCACCTACACTATTGTTTCAATTACTAGCAACACCGCCAAGTAATGCAGACGCTTACCGATTTGATTCAGTAGCTATCAAAGAACCGAGATTTGAAATTGATGGTGTGTTTCTCCCACCAGAAAATCAAGGTGCAGGAGTGGTATATTTTTGTGAAGTCCAATTCCAAACAGACGAACAACTTTACGAGCGAGTATTTGCCGAGTCTTCACTATATTTTTACCGTAACTGTTCCAGATTTAGTGATTGGCAAGCAGTCATCATTTATCCGTCACGCGCCATCGAACAAAGCAAAACGCACCCCCATCGCTCATTACTCAACGGTGAACAAGTCCATCGAGTATATTTAGATGAATTGGGGAATATTCGTCAATTACCCGTATGGGTAGCACTGATGCTACTGACAACTATAGAAGAAAGCCAAGCACCAGAAGAAGCCAGGTATTTGTTAACAAGAACTCGCCAAGAAGTAACCGAGCCAGCAAACCGCGCCATAATAGAGATGATAATCACAATTATGGTGTACAAGTTTGAGCAATTAAGCAGAATGGAGGTAGAGTCTATGCTGGGAATCACACTCAAAGAAACAAGAGTTTATCGAGAAATTAAAGAAGAAGGGCGAGAAGAAGGGCGAGAAGAAGGGCGAGAAGAAGGAAGAGAAGAAGGAAGAGAAGAAGCAACAATTAACCTCATCATCCGACAGATAACTAAGCGGTTTGGTGAACTGTCTGGAGAAATGCGCGCTGCAATTACTAATTTACCTTTACCTGTGCTGGAAGATTTAAGTGAAGCATTGTTAGATTTTACAAGCTTAAGTGATTTGCAGGCTTGGTTAGAAAACACCAGACAGTAAAAACTGAACTTCATTCAAGCTTCCTTGCTCCCTTTCACTCTTGGTTGAAACCCCAACGCCAGTTCTGACTTTTCACGGGATCTGGAAAACCCCTCTCCAAACCTCTCCCCTAAAAGGAGAGAGGCTTTAATTTTTCCCCCTTCCCTGTCTCCGACACGCTGCGCGAACGCAGGGAAGGGGGTTAGGGGGTTAGGTTTCGCGTTAGCTTTTCCACATAGCGTGAAAAGTCAGAACGCCAGTTCTCTCCTGCTGGGAAACCCTTTCAGCAGTCACTCATGGGGGAAACCCCCTGTTCTGCGCGCTGCCTCACCACGAGACTGGCTCTTCCTTGTAGCTGGCTTTTCCCTCTGTTTTTTCAATTATTCCCACTCCTCAAATTGATTATTTGTACGACGCAACATAGAAGTGATTTGAGTGCGGTGAGTTTCAAAGTTGGCAGCGATAGAAATTAGGGCAATTCCCACTACTAAACCGACAACCCATTTTAAGAAGGGGTAACGCAAACTCAATATTACTAGTTGATAAATACTCGTGATGAAAAAGGTAATTGTCCCAACATAAAGGAATGCTCGTATACGTAAAGCTAATCCGGCAAAAATAGCCACCAGGGCAAACCCTCCAGAAATCAAGGGTGCGTGTTGATAAAATACAATTGCCCAGCCACAAATTATCCCACTGCCAATGACTCTAAAAGTGTGACGGGGAAGTTTATTTTCTGGTTGTAGCAGTTGGGGATCAACTTGGGCAAGATACAGCACTGATAATCCGATTACTGTCACATACCACAAGGAATCATATAGGCGTAAGCTATTAAACCACAAGAACAACGCCCAATCTATTAGCAGCACACTAATGTATGTAAAGCGAATATTCTCAACTAACTTGGCGATGAAAATATAGTATCCAGCCGCTATTACTAATGTAATGGGGTAAACTTCTAGCCGAGTTTCTGCGAGAATCACTAAAGGGAAAATGTAAGCGGCTAATCGCCAAGGTTGTTTAGACCAGCCCCACCGCTCCCAAGGTAGAATATATAAAAGGTAAGCGAATAAACAAGCGATCGCACCATTCCAAGGTACTAAAGGCCCTGCTAACCATTGTCCAACGGCGGTTTCCCTCCAATAAATTCTCATCCCTGCTACTAGCAAGAAGCCGAGGTAAACCCAAAAATCCCCGACGGGAATACGTCCGAACACCCGGTTTTGAT
>JBODRP010000460.1:0-2981 GCA_050633005.1 Trichormus sp. | reverse complement strand
TCAGCCCGTAGCAACAGTTTAGAATCCCCGTGTCTTTAGACCGGGGAGAGGTCAAAAATGAAAAAAATCCCTCTGATAATTCATGTTTCAGAGGGCTGTGGTATGGTGTGAGGAGCAAATATATTGTTTGCTTATTAATTAGAGTAGCAAGTGATTGTGACAAAGTTATTTCAAGGTGTTGAATTTGATGCGATCGCTATTCACACTAATCAGTTAACAGGGAGCAAATCAAAACTTGTAACTTAAAACTTGAATTACACTATTATCAGGCAAATTCCCAGAATTAATATTAATTCTGTCGCTATTGCTACGGTTAACTGGTGTGCCTTGCATCAAGGTTAAAAATTCGTCTAGGGGGGCAATATCACAGGCTTTAGGATCGGCAGCTTGTGTACGGTAATGGGTGGGAATGACAATTTTGGGATTTAAAACAGCGATCGCTTGTTTTGCTTCTTCAGCATTATAAGCTTTGGCACTACCACCAACAGGTATCAATAATACATCTGGCCGTCCCATGAGAATTTTTTGTTCTATAGAAATGGGTGCGGCTGCCCCTCCTAGATGTAAAATATTAACTCCCCCTTGATTCCACTTCCAAGCAGTATTGATCCCAAACTGTTTACCACCTTTGCGATCGTGGTCTATCGCTATTCCTTGCAACTGAATGCCTTTAAATTCATAAGATCCGGCGGTGAATACTAACTTAGGATTCCCTGGTAAACCATCCACATCACCCTCATCTAGTAATTGACTGCTAATCAATACTAAATCTGCTGCAACTTTTGGGGAACGATATCCAGCCGTACAGCCGATTTGACGAAAGGGGTTAACCAGAATTTTCACCCCGCCACCAGTAAACAAAAAGCAAGTATGACCCAACCATTGTACTGATACCCCGCCAGATTGGGCATTAGCTGGCAGCAAAGAAGCAAAGGTAGGTAACATAGCCGTGGCTACTCCTACCCCACCATAGCCAATAAACTGTCTTCGTTTCATTAATGATTCTCTTGTAACTGTTGCAGGAAGTTTCGCAGTAACTGCTTCCCTGAAGATGTTAAAACACTCTCTGGATGAAATTGGACACCTTGAATGTGAGGATAGTTCCGGTGTCGTACTCCCATAATTGTGCCATCTTCTACCCAAGCGGTGATTTCTAAAACTTCTGGGCAAGTCTCCCGGTCAATCACCAGACTATGATATCTAGTGGCAGTCATGGGATTTTCTAAACCCTGGAAAACACCTATCCCAGTGTGAGTTACCTGAGAAGTTTTACCGTGCATTAATTCTGGAGCAGAAACAATTTTACCACCAAATACTTGACCAATACTTTGATGACCCAAGCATACACCTAAGATTGGTAAACTAGTTCCTAATTCTTTAATTAAATCTAGGGATATACCTGCATCCTCTGGACGACCAGGGCCAGGGGAGATGACTATAGCATCGGGTTGTAATTGCTGAATTTCAGCTAAGGATATTTTATCGTTGCGAAAAACTTGAATATCTGAAGCTACGGGGAACTCACCTGCTAGTTCTCCGAGATACTGCACTAAATTATAAGTGAAGCTGTCGTAATTATCGATAACTATAATCACAGCCTATAATAGCTCCTAGTTTTTACTCTCACCATGTTTAATTTTCACTAGTTTTGCACCAGTGTAAATGCGATCGCCATCAATTATGACTACAAGTACATCTTAGTCATTAATGGGGCTACAGGTGGAGTAAACAATTTTAATTTGAAAAAGCTGAAATAATCAGCACTGCCAAGGGTGGGAGCAATAGCATAGAGGCAACCAATACAGCTACTATAGCGGAGACTAGTACCGCACCAGCTGCACAATCTTTAGCGATTTTTGCCAGTTCATGGTATGTCTGCTTGACGGTTAAATCTACAAGAGATTCAATTGCTGTGTTTAATAGTTCTAAGGCTAATACTAACCCGCTAGTGATACCAATAATCGCAATTTCAACTGGTTGCAAATGTAAAAAGACGCTGAGAGCGATCGCTAATGTGCAAACACTCACATGAATGCGAAAATTACGTTGTGTCTGAAAACTGTAGCTAATTCCAGCCCAGGCGTACTTGAAACTGACAATTAAACTAGAGGCGACTTGCCAAGACAAATCTCGTTCTTTGTTAACAAAGGTGAAGAAGTGATTTTGGGTTGGTGGGGGAGATATTTGTTGAGACATAGGCTGAAAATTAGTACAATTAACGTATATATACTGAGAATCTGGGACAATTTTACTATTGCAACAAACTTTAACGCAGTTTTTTACAGAAGTATTATATTCGCATTGTCAAAATTTCACACCTAAAGACAAAAAATCTTTAATTTTCAATGTCTACAACAATACCAATAGACTTCAGTAAAATTACTTGCTGCCTTAACATTTGCATTAAACTTTCCTCATCAGGATGATCCCAGCCTAAAAGATGTAGTAAACCGTGAGCTACCAACCAAGCCAACTCAGTAGATAAACTATGTTCCTGTTGTTGAGCTTGAATTTGTGCCGTGTTGACTGAAACAACTATATCCCCTAAATACAAAGGTGCAAGTGACATTTCCGCCACTTGTGGAAAATCTACCTCTAAAGCTGCAAAAGATAAGACATCTGTGGGCTGATTTTGCTGACGATACTGGGCGTTGAGTGCTTGAATTTCTCTATCATCAGTCAAACGTAGCCCAATTTCATAACTGGATGCTGGTGGTAAGTGGGGGTGTAGAATCTCTAACCAGCGATTAAACCAGTTTTCCCAAGTCTCAGCTGCAATTTGCTTCTCAACATAGCCCAATTTAACAGATGCTTCTGGGGAAGACTCACAAAAAACATCTTGGACATCAAGGTCAAATTCTACCAACTACAAAATCTCCTTATCAGGATTTAGCATCGTGGCCTATTGAGGGACTGCCAGAAAATAAATGAGTAATGAGTAATAAGTAATGAGTAATAAGTAATGAGTAATGAGTAATGAG
>JBODRP010000459.1:0-2996 GCA_050633005.1 Trichormus sp. | reverse complement strand
AATAATTGATTTATTAGCAGTATTATGCTGATTTATCTGATTTTGTGGCATTTTGTGTAAAAAATTGTTGAATATTCACGCTAGTTGGCTCTGATGATTCTATAGACTTCAATCACCCTTTTGCAGCCAGGATATTGCTATATATTCAAAAAATATTGACTTACTACATCATCCTTAAGAACTACCTTATTGTGATTTTTACCTGCGCTAAAGAAATACTCCGTATAAAGTCAGTTTGTAGTTAACATCACCTGGAATCTATCAACTAAATCCCTTCATTAGACAGAGGTTGAAGTTAATAAAAGTGATTACTGTTGCTAATCAAACGGTTAGCCAAGAGTAAGTTATTTATGTTTAAATTTCTCCAGCAAGTTAGTGATTATGTCCAAACATCTTTGCAATCTGGTCGATATATAGGGCAAGGACTATCAGTAACATTTGATCACATGAATCGCCGTCCAATTACTGTGCAGTATCCTTATGAAAAATTGATTCCCTCAGAGCGTTTCCGGGGACGAATCCATTTTGAATTTGATAAGTGTATTTCTTGTGAAGTATGTGTAAGGGTGTGTCCAATTAATCTACCTGTAGTAGATTGGGAGTTCGATCAAGCTACTAAAAAGAAAAAGCTGAATCACTACAGTATTGATTTTGGAGTGTGTATTTTCTGCGGTAACTGTGTAGAATACTGCCCGACTAATTGTATATCATTTACTGAAGAATATGAGCTTTCTACATACGATCGCCATGAATTGAATATGGATAATGTGGCGATGGGAAGATTACCTTACAAAGTTACTAATGATGCAATGGTGACACCACTCAGAGAATTAGTTTACTTACCCAAAGGAGTATTTAATCCCCACGGTGTTCCTGATGATGCTCATCGTCCAGGTTTATTACCATCGGAAATTTTAGAACAAGATTAAAAAAATGAAAGTATTACAAATAAAAGTTACCAAACAGTTAACCAATCTGATCAAAACTGTAGGATTGAGTGCAGCGATCGCAGTTGTTGGTTATTCACAAATTAACTCACCAGCTATTGCTAAAATCATTAGCCAAAATCCTGCCGAAACTACTAAACAGCAAACTCAAATCAGTCAACTTGAGAGAGTATATTTGACAGAAGCGGCTCAAACTGGCATGGCAGAACTAGCAATGGCAAAATTAGCTTTAGAAAAGTCTCAGAATGATAAAGTTAAACAATATGCCCAGCAGATGATCAAAAATCATACACCCACAAATCAAGAATTACAGCAATTGGCTACCCAAAAAGGAATAACTTTACCAACTGAGATGGGGATGAAATATCAAGCCTTAATTACGCAACTATCAAAATTATCTGGTGCAAATTTTGATCAAGCATACATTAATGAAGCTGGTATTAATACTCACATGGAAGGTTTAATCCTCAATAGTCGTCTGTTACAGTTGGGTGAAGATACAGAGTTAAAAGCCTTTGCTGCCAAAAATATACCGCTAATAGAAAGCCATTTGCAATTGCTTGAGAAACTTTTTGCTGCACAAAATCAACAATAAAAGATGATTTACGTCTAATGTCAATTCAAATCTTGCGAATACCTAGATATTTGTAGGGGCGGGTTCACCGAGATCAAAGGTTAATCATGAATGATGTTTGTTAACCCGCCCCTACTGTTGATTGGATAGGCGGTTTTCCTAATTCACATCAGGCGTGATTTATAAAGTAAACCTTAAATTGTAGGTTGGGTTGACGTTAGGAAACCCAACATTGGTTATGGCGTTGGGTTTCCCTGCGGGAAGGCTTCGCCTACGCCAAGCCTCAACCCAACCTACGCTTATATTTAACTGTTAAGAAAGTCTAAATATCCTTGACTAAGTTCTTTCACAGCTAACTCATAAAACTGTTTACCATGTTCTGGTGTCGCTAAACCAGGATTAGAACCCATGCGTCCATCTGGGTAACGTAATCTAAAATCTGTGGCACTATAAATTTTATGTCCAGATGCCACTTCTGGGGATAAATATGCTTGCTTAATTGCCTCTGGATAGATGTATTGGGTAACAGCTACCTCGCTAGGGGTAGCATGAGAACCTTCTTGATCAGCATATAATTCTTTTGCGAGTTTATATACAGAACTGCACATAAACCAATTGGCAATTTGACACTGTACTTGTGCTGCATTGTGAAGTTGCAAATCTTCTAAATAAGCGTAAGTTTCAGAGAATGCAGCCTTGAGGGTGGCGATATTGCCACCGTGTCCATTGATAAAGTAAAACTTAGTAAAACCTGCTTTAGCTAGACTAGTTACGTAGTCGCGCACTACTTGAATTAAAGTGCTAGGACGCAGACTTATAGAACCAGGAAAAGCTGTGTGATGTAATGCCATCCCTACATTAATTGTAGGGGCAACCATTGCCTGTGTCACCTCTCCCACACCACGGGCGATCGCGTCTGCACAAATTGCATCAGTACCAATTAAACCCGTAGGGCCATGTTGTTCTGTTGAACCAATAGGAAAAATAATCCCTCTGGATGTTTGTAAGTAAGTTTCTACTTCTTGCCAAGTGCTTAAATGTAGTAACATTTTTATTTAAAATCCTCAAATAGTCACAGGTGATTCTACATAAATAGTTGGTTCTTACATGGTAAACTCAATGCCATGATTGATTAATTTTTTAGATATTTTGTCATGGGCTAATTCTAAAAGATGCTTACGCAATTGTAACGAGTTATCGCTAGATGCTAAACTGAATGTACTTAAAGTCACAGCCAAAAAGTTTTCAAACAACCTCTAACGGAGGCGCACCTACGGGAAGGGCAAAAGCAACAAGTAAAATCGTTTTTCCTTCTGCCCCCTGCCCCCTTGTGGCGCGATCGCTCTCAAATTCTCTTCAAATAAAAAAGGAACACCGCTATATAGTGTTCCTTTTATTTAATAAATTAATAGTGATTAATTAGGGCTTGCTGAAAAAGTCGTGAAAAAACAACAGAAGAATTGAGTAGGTAGTCA
>JBODRP010000458.1:0-3049 GCA_050633005.1 Trichormus sp. | reverse complement strand
ATTGGGCATGGGGCTAATCAATTCAAAATTCAAAATTCAAAATTCAAAATTAAAGAGTTTTGGGTATGGGGGATGATTGGTATTAACTCATGTCGTGGCTATTTAATCAACCAAAGTAATTAGGGATAATATCTAGACAAAAAAGATATGATGAGACAATACTTCTGATTTCTTGACTTTTCACTCAGCAATCCGGGCTTGAATATATGAGATGATGATTCTATCCTCAGCTTGCTGCTAGTAGAGTATTTTGAATTTTGAATTAATTATGTCTCCTGTTGTTGGCATTATTATGGGCAGTGATTCCGATTTGCCTACTATGAAAGATGCGATCGCTATTTGTGATCAGTTTGGCATTGAAAACGAAGTAGCGATCGTTTCTGCCCATCGCACCCCGGAACGGATGGTAGAATATGCTAAATTTGCCCACCAAAGAGGAATTAAAGTCATCATTGCTGGTGCTGGTGGTGCAGCCCATCTTCCTGGGATGGTAGCATCCTTAACACCATTGCCTGTGATTGGTGTTCCTATCCCTACCCGCAATTTACAAGGTGTGGATTCTTTATATTCTATTGTTCAGATGCCAGCAGGTATTCCGGTTGCTACAGTGGCTATAGGTAATGCCAAAAATGCCGGACTTTTAGCGGTGCAAATTTTAGCGACTCACCAGCCAGAAATATTAGAAAAAGTCCAAAGCTACCGTCAAAGCCTATTAGATATGGTTATGGGTAAGCAGGCAAAGCTAGAAGAATTAGGATATAACCAATATCTTCAACAAGAACTGTGAAGAACTCCGGCTTGTTTCGAGTCAAGCGTATCGCTCATAGAAACAACCATCAACGCTCGGTCACAGATGTAATCGTTGTCATCCGCTCAAAATCCCCACCCTGCTTCGCTGTTCGCGTAGCGTCTCGCAGAGAGGGTGGGGACTTCCGCGACACGTTAAGGGACTTCCAGATAAAAAAATATCCAAGTTTTAGGGTGCGTCAGTGCCATATAACCTAACTATAATCAGATATTCTTCATTCTGACCCACCCTACCCAAGCATCAATTTTGGATAATTTATTTTTTGGTGTTCCCTAACAGCGAACGTATTACAGGACTTACACAAGTGTCACAATTGATAGTTGGTGAATGACGCTATAAATTTCATGACTACGCTCAAATACTTTCACAGCGTCACACAACGGCAATAAAGCGAGAACTCAAATCGCCGGAAGCCGCCGCTCTGAAGTTCGGTGGGGAGGAAAATCCACACCGCTTTTTGCCTCCCCTACATCTACATCAAAAAATATGCCAGTTGTGTAAGTCATAATATTACTTAAAATTTTTTATATAAAATTCATAAATTTAGTCATGATTCTATCTGAATATCGGCAATTGCTGATTTGATAAAGGTTTTAGAGCATTTAATTATCTATATTGTTAACTAAAATTATTCCGAAAATTATAAAAATGTATCGAAAAATACAGAATTAATGTTGCAAGTAAAACAGTATAAATCAAATTTAGTCATGGATTAACCAAAGTATGTTGTAAAATTTAACCTCTCTTATCTGAATTATGCTTTTTATCAATTTCTTGCCGATTTAAATGAGTGGGGTAGTGAACAAACAAGAAGAAACTTAGCTTTAAGTAAAACTTGATCGCTAGATTTTCTGATCAAAAGTAAATGATTTTGGTCAGTCTGCTACCATGATCAATCATCGCTTTTCAACTAGGAAAAAATAAGCTAATGAATAAGCGTATTCGACCTTGGCAACGCATGATGGTGCTGGCGATCGGTTCGATGGTGTTGGCAATTTTTGCCCCTACAGTTGTACAAGCGGCAGATCCTCCCAGTTTGCAGTCTTTATCAGAAACTACGATCAAACTGCAAATTTCGATTGACACTATATGGGTACTAATCACTGGGTTTTTAGTATTCTTCATGCAAGCAGGCTTTGCAATGTTAGAAGCTGGGTTTTCTCAGCAGAAAGGTGTAGTTAACGCTTTACTGGAAAATTTTGTTGATGCTGCTGTTACTATCTTGGTGTGGTGGGCAGTAGGTTTTGGCATTGCTTTTGGTAAAAGCGCGGGTGGATTGTTAGGCACAAATACATTCTTTTTGAGCCAGCTACCTAATACTGATGGTATTTATCCACTTGGTTTATCTGGTTTTCCTGCTTCTATTCATACCTATACCTTATTCTTTTTCCAATTTGCTTTTGCAGCTACTGCTAGTACCATTACTACTGGTGCTATGCTGGGCAGAACTAACTTTATTGGTAACTTAATTTACAGTGCTGTCATGGGAGCATTCAGTTATCCAATCATTGTCCATTGGGCTTGGAATGTTGACGGTTGGTTATCTAAACTCAGTTACCATGATTTTGCAGGTAGTTCTGTTGTACATTCTGTAGGCGGTTGGACTGCCCTGGTGGGAGCATATTTGCTAGGATCTCGCCCTGAAAGGAAAGTTTGGGGAACGCCACCACCACCGCATAATTTAAGCTTGGTAACTTTGGGAACGATGATTCTCTGGTTTGGTTGGTATGGATTTAATCCTGGTTCAACCCTAGGTGCTGGTAATCCAGGATTGATTGGTTTGGTAACAGTGAATACTACACTAGCAGGCGGGGCGGCGGCACTGGGGGCGATGATTTTTCAGTATTTCCGCACTAATAGATGGCATTTAGACTATTGTCTAAATGGTTCTTTAGGTGGATTAGTCGGAATTACAGCTGCTTGTGCTTATGTAGCACCTTGGGCTGCGGTGTTGATTGGCGTAACGGCTGGGATTTTGGTGGTGTGGGGGATTGATCTGATTGAATCGCTGCAAATTGATGATCCAGTAGGTGCTTTTTCCGTACATGGAATTAACGGCATGATGGGTACTCTGGCTGTGGGCTTTTTAGGACAACCCGAACTGACTCTGAACAAAAAAGCCGGTCTACTTTTAGGAGGTGGGATTGAATTATTAGGGATACAACTTTTAGGTGTAGTGGCGATCGCAGTTTGGACAGTGGGCTTTAGTTTTATGATGTTTGCGGGTCTCAAAGCTATGGG
>JBODRP010000457.1:0-3055 GCA_050633005.1 Trichormus sp. | reverse complement strand
TCCTGCTAACAAAGTGTAGGTAAAAGAACCATGCTGTAATTCATCTATCTCCCAAGACTGTTGACTAGGAGCGCATGAGTAAAACGTAATCACTCCTTTATGCTCCTGCATCCCCACTCCTAAGCCATTACGCGAGCCTTCATCTCGACAAGCATCTATTAACAAAACTACATTATCCGCACCACACCGTCGCAGTCTTTGTGTGACATAATCAACTGAGATAGCTGTTGTACGATCATTTGGGTCAGTATCCAGAAACATCAAGTAATCTTGGTCTACAAAACGTTTCCCGTGACCAGCAAAGAAAAACCACAGATTATCCTCTGGTTTTAATAACGGTGCTTCAAACTGTGCATTTAAAAATCGCTTAAACCTAGCTTGAGTTGGATAAGTTGGTATCGGCGGATTTGCAGGAATACGGGGAGAATCTTCGGTAAACAAAAAAACTTGGTCAAAGTTCGCTTCATTTTCAAACCAAGCCTTCATCGCCTCCGCATCTCGCTTGGCATACTTTAATGGCTGGAGGTTATCGTAATTATTTATCCCGACGACAATTGCCCAATTCTTACCCATATCTGTTAATTATTTAATGCCAAGTCCAACTTATTCTGAAAACCCCTCTCCCAACCTCCAAACAGCAATTGTAGAGACGTTGCTTTGATTCTTGCTCCCCTTCCCTACAAGGGAAGGGGTTGGGGGTTAGGTTTGAAAAAAAGTTGCACATGGTGTTATTTACGCTTAAATCTGAATGTCATCGCTCCTTTACCGCCTGCTTTACCTCCACCCATGCCAAACAGGCTAATTTGTCCTTCTCCATTAATTTCTACTGATAGTTCAATTTCATCCAGTTGCATTTTAGAATCAGGCTTGTCAGCTTCATCGAGCATTTCTCTCATTGCTTGCAGAAACCCCTGCATTTCCTGTTTTAGCTTCCCTACTTCTACGGCTTTGCGTCTAGTAATCACTACTTCTTTAGTTTCTGTGATTTCTGCACCGAGCCTTCCGCCTATATCACGGGTGTTTCTCGCGCCTGTTGTCACTGTTTCATGAGTAGTTGTAGCTTCAGATTCTTCTGTAATAATCCAGATGGTTTTCGGAGTGGAAATTTCTGCTGACATAAGATTTTTCAACTACTCTTGATTTAACGTACTTTCACCAAGGCTTTTACCTTTGCCATTCTCGCTTGCTTTAAGTCTTATGAGTCCGGCATGGGCAGATTAGACAGTTTTAAGCGTTACAATTGTAAATAATATCACTTCTTTAACAGTTATATAGGATTCTTACTTGATTTTTGAACAAATACGTAGGTAGGGTGTGTTAGTAGCGAGAGTACAGCACCTAGGCGTAGGTTGGGTTGAGGCTTTGCGTAGGCGAAGCCTTCCCGCAGGGAAACCCAACACCATAACCAATGTTGGGTTTCCTAACGTCAACCCAACCTACATTTAATGCACTTTATTGTTGAACAAATACGTAGGTAGCGTAGGGTGTGTTAGCAGCGAGAGTACAGCACCTAATACCAAGGCCTTTGGTGCGTTACGGCTTACGCCTAACACACCCTACTGGGGTGTCAAGGCTAAAATAGTGTAAAAAAAATTGTAGGTTGGGTTGACGCAAGGAAACCCAACACCAACATCCATATTGAGTTTTTAATATCCATGTTGGGTTGCGCTGCGCTTAACCCAACCTACGAGAATTTGGCTACTGCTGCAACCAATTGGTCGATTTCCGATTCTAAAGTCAAATAGTGGACGGTGGCACGGACACAACTTGGGTCGGCAATTGTCCGAGTTAAAATACTTTGAGCATCGAGAAACTGCACTAACTTTACAGGTTCATGATTACTCAATTGGAAAGCCACAATACCAGATTCTGGGGGTACGTTGCAAAGACATTTTACATTAGGTAACTCAGCTAAACGTCGCCATAAATATTCACTATTATGGCGAATTTGGGCGTAACGCTCCTGTGGTGTTCCCCATTGTCGATGAGTAGCGATCGCCTCCCGCAAACCCAAGTACAATGGGTAAGCTGGGGTAGATATTTCATACCGTCTCGCATCAGGTTTCCAGTTCACAGGTTGGGCTTGACTATTAGTAATAATTCCATACAAACCGATAAAAGTAGGATGCAGACTTCCTAAAACTTCTGGACGCACATATAAACCCCCCACACCTTCCGGGCCACATAACCATTTATGACCAGTGAAAGCATAGAAATCTACTCCCAATTCTGCTAAATTCAAAGGTAAAGCACCGACAGATTGAGCAGCATCTATTAATAACAAAGAATCATTATTTCTACATACCTCCACAATTTTTTCTAGAGGTAAAACTTGCCCAGTGTTCCAAAAAACGTGACTGAGTACAACTAAGCGAGTGTTGGGGCGCAAATTTTCAGCGATAATTGCTACAGGATCACCCTCATTTAAAGTTGCTTGCAATGGACAAGTAGTTACTTCCACCCCAAACCGCCGGCTAATTTCTTGAGTAGCCGCAATTACCCCAGGATGTTCGCAGTCTGATAATAAAACATGATCGCCAGCTTTCCAGGATATCCCCCACAAAGCGATATTACAGCCCACAGTCACATTATCAGTAAAAGCAATTGTATCAGGTGTGACGTTCAACTCAGAGGCGATCGCTTTTCTCACAGTTTGCATTTGCGCCGTTAACCAAGCACCCGCTTCAGTGCCAAAAGGGCCGATATTCTGGATATGCGCTATAGTTTGGGTAATCGTCTCCATTGTGGCTCTTGGCATCGCCCCCTGTCCACCATAGTTAAAATACAGCTTATTCCCTAAAGCCGGAAATTGTTCTCGATGGTGATGCAGTCTCGCCTGTGCAGTGGAAATAGAAGTCATAAACAATTTAAAATTCAAAATAGCCTGTCTTCTTAGTTTCCCACTCTCTTAACTCAAGAAGTAAGGGTTGTAGGGGTGTAGGGGTGTAGGGGGTAAGGGGGAGCAGGGGGAGCAGGGGGAGCAGGGGGAGCAGGGGGAGTAGGGGGAGCAGGGGGAGAAAAATACAATGCCCAATGCCCAATGCCCAATGCCCAA
>JBODRP010000456.1:0-3133 GCA_050633005.1 Trichormus sp. | reverse complement strand
CCCCCCCCGCTACGCTCTAAGCGCAGCTATGCCGCAGGCTTTACGTAATTAAGAATTATACTAAAATTCCAGCGATACAAGCAGTGATAAAACCTGCTAGTAATCCCCCAATCATCGTTCTCACACCCATACGGGCTAAGTCATGTTGGCGTTGGGGTGCAATGCCAGTAATACCGCCTATAGTAATACCAATAGAACCAATATTAGCAAAGTTACATAAGGCATAAGTAGTAATAATTACTGCCCGTTGAGATATTTTTTGGCTTTTAATCAGTTCTCCTAAATCTACATAAGCCAAAAATTCATTCAGGATTGTCTTCTTACCTAATAATGCTCCTACTTGTCCACAATCAGCCCAAGGAACACCCATTAACAACGCTACAGGAAACATTACAAAAGACAAAATCCACTCTAAGGATAGTTGCGGTAAACCAACACGCCCACCTAACCATCCTAAAACAGCATTAGCAAACGCCAACAACCCTAAAAAGGCAATAACAATCACTCCCACATTCACCGCTAACTTGACACCATCAATTGCACCAGTGGTAGCCGCATCAATAACGTTGACATAAGTATTTTCTACCTCCATGTTGGCTTTACCCGCCGTTGCAGATATTTCTGTTTCTGGGTACATTAACTTTGATACAACTAAGGAAGTCGGCGCAGTCATAAAAAAGGCTGCAATTAAATGTTCTGGTGGGATACCAAAGGAAAGATACGCACCTAAAACTCCCCCGGCAATAGTTGCAAAGCCGCCAGTCATTACCGCATGGAGTTCGGATTGCGTCATTTTAGCTACATAAGGTTTAACTATTAATGCGGCTTCTGTCGGCCCTAAAAAAATGTTGCCAGCACAAGATAAAGACTCAGAACCCGATGTTTTCATAGTCTTCATCATTACCCACGCTAAGGCATACACTACCTTTTGCAAAATGCCGTAGTAGTACATGACACTAATAAACGCAGAAAAAAAGATAATTGTCGGGAGTATCTGAAAAGCAAATAAGTGTTCTTTAAAGTTATCCCCAAACACAAATTTTGCACCGACATCAGAGAAAGCTAAAAAACTGCCGATGATATCTCCCAAAGATTTAAAAGCATTTAATCCCCAAGGCGTTTTGAGAATGACTATTGCTAATACAAACTCTAATCCTAAACCCCAAGCAATGGTTCGCCAGCGCACAGCGTCACGTTTCACCGAGATAGCGTAAGCTATGCCAATAAATACCAGTATTCCCAAGGCAGAAATTGCGCGTTCCATGTATACTCCCTTATATCGCTAGGATATTTGGTCACAAAGCATACACGAAAATCTGCTTTTTTCAAACACGCACCTAAATTTTAACGTGAGTTTGATGACCTCTCCCCAACCCCTCTCTCTTGAAAAGTTCTGTACGGAGGAAACCTCCGCACCCTGCGGGAAGCAAGCTACAGACTTTTCGCTCCGACGCGGAGAGGGGCTTAAATATCTTCAAAGGGCAACTAAAAATTAAGGTTTTTAAGCCTCTCTCCTTGCAGGGGAGAGGTTTGGAGAGGGGTTTTTAAAATTCGTCGAACTCACCTAAATTTCACAAATCCATAACATGACGATAATGAGCCTCAATTTCTGCTACTGTTGGCGACTGGCGTTTTGTAGTCCACTGGCTGCGGTTAAATAGTTCTTGTCGTAGTTCATCAACGTTAATTGTAGTCACTTGACTATCAGCAACGATTTGTTTACCGTTTACCCATACACTATTAACTACATTGGTGGGACGACCTAAAACTAATAAACCGATGGGATCTGTACGGGGTAATAATGATAAATTAGTCAGGTCATAAAGTACTAAATCGGCTTGTTTACCTACGGTGAGAGTACCCAATTTATCTGCCATGTTTAATCCCTTTGCACCCCCTAGGGCAGCCATTTCTACGGCTTTGCGGGGTGTTATCCAGTGGCGATAATCAAAATCGGTGACGTTGTGTAAAATAGAACCAATTTTGATGGCTTCTAGTAAGTCTTGGGAGTCGTTACTAGAAGCACCATCACAACCGAAACTGACGTTAATTCCAGCTTGCTGATATTTCAAAATCGGGGCGATACCGCTACCTAAACGGAGATTACTCAGGGGATTGTGAACTACTGTAGACTGAGTTTCTGCTAAGATGGCAATATCTGCGTCATCTAACCACACACAATGAGCTAAAGAAGTGCGATCGCTCAAGTAACCTATTTGTTTAAGATGGGTAACAGCACTACAACCATATTTTTCTTGAGCCAGTTTGGCTTGGGCTTTGGTTTCTAGTAAATGGGAGTGACGACATATATTATAGCGATCGCTTAACTCAATACACCCCTGAAATAAAGCATCGCTACACAATTGCATCCCCGTAGGTGCAACTAAAAAACTCACACCCTCTTCTGGGCGATGAAATTGTTGGATAGCCGCTTCCATAATTGCCAAAGTAGCCGCCGTAGTCCGAAAAAACGGTTCGTGGGTAAGATTTGCTTCCCCTGTCGGCATCCCAGCCGTCAAAGATTCATCTTGAATGAGGGGGGCGATAAAAGCCCGTATTCCTACAGTTTGATAAGCACGCACCGCACAGGCGATAGTTTCTAACTCTTGTTCGGGAATTAACACCAAATGATCTACAAGACTCGTACCCCCAGACAATAGTGTTTCTACGGCTGTGCCTAAAGCACTCAAATAAACTTGCTCAGTATCAAGGGGTGCAAAATCATACAATTCAGCTAACCATAATTCTAGAGGCAAAGCCGACATAATGCCCCGTTGCCACATTTCTGAGGAATGAGTGTGAGCGTTGATAAAACCGGGAAGTAACAGTTTATTGCTGCCATCAACCACCGTACCGACAATATTTAAGTTGGGAGCGATCGCCGCAATTTTTCCATCTATAATTTGTACATCAGTAGTAATATAACTATCATCAGCATTAA
This sequence comes from Trichormus sp., assembly GCA_050633005.1. GTDB lineage: Bacteria > Cyanobacteriota > Cyanobacteriia > Cyanobacteriales > Nostocaceae > Trichormus. The sequence continues at coordinate 192 of JBODRP010000456.1, read as the reverse complement.
TCAACACATTTTGAATAGTAAAATTCACAATACGCTCCCAGACTATATCTGCACCTTGTGGACAAAATTTGGCCGTATTAATTTAATTAGTAGGGTGCATCAGATGTCAAAAGTCTTTTTCTTGACAGCATATAAACACTCTGACGCACTCTACAAGACATATTGAATGTGACACCTGCGTAAGTCCTAAAA
>JBODRP010000455.1:0-3204 GCA_050633005.1 Trichormus sp. | reverse complement strand
AGTAGAACTTTTAAAATCAGAGTATATAGATTACAACACTTGTGAACTAGCAGTACAAAGCTTAGGAAAAATTGCTACTGGAAATCAAACAGCCATCGATGTGTTGTTGCAACTCCTACAAGATCAAGATACAGGCTACCACATCCGTAGGTTAGCATTAGAAAGTTTAGAGGAAATAGGTATTGGTAATCAAACAGCTATCAATACCTTGGTGCAAATGCTGAAATATAATAGGAAGATAACTTCTGAAGATTTAGCAGTCAGCTTAGGTAAAATAGGCACTGGTAATCAAACGGCTATCAATGCCTTAGTACAACTACTAAAACCTCAAAATGAGGATGGCAGCACTCGTAGACAAGCAGCAGAAAGCTTAGGAAAAATTGCTACTGATAATCAAACAGCTATCGATGCTTTGTTACAACTGCTGCAATCCCATAATGTCGATTATTATATTGTTTGGTTGGCTGAATATACTTTAGAGAAAATTGCCACCAAGAATCATCATCGTTTTGCAGCACTCAAATTTATAAGTGGTTGGATATTGGATGAGGAGCAACGCGAGTTCATCTGGGAATGTTCTCAGAATATGCCTTATCCTTATTTTTACCAAGCTTGGCATCAGCATAATTTTGCCACTCGCACAATGAGAAGCTTAAAAAAAATCAAAATCCTATTCACCAGAAGAATTTAAGCAGTTTTACAGCAGCAACGTTACAAATCAATTCCCCGTCGTAACTACAGCTTATTCATTTGTTACCAACACAGAAGCAGACGTTACGAATAAAGTTGTTGTCGTTACCACAGCTTGTCTGTTCGTTACGAACACAACTTGTGTCGTTAAATTGTGTATTTGTATTCATTGGTTACAAGATGGTAAGATTTTGCATGGTTTCTACCTAAAATACTCATATTGTATTTGGATCAATATTTAACTCCCGCAGTTTAGCTGCAAGACGTTCTGCCTGTTGTGCCATTTCTTCCAGCGTGGGTACTAGTTGATGATCTGGTGTAAAATAACGCAATAATCCCTCATGTACACCCAGATACAAGCCTAATTGTTGACTCCATAAATGCCCATGTTCATTTGGTTGCAGAGGTTGATATTCTCCATCTAATAAATGAAACCCCGCAAATTCTAAGGTGTTAGGATCAAACCAAAAATAATCCAGTGTGCGGAAGGTGTCTTGATAAATTGTTTTCTTTAAATTTTTGTCTGTCTCAGCTGTGGAGTCAGATAAAATTTCAACGATGACATTAGGGTATTTGCCGTGTTCTTCCCAAACAACCCAACTTTTTCTGGTTTTACGATCGCATCCTAGCACTACAAAAAAGTCTGGCCCTCGGAAAAATTCTGATTTACGTTGATAAGGACTGTAGTAAATCGTCAAATTCCCCGCCGCGTAAAAATCATTTCTATCTCGCCACAGCCATTCTAGGCAAGTTAACAGTAGGATGATTTGTGTAAGGTGTAAATCGCTTTCCAAGGGTGGTTCATCACTGTATATATCACCAGGAGGAAATATAACATCCTGGCAGATGCCTGTTTGCGGATTTTTTTCTGGCGCAATAGTCATAGGATAGATACGGCATCGAGTATGGCTTTATTGTAACAGCGTTGTTTGAGGCGATCGCAGTTTAAGAACATAACAGGCTCACCGGAAAATATTTTAAAGCTTCACCAACCCACAAACTCCTGTCTACTTTTACCATCTTTCGAGTTATCCCCTTCCTGGAAATTGCGCTATTGGCATTAATTCAATTGCATCCTGCTATATTTGATTGTCTAAAGAATATTTAATTGAGACTACAGTCTTACCCTCTCTCTGCGTCTCTGGATGAAAACAAGAGTTGAGTAGGGTGTGTGACGCTGCCAAAGTATTTGAACGTATTAATGAGACTGATAGCGTCACGCACCAACCATCAATTGTGACACTTGCGTAATTCCTGTTAATTAATTACAAATTGGACGATTTTTTGAGGGGCTTATGATTAAAAAATATCCAAAATTTCAGGTGCGTCAGTAGGAATAACTGCTTATAGTTAGGTTTGATCTCACTGACGCACCCTATCAGGCTGTGAATTTGGCATAATTTATTTTTTGGTGTTCCTTAAACTCAAGAATTACTAATTATTAGTTCATGAGCTAGACAGACAAGAAAACCAAATTCAGCAATTATTTAACTTCACCAAAACCTTTTTCCACGTCTGCCATGTTACGGTATTCTCGCTCTGGCATTTGTTGCAGAGTATCGATGATTTCTTGGCTAGCGTTTTTATCTCTGGCATGGCTGATTAAATCTTGTTTGTTTGCAGGAAAATCTATGCCACTGAGATGTTTTGCAATATCTACCGCAGAGACTGCCATAACTCACCTCGTATATACATTTGGTTTGCTTATATATAGGCTATGAGTAATTGAGTGCTTTCATTCTCTATCTGGGGATGTAACTTAAATCAGTTATTACTCACTTGATCAAGGTTTACTGTTCACATCCCAACTATGCCATATTACAGCAGATTCGATGTTTATGAGGTACAGCAACTGATTAAAAAAAGTAATGAGTAAGAAATCTACTTATTACTCACTACTTATTACTTATTACTTATTACTCATGGTGTACCTCACTTACTTCAACAGTGCTGTATTTATGCTGTTGCTCAAAAAATAACGCTCCCCATTCCCTACCTACGTAAATAATTTCAATAATCAAGTCGGATTCCTATATCTGATCAATAAATTCAACTTGCGTACTCTTATATGCTTAACTTCATTTCCACAAACTCCACCCAAAAGAGGATGGAGTTTTTTATCAGATGCAAGATGTTATTTATTAGTGTGCTAAATCAATTTGGTGAATTTCAAACAATTTTGAATTTTGACAAAGCCACTGTCAAATTCTGTTCACATTTGCTTTAAACCAACATTTGGCTCTTTTAATAATCATGGTCAAGAATATCAAGACTCAAACTTGTACTACAACTATGAAAAAGTTTGCTACCTTTACCGCAAGTATTCTGTTACTACCAGTTTTTGCAGCTTGCGCGCCCAATGATACGGCTCAAGTAGAGCCTACTCCTATTGTGACTGCACCCCCGGTTGCTGATGTCACCCCTGAGCCTACAACTCCTGATGCCACTGCCAATGAAAATATTCCAGAGGTTGTACAAGCTAATCCCTCATTGAAAACATTGGGTAGTCTAATT
>JBODRP010000454.1:0-3218 GCA_050633005.1 Trichormus sp. | reverse complement strand
CCAAATCCCATTCGTCAGGGTATCACCTTTGAAAAAGTCTACTTTCGCTACCCTGATGGTAAGGGATGGGCAATCAAAAATATTTCTTTTACCCTCCATCCTGGGGAAACTGTTGCCATTGTCGGTGAAAATGGCGCAGGTAAAACTACTCTGGTGAAGTTACTTACAAGATTATACGACCCCAACAAAGGCAGAATTTTAGTTGATGGTGTAGACCTGAAAAATTTAAATTTAGAACAGTGGCGACAACAAATAGCCGGAGTTTTTCAGGATTTTGGTCGCTATTCCCTGACTATAGGAGAAAATATTGCTTTAGGCAACCTCAAAGCTTTAGATAATCGTGATTTGCTCAGATATGCTCTTTTAAAAGCCGATGTAGCCAAACTAGTAGCACAGTTTCCCACAGGGGAAGACACCCCCCTAGGTAAACAGTTTAGCGGTACAGAACTTTCTGGTGGTCAGTGGCAAAAGTTAGCCTTAGCCCGTGCTTTTGTCCGTCAGCAAGCGCAAATACTGCTTCTGGACGAACCCACAGCCGCACTTGATCCTCGTAGCGAGTACGAGTTATATCTGCGCTTTGTGGAATTAGCGGAAGGTAAAACTACTATTTTAATTACCCATAGACTAGCTTCTGTGCGAATGGCTCACCGAATACTAGTCCTCAAAGATGGTCGATTAATTGAAGATGGCACACATCAGGAACTTTTGCAGCACGGCGGTGAATATACCGCACTCTGGAATATGCAGGTTCAACAATATGGTATACTTGACTAGTAGAATATTTAACAAAAAGCCCGTGACGAGGATTGAACTCGTGACCTCACCCTTACCAAGGGTGTGCTCTACCACTGAGCCACACGGGCGAACTTTGGGCAAATTTTAGATTTTGAGTTTGTATCAAAGTCAAAATCTAAAATTGAAGGTGGGCCGGGCTGGATTTGAACCAGCGTAGGCGTAAACCAACGGATTTACAGTCCGTCTCCATTAACCACTCGGACACCGACCCGTATGTCCCACGATTTACTATATTAGCAGCAGATTTTGGGAATGGCAAGGGTTGGAGAAAAATTTTTTAGTTCGTAGTAAGGACTTTAGTCCTGATTGACTTTCAGCACTAAAGTCCTTACTACGAACCTGTCTACTCTAGAAGTTCTCCGGTTTCTTGCAGAGAATGCAAGCGGCGATAAATGCCTTCATGACGCAAAAGTTCATCATGGCTACCGACTTCTACAATTTTTCCTTGGTCTAGAACGACGATTTTATCTGCTTCCCGGACTGTACTCAAACGGTGAGCAATGACAATAGTTGTACAAGTTCCCTGAATCGATCGCATTGCTAATTGAATGGAACGCTCAGACTCGTAATCTAGACTAGAGGTGGCTTCGTCAAAAATCAGGATGTCGGGTTGTACCAGCAAAGCTCTAGCAATACCCAAACGCTGTCTTTGTCCCCCAGATAACCTGACACCACGTTCTCCAACGACGGTGTAATAACCTTGGGGTAGTTGCTGTACTACTTCATCAACTCTACCAATTCTACAGGCTGCTTGAACTTCCTCAAAAGTAGCATTTGGTCTACCGTAAGTGAGATTGTCCAAGATAGTCCCATTAAACACGTCTACTTCTTGGTGAACGATCGCCAATCTGCGTCTATACTGTCCTATATTCAAGGTGCGGATATCTTGACCATCAATGAGAATTTGTCCCTGTTGGGGTTCAAAATACCGCAATAGTAGTTTTACCAAGGTAGATTTACCAGAACCAGAACGGCCAACTAAGGCAACTGTTTGGTATGGTTCAATGAGTAAGTTGATATCTTGCAACACTTGACGGCTAGCATCATAACCAAAACCGACATGAGCAAATTCAACTTTACCAGTGAATTTATAGGGTGATGTTGTTTCTTTTTCTTCACCTAAAATACCAACGGATTCATTACCAATTGGTTCTTGTAGAAATTCATGAAACCGCAACATCGAAGAATAACGCCGTGCAAAAACTTCTGCTAGGTTGCTAATGGGTTCTAACTCAGCATAAGCCATACTAGAAAGAGTTAAGGTCATAATAAAATGACCGAGAGAAATTCTACCATTAACTGTAGCTGCTAAGGTTAAACCTAAAATGCTAAATACACAAAACTGAATCACAGTCTTTTGCCAAGTTATCAGATTTACATATCCTTTGTGAATACGATAATCGACAACTGTAAATTCTCTGTCTAATCGTTGCTTTTGCCGTTTTAATTCTTTAGCTTCAGTAGCAAAAGCTTTCACAGTTTTGATATTAGTGATTAGCTCAGAAGTTCTGCTTTCAGTATCTTCCATGTATTTATCTAATTTGCTTTCATGCCAAATTATCCGTTTTAATTGTTTTAATGTAAAACCAAGGATAACTACAAAAGAAACTAGATATAACAGCGCAATTCGCCATTCAATCAACAAGATAAATACAAAAATTCCGATGACTCGAAACAATTTAGGAATTAACTGTCCGGCAATTTCTGGATATGTCCAAGTGTGATTACCAAGACCTCTGGCAACTCTACCGGCTATCCGTCCGGCGTTGTTTTCATCGTAAAATTCTAGAGGTAGAGTGAGAATTTTTTCAATGGCGATTTGGGTTTTATCTCGACGCGCTCTTAAGGCGATGTCCCAGTGAAACCAACTGGTTAACCAAGGTTGTGTCGGTGCTTTGACAACAGTGACAATAAAAATTATCCCTAGCAATACACTCAATGATAAAGTCTTATTGGCTGGATAATTAGTAATGTCAGAAACAATTGGGTTGGCGAAACGGCCAGCGTAGCTTATCGCCTGTTGTAATGGTTGATCTAAAGGCTGATTCGACAGAACGTTTAAAATCTGTCCAATGGCGTAAGGAACAACCAAATCAACGATTTCGTAAATACTAGAAGCTATGATACTGAAAATACTCAATTTCCAGTCAGCACGAAAGTAATTGACAATATCTCGAAATTTAGCCATGATGCACACTGCCCAAGAGTGCGAGTGTTCGCTTGGAGTTATAATATTACATATATACTACAATCGTAGTCAAGACCTAACTTCAAAAATCACCCAAATGGATGAGAGATATGAGGAATGTAGGCTCAAGAGTTATCAGCCAGGAGTGATACAGCACTTTTGAAGTAAGGGAGGTAGACTATGAGTAATAAGTAATAAGTAATAAGTAATAAGTAATAAGTAATAAGTAATAAGT
>JBODRP010000453.1:0-3223 GCA_050633005.1 Trichormus sp. | reverse complement strand
ATATCGCACTGACGCACCCTACCCAAGCATCAATTTTGGATAATTTATTTTTTGGATTTTAGATTTTGCGAAAAGTAGAGCAATCTCAAAAAATATCCCAACATTAAGTTATATGAACAATACTTGAATATATGTTCAGATGTTATAGTGTAATTACAGAAATATTTGGGAGAAAAATATGACAACCGTAAACCAAATGAAATGCGCTTGTCCAAGTTGCCTGTGTATCGTTTCGGTAGAAGATGCGATCAGTAAGGATGGTAAATACTACTGTTCTGAAGGCTGTGCTGAAGGACATAAAACCATCAAAGGATGCAATCATAAAGGTTGTGGCTGTTGAGGATTGGAGGAGTGCTGATTTAATTCGCACTCCTCACTTAATAATTAGAGGCTAGATAATACCTCGCGTGCGATCGCAATAGTTTGGTCAATATCTTCTTCAGTGTGAGCTAAAGAAGTAAAACCAGCCTCAAATTGAGAAGGTGCTAAATAAACACCGCGCTCTAACATACCGCGATGGAAACGGCCGAATTTACCTGTGTCTGATTTTTTGGCATCTTCATAGTTATGCACAGGGCCAGAGGTAAAAAATAAGCCGAACATCGCACTAATAGAACCACCGCAAGCTGCATGACCAGTTTCTTGAGCCGCTTGTAGCAAACCATCAGCGAGCTTTTTGGTAATGCGTTCCAAATACTCGTAAGTACCAGGCTTTTGCAATAATTCTAAAGTTTTAATCCCCGCAGTCATGGCTAGGGGATTTCCCGAAAGAGTTCCGGCTTGATATACAGGGCCAGCCGGAGCAATCATAGACATGATATCGCGGCGACCACCGTAAGCACCTACTGGCAATCCACCACCAATAACTTTACCCATAGTGGTTAAGTCGGGTGTAATGCCAAATTTCTCTTGCGCGCCACCATAGGCGATGCGGAAACCAGTCATCACTTCATCAAATACGAGTAATGCCCCATGCTCGTGAGTGAGTTCCCGTAATCCTTCTAAAAAGCCAGCATCGGGGGTAATAAACCCGGCATTACCTACAACTGGTTCTAAAATTACACCAGCAATTTGATCAGGGTTTTGTTCAAATAAGGCTTTAACTGCTTCTAGGTCGTTGTATGGAGCAGTCAGGGTGCTACTAGTGGCTGATTTAGGTACACCTGGGGAATCAGGTAAACCTAATGTGGCTACACCTGAGCCAGCTTTGACTAAGAACATATCAGCGTGGCCGTGGTAGCAACCTTCAAACTTGATGATTTTCTCCCGGTTGGTAAAAGCCCGCATCAGCCGCAGCACAGCCATACAAGCTTCTGTCCCGGAGTTAACGAATCTCACCATTTCAATGCTAGGAACAGCAGCAATTACCATTTCTGCCAAGACATTTTCTAGCAGTGAAGGCGCACCGAAGCTAGTACCTTTTTCCAACGCGTCATGGAGTGCGCTAATCACTTCTGGATGAGCATGGCCACAAATAGCTGGCCCCCAAGTGCCTACATAATCAATGTATTGGTTGCCATCTACATCCCAGATATACGCGCCCTTCACCCGGTCAAAAACTATGGGTTGTCCCCCTACAGATTTAAAAGCACGAACTGGGGAACTAACACCGCCTGGCATGAGATTTTGGGCAGCCGCAAAAATTTCTTGTGATTTTGTGGTTTTAATTGTGGTATTTACCAAGGTTCTCTCCTAACAGTGGGCATTCAAAAAAAAGCTCTATCTTAGGATAGGGTTAAATTTTGCCTAGAACTTCTATCGTATAAAATTAATAGAACCAAAAAAATAACGATATGTTATACAAGTCAAATCAAGACTTGCCTTTAGAAATACGTAAACAACTATCAGAGGCATACCAAGACCTTTACCGCGCCGCTTTTAACTCAGCCCTGCATTGGTATGGTGAAGATTCTAAGGCTCACCATGTGGCACTTAGTGCTGTTAGAATGCAGTCGGCAATGGAAAAGAATGTTGTTTTACAAAGATGAACAACAGACTGTGTGGAAAAATCATGCCAGTTGTACTGTTGATAATGGTATCGTGAAACGAGACATCATTAGTTTTAGTAGAGCAAATTAGCTGGTATGTTTTCCACCGATTCCAACTCATTGCACAATGCCATTCCCGTCGAGAAAATCCGCTACGATGAACGGGGTTTAGTACCAGCAATCGTCCAAGATTACTTGGATGGAACGGTGCTAATGATGGCGTGGATGAATCAGGAATCGTTACAAAAGACTTTAGACACCAAAGAAACTTGGTTTTGGAGTCGTTCCCGCCAGGAGTTATGGCACAAGGGAGGGAATTCTGGGCATATCCAAAAGGTGCAAAGCATTCGTTATGACTGCGATAGTGATGCTTTACTGATTGGCGTAGAGCAAGTGGGAGATATTGCTTGTCATACAGGTGAGCGCAGTTGTTTTCATCAAGTAGAAGGGAAAATCACTGCACCACCAGGGGATACATTATCACAGGTGTTTCAGGTAATATGCGATCGCCGAGATCATCCCAATGAAAATTCCTACACGTGCAAGTTGTTAGCTGGTGGGGATAACAAGATTTTAAAGAAAATTGGTGAAGAATCGGCTGAGGTAGTCATGGCATTTAAGGATGATGAACCAGATGCGATCGCTGGTGAAGTGGCAGATTTACTCTACCATACACTAGTTGCCTTAGCTCACCATCAAGTGGATTTAAAGGCCGTTTACCGCAAGCTGCAAGAACGCCGCCGTTAGAGAGTAAGTAGGGTTGGTGACAATCTTGCTGAGTTTAATGAAGCAAAATAGAAACATCATCTGATTTTTAATTGACCACTTGATCTCTTAACACTTTTTTTATATGTACACCTTTGATTAACTGCTATACTCAGACCATGATTTAAATCTACTTGGATATATTTATTTAAAAAAATAAAAAAGGAGCAGCACGCTAACACTTCAATATTGAAGTACTTAATAGATAAAAGGAAAAAATTACTGAGAGTAACTATCTTAACTATATACACTAAGTAACGCCTCTATCTATACTTTGTTATTCCTAAATGATCAGGAATCATACATTAGAGAAAGGTCTGAAGTTTAGCCAAAACTATCTATGTACTTGGTTTTCGCGTTCTAAGATTTGACCAAACTCCAAACCCTAATCAACCGTATCCTTAAATTAAGGGTTTAGTATTCAAACGCGCCCATATCGTACAACCCGTTGATTGGTCTTCTCTTGCCAT
>JBODRP010000452.1:0-3250 GCA_050633005.1 Trichormus sp. | reverse complement strand
TAAAAATATTCAGCATACTGTTCGTTACACCGAACTTGCGTCTACCAAGTTTCAAGGTCTTTGGGATGATTGATTTTTCAGTCCCCTGCTTGTTGCCCATCTCCCCCGAAAAAAATCGCTCTCCAAATATTGAGAATTCTATTATTACTAACTATCTGAGTCTTCATCAGTTTAAGATTGCTACTAAATAATTCATACAGTTTAGATGAAAGCTTTTCTGGTTGTATGTGAGTAGCATTTTACACTAAATCAAAATTCTGTATCTATATTTTCTTGACTTAATTGTTGGCCAAACTCAGAAATAGAGCCTGTAATAATAGATTGCTTCAACAACTGCTTGAGTCTGTCAAGATCATAAATTTTCTTCAGTTGCTCAATTAATTCAGAAGGAACGTTATTAAATCGAGTTTCTAGAACTTCACTAATGGATTCCTGGATAGCCTGCGCTCTGCCTATGCGTTCTATGCTTGTCATGTATGTCATTTCTTGTTCAGCCTCAAAACGATCCAATTCGGCTTTAAAATTTAAGTCTAACTCCGGCGGTAGAGTCATTAATCTATCTAGCAACCGGAAGATTTGCTGGATTTTGTCTCTACTATAGCCTAACTCATACATTCGTTTAATTAGGCTCAACTTCCACTGCAAACGACCAGTTAAATCTTGAGTTGTCGCTTGTGTCCGCAGGTGCGCCATCACCAGTACAGCAAAAGGACTATCACTTTGTTCTAATTCTGACCAACGAGATTCATAGTCCAGTAGCTTGACAATGGGAAACTGAAGACTCAATCGACATCCCCAACGCCCATAACTATATTCTTGCGGTCGCCAATTGGCTTGATTATCCCCCAGAATTGCCAAGCTAACCACTTCCTGGTTATAACGGTCAAAGATTCTGTAGTGATAGGAAAACATTCGTTTAGTGAAATTGGGATCTACTTGACTTTGGATTTCCAGATGAATCAGCAACCAAGTTTCCTTTCCATCTTTTAGCCAAACTTTGATTAGCTTATCGACAAATTGCTTACCAACTTCTGATTCTCTGATCAACTGCTGAAGTTCTTGCTCAAGAAATTCATAGCCTCTCTCCCAATCAATTTCTGCTTGAATTTCTGGAAAGAAGAATGCAAGAAAAGCTTCAAAGTATTGTTCTACACCTTCCTTCCACGCACCATCATAGTCTGCTCTTATTTCGGTCACAGGTTATTTCTCATTAAAATATCGAAAACATAATAACGCCTTTTTTTGATCATCAACCCATGATGGTACTCAAAACCCATCACCACAGAAGGAAAGCGCACAATATTCTTATCACCTGTCCTTCTAAATTTTTATTAAAAAATACTTCTAATCTAGAGCTTCTTAGTTTAATTTTCAGAACTCGTTTGTTCTTCATCCAAAAGGAGCTTAATTTGATTAATTAATTTCTCTAAAGTTTTCTTTTTGTGAGGGTTATCCCAGACCTTTGAAGAACCTAGTTGTTTACTTAATTCTCTATATTGGGATTTGAGTGATGGGGAGGTACTACCGCCTTTTTCTTCACTTAAAATATTCTGTACTCGTTTTTGAATATCACTTAATGATAAGTTACTCTCAATAGCTTCTTGTAACAATTGCTTGCGCTTGTCTTCACTTTTGAGTTTCGCAATTACCCTAGCTTTTGTGTACTCAATCTTCCCTTGGGACAATGCTTGTTGAATGTCCTGGGGAAGATTTAATAGAGGTAAGCGATTTGTTCGGAACGATTCGGGAGAAAGTCTCCCCAAACCCATAAATATACTCTCAATTATTTCAATTTCTTTTGAGCGGATAACGTTATCCGCTTTTTCTCCACTGTCCTGACGGACAATGTTCCCCGTTTTTTCCTCACTGTCCTGACGGATAACGTTATCCGCTTTTTCTCCACTATCCTGACGGATAACGTTATCCGCTTCTTCCCCACTGTCCTGGCGGATAACGTTATCCGCCTTTTTACGTTTAGCTTTCCCCATCCAGTTCAGCAGGCTTATTACCTTATCCTGCGTCACTTTTAACCGCAAGGCAAGTAATTCCAAAATGGCAATAGTTTCCTCATAGGCGTTTAAATCTTCACGCTGTAAGTTTTCAATTAATCGCACCTGCTTAACAGTCTCGTCATCCATGTCTTTGATGACAACAGGTACTTCTTCTAAGTAGGCAATTCCTGCTGATATGAAGCGGCGTTCCCCAGCGATGAGTTCATAGTCTCCTTCCTCTAAGGGACGCACTAGCAACGGCTCAAGTATACCTACCGCTTTTATAGACTGTGCAAGTTCTTCTAATTTCTGAGGATCAAAATAGCGTCGAGGTTGAGTTGGGTCTAATTTGATTTTTTCTCTTTTGATACTGGCTATTGGTTTTTTAGGTGTATTTACTTCAGAATCCTCACCACCAAACATTAGATCAAGAGGATTAGCGTGTTTTAACTTTGTGGTATATGCTGTGTCTTTTTTACTCACTGTTACACTGCTAGTTTTTCTAATTCTTTAACTATCTTTTTCATTACTTTAACTGCTGCGTGATTTTTATCATACATAGCCAATGGTATTCTGCGCTCAGAAGCATCGGCAAATGCAATTGATTTGGGGATAGCAGGGTATATTGTCGCCATTTGAGAAAGCTGTTCTTGTACAGCGTTAGCAGTACGGGTTTCCTGGGCTGTACGGCTATCCAGCATTGTGGGGATAAATCCGGCAATTTGTAAGTTCTTGTTGAGTTTTTTGCGGACACGTCCCACGGTATCAAGTAAGAGGTCAGTACCAAGAAAAGATTTAAATTGACACTGTATCGGGACAACTAAATGTGTTGCTGCTGTTAAGCTCAGAATGCTGAGAATTCCCAAAGATGGGGGACAATCAATCAAGATAAAGTCGTATTCATCTTTAATAGGGGCTATGGCTTCTTGAAGCCGATACTCTCTGGCATCGGCAGTAGGCAATAGAAGTTCGGCGGCACTCAGGTTAATATTTGTAGGAGCAAGCCTCATGCCGTGGATAGTTTCTGGATAGATGAATAGTGGCTCTTCGTCGATGATAGCGTTATAGAGTGTTTTTTCTAATGTTTCCGGGTCTACTCCCATGAAATTGGTCAGGCTTGCCTGGGGGTCTATATCAACAAGCAGGACGCGGTTTTTATTGTCCGCTAGGTGATAACCCAGGTTTTGCGTCAGTGTAGTTTTAGCGTAAGGATTCAGGTCTAATATTTAGGAAGCAGAGATGGGGGAGACAGATAATTA
>JBODRP010000451.1:0-3254 GCA_050633005.1 Trichormus sp. | reverse complement strand
CAGCCATTGCATCATAAATCAATGGTAGCCGGACGGTGAAGGTTGCCCCTTTTCCTTCTCCTGGACTGTCTGCGGTAATTGTGCCGCCATGCAACTCTACTAAATGCCTGACGATCGCTAGTCCCAATCCTAGCCCATTGTGCGATCGGGTGGTAGTGCTGTCGGCTTGGCGAAAACGCTCAAATACATTGGGGAGAAAATCTTGATCAATGCCGATGCCTGTATCTATGACTTGAATTTGAGCGTAAACAGAAGATTTAGGGATACTCCAAGCAATATTAGTATGATTTTCTGGTAATATTTCCGCCTGGACTGGGTTTTGTGGTTCTATCCCTGCTAAATGAATTTCTACCTTGCCTCCTTCTGGTGTAAATTTAATGGCGTTGGTGAGGAGATTCCAAATAATTTGCTGTAACCGGGCTGGATCACCACAGATTGAACCTAATGTATCGTCGAGATCAGTATGTAATTGAATACCTTTGCTATCAGCCAGGGGACGCACTACTTCTATGGCGGCTGTAATCACTGTCATGGGATTGACAGCACACAAATTTAGCCGCAACTGACCCCGAATAATCCGTGAGATGTCTAAAATATCTTCAATTAGCTGTACTTGAGTATTGGCGTTGCGTTCAATGGCTTCTATGGCGCGGGCTGTGGCTTTTTCGTCGAGTTTTTTCGCTCGGAGGATTTTTGACCAGCCTAACATAGCTGTGAGGGGGGTACGGAGTTCATGGGATAGCACCGCCAAGAACTCATCTTTCATGCGGTTGATGGCTTCAGCTTCTTTCCTGGCGGTTTGTTCTTGAATTACTTGGGCGCGGATTTCTTCGGCTTGTTTGCGGGCTGTAATATCTTCTAGTGTGCCAACGTAGCCTAATAATTTCCCTTGCTGAGAAACCATCGGCGCAGAACGCACCTGTACCCATCGCCGACTGTCATCAGTAGTTTGAAACTGAAATTCTTCTGAGTAATCCCCACCTTGTTGAATATATTTAGACCAAGTAGCGATCGCTCTATCTCTATCTTCTGGATGAACTGACTCTAGCCATCTGCTTTGGACACTGGCGGCGGCACTCAAACCACAAATTGTCTGATAACGAGGATTAGTATATTTACAATATCCTGCTGTATCGGTTTCAAAAATACCTACAGGGGAACAAGTACTTAAGCATCGGAATCTCTCCTCACTTTGTCTTAATTCGGCATTGATGGCGACAAGTTGAGCGGCTTGATTTTGGACTGCTTGAGTTTTCTTAAACAGTTCTACAAAAACAGCGACTTTAGATACCAAAATATTTGAGTCTATGGGTTTGAGGAGATAATCCACAGCCCCTAAAGCATAGCCTTGAAATAACATTTGGTCGCTGGTACTAAACGCAGTCAAAAAAATAATTGGTGTTTGACGCGATCTTCCCCGGCTGCGAATCAGGGTGGCAGTTTCAAAACCATCCATTCCTGGCATTTGCACATCCAACAAAATTACCGCAAAGTCTTGATGCAGCAGACACCTTAAAGCCTCCTCTCCGGTAGTCGCTCTCACTAGATTTGCTCCCAAATGCTCCAAAATCGCCTCTAGTGCCAGCAAATTTTCTAACTTATCATCCACCAGGAGGATGTGTACTTTGGGTTCGGGCTGCATCATTTCAGTTCCCTGTAGAATAACAAAGATTAATGAGTAAATGAGATATCTTTGGTAGTGGCAAAATCCAATCTACTACTACATCAGAAATAGCGGCGGCAGGCATAATTGGGCTGTGGGCGGTGCTTGGATCTTCTACGATGGTGATACCTCCTCTAGCTTTAATTTTTTTCAGCCCTTGTGTACCATCCTCATTTGCCCCTGTCAATATTAGACCTATCACACCTTCAGCATATATATCAGCTGCCGATTCAAATAGTACATCTATAGATGGTCTAACATAAGAAACCAGTACATCAGTAGAAAGATCAAAATAACCACGTTCTACTAGTACATGATAATCTGCGGGGGCTAAGTATATTTGTCCTGGGATAATTTCATCTTTATCTTCTACTTCTTTGACAGGTAATAATGTATAGGTTTGCACTAACGCCTTGAGACTTTTTGCAGAGTCTTTGTGACGATGCTGCACAATCACTATCGGTAGGGGAAAATCTGGAGGTAAATCACCGAGAATGATTTCTAAAGCAGATAATCCCCCTAAAGAAGCCCCAATCACCACAATTTCAAAGCTCATTAATTGAGCCTCCGATACAGCTTTTCACCTTGAGCTATTTCTTCATAGTATTGCTCATAAGGGGTAAATCTGAGTGATTCTTGTCGCCCTAAACCTAAAATACCAAAATTACATAAACTGTTATAAAACAATGTATGTACTTGTTTTTGTAGTACCTGATTGAAGTATATTAAAACGTTGCGGCAAAATATCACATTAAATTCATTAAAAGAACTATCTGTAGCTAGATTATGTTGGGCAAAAATTACATTTTCTCTTAATGAAGCTCGAAAAATTGCATGGTCATAAGCGGCGGTGTAATATTCGGAAAAAGACAACTTGCCCCCAGCTTTTAAATATAGCTGGGTATAATCTTGCATAAATTTGAGAGGAAAAATACCACTTTTGGCAGTTTGCAAAACTTTTTCATTGCTATCGGTTGCATATATGCGACAACGATGATAAAGATTTTCTTCATGGAGTACAATTGCCATCGAGTAGACTTCTTCCCCAGTAGAACAACCAGCGTGCCAGATGCGAATAAACGGATATGTTCTCAGTAGTGGTACGATTTTAGTTCTGAAGGATAAATAAAAACTGGGGTCACGGAACATTGATGTGACATTAACTGTAAGATTCACTAAAAACCGATCCATAGAAGTGCGATCGTGTAGTAGCTGCGCTTGTAGTGCAGAAATAGTATTTAACCCCTGGGAGTGCATAAAGCTGTGAATCCGCCGTTTCAGGGAAGCTAGAGCGTAATTACGAAAGTCATAGCCGTAATACTGGTATAAACCTTCCAATAACAACTGAATTTCAATGTCTTCTAAATTGGGTTTTGGCAAATTCATATAGCAATTTGATTTGGAGCGGGGAACAGGGTGATTTATAGGGAAAAGTCATAACTAATACTCACAGGACTTACGCAAGTGTCACAATTGATAGTTGGTGCGTGACGCTATAAGTCTCATGACTACGTTCAAATACTTTCGCAGCGTCATACAACGGCAATAAAGCGAGAACTCAGAGCGGCGGCTTCCGCCGTAGACGCTTTAG
>JBODRP010000450.1:0-3319 GCA_050633005.1 Trichormus sp. | reverse complement strand
GCAAGTTAAATGATTTTAGAGACAATTAATATCAACTTAGCTGAAATTGGATATTAATGCAAGCTTTTATTAAAATTTTTGCTGTTACTGTAGATGATCTGAATTGTAAATGCACGTTAAATCAAGCCTTACAGACAATTTAATTGAAAAACTACCTCTAGGATGAGCTATTGAAAATATCAATCCAATCAATAATTATTATCAATAATAAATATAAGCATAGTCTAGTTCTTACACTACTTCGACAAAATGAGATTTGGAGATTTCCGCTTCTTTTCATCCCCACTGAAAAAATATGAAAGCAATCTTAGCCCTAGATTTTGGTGGTACTAAACTAGCAGCAGCTGTCGTGAATGCTGGATGTAAAGAATGGTTGCGTTATGAACGCTGCTTGTCTCCAAACAATGCAGATGCTAACACAGACTTAGAAATTATGCGATCGCTGATTTATTCTCTGTTACAAGATGTAACTCCCTCAGCCATTGGTGTCAGTTTCGGGGGGCCAGTAGATGCAACTACAGGAACAGTCAGACTTTCTCATCACGTTCCTGGTTGGGAAAATATTCCTCTGCAAGATTTGCTAGAACAGGAGTTTGGTGTACCCACAAGTGTAGATAACGATGCCAATGTGGCCGCTTTAGGCGAACACCGTTTTGGTGCTGGTCAAGGATATGATAGTCTGTTGTACATTACCGTTAGCACTGGTGTAGGCGGTGGTTGGATACTCAACAATCAACCTTGGCGCGGTGCTGTAGGTATGGCTGGTGAAATTGGTCACATGGTTGTACAACCAACTGGGCCTGTATGCTTGTGTGGTCAGCGGGGATGCGTGGAACGTTTAGCATCAGGGCCTTATATGGCACAAAATGCTAGGGAGATTTTAGCAAATCCACAACAATCCCAAGGTGGAGAAATCCTCAGAAATTTGGTAAACGATAACTTAAATTTACTCACAGGTCAGCTAATTAGTGAAGCTGCCGCCAAAGGAGATCATTTAGCTCAAGCTATTTTACACCAGTCGGCTTGGGCTTTGGGTGTGGCGATTGGCAATGTAGCTAATTTAATTAATCCGCAACTATTTATTTTAGGTGGCAGCGTCACCAAAGCAGGTGAAACTTGGTGGAATGCAGTACAAACAATGGCGAAAGATACAGCTTTACCAGAAGTTCCCTTTGAAATTGTTCCCGCAGCTTTAGGAGACGATGCACCATTATGGGGTGCTGTAGCCTTGGCTGAACAAATTGGCAACAGGGACTAGAAAATTACAACTAATGACTATATTGCAGAAGATTTATTTTCTGCAACCTGAATAAACGATTCAAATTCTCCTTTGGGTGTCCATTGAATAGCACCATCTTGGGCTGTTAAAAAGATTTTAGTGGAACTCTTATTAAGTTCAGCTAAAGTGTTAGAGTCAATATTGCCAGTAGATGCGATCGCTACTTGTGGTTTTAATGCGGTGACTAAATCTTTCAAGGCATCAGACTGACACCATAGTACTTGGGGATTAGGCCAACCACCATTTTTCATAATTCTTAACACTTCTGCGGATTTAACATCTCCTACTAATAACCAACTTTGCCCTAAAATCTGCAATTGTAAAATCGGTTGTTCGGTGATTAATTGTGCAATAGTATTACCAGTATTGATAGTTTGCCCAACAGGCAAAACTTGATATATTCCTTGATGTCTTTGTACCTCTTGCTGAATTGTTTGATTAGTAATACTGTTTTCTTTCTCAATGCTATAAGCAGAAAAATTTTTAATTGGTAATTGCTGTAAAATTTCTAGCCAAGCATCATTACTATTACTTTGAAAATCAGTAGCAATCGCCCAATCAATTTTATTCACACCTTGTTGTTTTAAAAATGGTACAATCGTGAAACGTCCTGTACCCTCATCACCGCTATTAATTACAGTAACTTTACCTTGATCTTGAATAACTAAAACTGGTTCATTCTTAGCTTCTAACACAGTTATCCTCATTAATGTACTTGCTGAATGC
Source organism: Trichormus sp. (assembly GCA_050633005.1). GTDB lineage: Bacteria > Cyanobacteriota > Cyanobacteriia > Cyanobacteriales > Nostocaceae > Trichormus. Next base: position 1,314 of record JBODRP010000450.1, on the reverse strand, counting down.
CAAGCCGGGAAAACCACTAAGCCGAATGTAATTAAGCTAGCAAACCACCACCTTTGTCGCCACCAACGCACTAACCAAACCAATAATATAACTATATAAATAGTCAATAATTGCCAAACCGATATACTACCGACAGCCAAAGAATTTCCAGGTAATTCGCTAAAAAATTCTACTAAGTTAATCAATCCAAGGGTTGGGTAATGCAATAAACTAGCCAAAGTACTGCCAATTTCTGGAAACATTAAGCCAGCGATCGCGCTAATAATTCCACCAATACTTATAATTGAGATGAACGGTGTCGTAATAATATTCAGCAGCAAACTGTAAGCAGGCACAACTCCAAACACAAACAGTTGCACAGGTAAAGTCCAAATAGTAGCAGCCAGAGGCACGGAAATCAGAGAAGCGATCGCCGATGGTAGCCAATCTAACCGATTAATAATACCAGGGACTGTCACAACCAATCCCAAGGTTGCTAAAAAACTCAACTGAAAACCTAAATCCCAAATCCATAAAGGATTAACTATTAATAATACAGTTGCAGCTAATAACAGTGAACCTAACTGCTTTACCTTCCTATTTAAGGCTAACCCCACCAACGCCGCAAAACCCATAATCACGGCTCTTAGTACCGACGGTTGGAAGCCTGTTAAACATACAAAAATAATTAAAGCCAGGGAACTCAGGGTTACTTGGGTAGCTTTTTTTGCCCCCTTGGTTAGCTGCAAAATCACACTCAAAATCAAAGAAGTTTGAAATCCTGAAGCTGCCAACGCATGAGCTAATCCAGCTTTGATAAATAAATCACGGATATCATAAGGTAAATCAACAGCTTTGCCACCTAATACCATTGCACTCACAAGTGGCCCCTCTGGAATATCTAACCAACGAACTTGCGATCGCACAATTCTATCCCGAATTTGCCACCATCCCCATTGTCCATCTTCATCCACAACATTGATTTGCCGTCCCATTAAACCAGCAAATGCACCTTCTTGCTTCAGGAATTTCTGAAAATCAAAAGCACCTGGGTTAGATGCACCTTTCGGCTTGTACAACACCCCAGTTACTTCAATTTGTTGTTGAGGATGTAATCCTGTAATTTGAAGTATAGGTACTGTGACATACAACTTACCTGTTACGCCTTTTTGCGTATTTTCCTCAGATTTTTCTTTTTTACCCGGATTTTTGACTTGATCTAGTTGCGATACATTTAACCAAAACTGTCCCCGTTGACTGCGGGTAACACGAGGATTACTCGTAATTTCGCCACGCACAATGACTAGTTGTTCTTGACTATTGCTATTCATTGCT
>JBODRP010000449.1:0-3322 GCA_050633005.1 Trichormus sp. | reverse complement strand
GTCACCAGAAGAATTTATTCCCGCTTCCCCCCAAGAAAATTTACTCTCACCAGAAGTCAGTGAGTTAGCCAATCTTCCAGATATTTCTCTCAATGAAGAGCAATGGCTGAAATTACACCAAGATTTAGCAAAGCTGGATGAACCAAGCCCACAATCACCAAAATCACCAGTAATTGGGGTGGAAAGTGCCGAATTTTGGGTTAGTGATGGGCTAGGCGAAGCATCAGAAGTAACAGAACATACATTGACTGTAGCCCCCTGTGACCCCATTTCTTCGCCAGATACACAAACGCCCTTAGACTGTAACGCTACTGAAAAAAAAAAGGAAGCCTCAATTACAGAAGGCGACAGTTATGTAATCACTCCTGATACTCCTAGCGATGGTGTAGAGGGGGTTTGGTATTTAGGCATAGATTTAGGAACTACAGGGATTTCTGCCACCTTGTTAAATCGTTCTACTGGTGTAGTCTATCCAATTTGTTGGTCAGCAGAACAGCAACCGGGAACTAATACTTTCCAGCAATCCTTCCGTTTACCCGCAGAGGTTTATCTACCTAACACGTCTATTCCTCCCAAACAAGCTGACGGCACGGATGAGAGAATGAAAAATCATCTGTACTCCGCTCAGTTAAAACCATATTTACAGGTAGCAATTCCTTATAAAAATGCAGAACAAAAATGGCAACCTGTACTGCAATTTAACCAATTCTCGGCCGGGCCGTTAATTTGGATAGTGCGATCGCTCTCCAAATTACTTTTAACCCTCAAAGCAGATCGGGACAGCACAACACAAGGGTTAATTGCTACAGCCGTCGGCTTAGATGAAAGCACCTTTCACCGGATTATTGAGAATATTACTGGTGTGATTTGTAACGCACCATCTAGTTGGTCAGAACAATATCGCTTTAATGTGCGGGAAGCTTTACTCACAAGTAAATTAGTGCAACATCCCCAACAAGTATTCTTTATAGAAGAAGCGATCGCTAGTTTACTCAGCATCCTTAATGGTGCTAATGGTGAGACAGTGCAATTTAGCACTCACCAAGGTTTAACCCCATCTCCAAGTAGTGATTATGCGATCGTTGGTAATACCCTAGTGATGAATCTTGGCGCAACTGCCACAGAAATGGCCTTAGTTGATCTGCCAACTTCCCATAGCTTAGGAGAACTCACCCATAATCATTTCCTGCTCCACGGTTTTGCTTATGCTAGTAAAGGAATTGAGCAAGATATTATCTGTCAATTATTATTACCGCCCAAATATCGCCAATCTCGTGGAGAAAAGCCACAAGCTAGTTCCGAAACTGATACTAACCCTTGGCAATGGCAATCAGCCTTTCCAGATTTAGACACAGCCGAGTGGGAAAGTTTAGGTTTAGCAGATTTAGAATTACCCCGCGTGGGAGAACCAGATATTCAGGCGCGGATTTTCCTACAGCAGCGTCTAGAAAGTTCCCTACTAGGACAAGCTGTATTAGATGCCGCCCTAGCTTTAAAACTGATTTTACAACGCCAAGAGTCTTTTAGCTTTGAATTAGCAGATCAACGCTGGACTTTACAGCGTCGAGATTTAGAAACTCAGGTATTAGTCCCCTTTGTGCGTCGTCTGAATCGAGAACTCAATAAATTATTAGTAGCCCGTGGTATTCCCACAGAAGCCATTAACCAAGCAATTTTAAGTGGCGGCGTGGCAACTTTAGACGTAATTAATCGTTGGTTGCGTCAGAAACTCCCCAACGCCAAGATTATCCAAGATACATACCTAGGTGACAATGGCATTCCTAACTGTAGTCGCGTTGCCTATGGTTTAGCCCTACTACCCCTACATCCCCAAGTGTTAGAAGAATCTCGTCATCAATATACAGATTATTTTCTGTTTACAGAATTACTGCGACTCTTACCAGACAGAACCCTAGCATTTGGGGAAGTTATACAACTATTTGAAGCCCGTGGTATCAACACCACCAATTGTCAGCAAAGACTCCTAGCCTTTTTAGAAGGGAAATTACCTCCCGGTTTAATTCCTATCTCCCCCGAATCTAGTTGGCTTACCCAAGACTCTGAATCTAACCCAGATTATCAAGTAATTTTTACTACACCCCTGTTTGAGAAACAAGGCAATCTCACCTATCGTCCTGATTTCTCAAAACTGCAAATTTTCCAACGTTATTTAAACGCCATGAAAGCCAGCACTCAACAGTCTTTAGATGAACCGTATACTATTAATTTTCAGGGTGTAGGGGTAGGGTGTTGATTTTGTACCTAATAAGTAATAAGTAATAAGTAATGAGTAATAAGTAATAAGTAATAAGTAATAAGTAATGGGTTTAAAAATTACGAATTACGAATTACGAATTACAAATCACCCCTTAACTCCACTTCCCGTATCAGTGGCGACAATATAACGCTGTAAAATCAGGAATAGTAATAATACAGGTGCGATCGCAATCACTGAACCAGCCGCTACTAAACGCCAGTCTAGAGAAAATGTCCCTGCTAACTTGGCTACTCCCAAGGGTAAGGTGTATAAACTTTCATCTTGAATGACTATTAAAGGCCAAAGAAAGTCACTCCATGAACCAATAAACACAAAAATAGCTAAAGTGACTAGTGCTGGTCTAACGGCTGGTAACATAATATGCCACCATAAACCTAATTCAGAACTGCCATCCATGCGGGCAGCTTCTTCTATTTCTTTGGGAACACCCATAAAAGCTTGTCTCAACAGAAAAATCCCAAAGGCAGAAGCCAAGCTAGGGAAAATCATTCCCAAATAAGTATTTCTCAAGCCTAACTGCACGGTCAAAATGTACAGGGGTATCATCACGATCTGAAAAGGAATCATAATAGTAGAAACGATCGCAATAAAAATCCCATTCCTCCCCGGAAATGATAGCCGTGCTAAGGGGTAGGCAGCTAAGGAACAAAAGAGTAAATTTAAACCTACAGTCAGCATTGCTACCAATGTACTGTTATAGAGGTACTGCCCAAAAGGTAAAGATTGCCATACTTTGGAGAAGTTTTCTAGGGTAGGTTGACTAGGTAATAACTGGGGTGGCGATTGTAAGATATTTTCTGTCGGTGATTTTAAAGCGGTGCTAATGAGCCACAGTAGGGGGAAAAGTGTAATGATGGCGATCGCACCTAGTAACATATACATTGCGACCATTTGCCAGCGTGAAGTTAGAGTTTTCTGAGTCATAGCAATTTGGGATTTGAGATCAAAAATATGGATTTATCCAGTTCCATTATGTCGCTTTGCTATGAGCCGCTATAGGAAAAATCCAGTTTCTGTAATCACTGCTTGTAAGGGTTTATCCCA
>JBODRP010000448.1:0-3333 GCA_050633005.1 Trichormus sp. | reverse complement strand
GCGAACATCTTTTTCTAAATTGGCTACCAAAAATTCTGCTTCAATACCATGAGCAGCACAAATTAGTATCTCTTTTAATCGTTGTCTCACATCTGGACTACGTGCAGAAATACTTAACACTCCAACTATTTCCCCTTGCTCATTACGCAGAGGAGTTCCCTGACAACTAAAAGGATGAAACCCCTCAATAAAATGCTCGGCTGCTACAATTTCTGTATAACTTTCTTCGGCTAGCGGTGTACCAATACCATTAGCACCAGCCACAGCCTCTGACATCAGAGTTCCAGGTACAGGAAATCCTTCTGTCCTGTGTATGGTTTCCTCATCCCCAAATACATCTAATAAGACGGCATGATGATTACTTAACATTACTGCATGACTTTCTCTGCCTACGGCTTGTGATAATATGCGGAAATAAGGCCGAGCCGCATTAATTAAATAAGTACTTGACTCTACTAGACGCTCAGTATCTAACCCTGAAAGCTTTTCTGCTTGTAAAGCATATGGGTTTGCTCCTTGTAGATGTGATCTTTCCCAAGCACGATAAATCTCTGCACGCAACAAATCAGTAGGTATTTTGCCTATACTTCTATATATGCGCCCTGCTTCTAATACATCAGTTACTGGAAAAGACATGGCTGAATATCTGTATATATTTTAATTCAAAGATTAGTTGTACTCTCGATTTTACAGGAATTTGACCAAGAATATATAGATATCACCACCTACAACCTGAGTAGAAATACGTAAAAATTTAGCAAGCCTGTCATTTGCTCTCAGTTTAAATACAGGGGTTAAAAAATTTTGGGTAATGTTACTTAATTGTCAGATGCAATATATTTTACCCTTAAATTGTAGTGGATTAGATTTGGATAAAAAACGCAGATGTACGCAGATATAGCTTGCTTCCCGCAGGGTACGCCGATGAAACGAATTTTTTATGGCAACATTAAAACTCTCTTCTGGGATGGGCATCTAGCCGACACCACAATAACTATATTTTTTGCACTACTTTAGCCTTGCTATGCCACTATTTATGTTCCAAAAATTAAATATGACTCCTATAACAAAAAACGCACAATATTCAGTTAATACATATTTTTATGCTGCCCAAGTATCAAGAGAAAGTTCGTAATTTAAATCAAAAAATTAAAAAATAATATGTGTAATTCAAATTATTATGTTATACTGTATACAGTAATTATAAAGATATAACTAACTCCTAAATAATACAGGAGTTGATTATTATTAATATAGCAAATTTTGAATAAAATTATCAATTTTTACAAGTTTTATAGTGCAGAAATTGATAGCATCACGATACTTATATCTGAATTTCTAAATTAGAACTCATTGTTGAATTATACCTTCCCCTATTCTTACTAGCTTTTGGCTACAAGATTAGGGGATTTTCTTTTTTAAGAGTAATAAAATCATGCTGGCGAAACACCTGCAATGTAGGGGAGGCAAATTGCAGTGTGGATTTTCCTCCTGCAATATTGCCTTTGTGTTAGGCGTAAGCTGTAACGCACCTAAAACTTTGGAGGATACCGTACTGTAGCTGCTAATACTAATTCACCAAAATCATCAAACAGATCCAAATCGTGAAATACTTGTAACAATTAAAAAATATCTGCTTGTCTCTTCTTATCTAGATAATTAGAGAAAAGCAGATATATATGATAATTACCAAATTAACAATGCTGAATTTCTGGTATCTGCTTAATAACTAAGCAGGCATGGCAGCAGACTGAGTTAGACCTACAGCTTCTGCATATTTCAAGTAGGTTTCAACAGACGCAATTACGATGCGAGCTTCAATAGCTAATAATTCAATACCAACCAAAGAAACACGTACCCAAGCATCTACAACGATACCTTTGTCTAAAATACGGTCAATAACTTCTGCCAAGCTTGAAGAAGAATTGGTTTTTTCAACTGCCATTTTTTTGTACCTTAAATATTTGCGTTATTGAACTTAATTTCTCGGAAATTATCATGCCAGAATTATTTAAATTAATCCTGACATTTGAGTGTTTGCTTAATCATTAAGCAGGCATGGCGGCGGACTGAGTTAGACCTACAGCTTCTGCATATTTCAAGTAGGTTTCAACAGACGCAATTACGATGCGAGCTTCAATAGCTAATAATTCAATACCAACCAAAGAAACACGTACCCAAGCATCTACAACGATACCTTTGTCTAAGATACGGTCAATAACTTCTGCCAAGCTTGAAGAAGAATTGGTTTTTTCGACTGCCATTTTTTTACACTTGAACTCATTGTTGATTTTTAGTAGGAGCTAGACATCTGTCTTGTCTCACCACTGAATCTATATTAAACATACGTTTTTATGTATGTAAATAGTTTGACCAGAGAAAAATTTTTTAACAAATCTAAAATTCGGGATAATGTTAGCAAAAAATAGCAGTGTCTTGTGAGAAATGTATGTGTTCAATTCCTTGCTGATTTTAAATATAAGTTTTCAGGTTGTTTTTTGTTGATTTTGTAATTTTTAATGTAATTCTTTTTATTGCAACAATTTGGAGAAGGATTTTACCTGTCAACATACATGAAAGTGCCGATTTCATTGGGTTTACAGGGTTTTTGCTCAATCAAAGTTAGTTTCTGTAATCAATTAGTAAAATTAAGTAATTATACTGTTATCAAAATATAAATAAATAACATAATGATTTGCTCAAAGTCATCTTCATCTAGAAATAGCGTTTAATTTTTGCCAGTTACCAGAAAATAGATTATCCCAACTATATGAATTGGTAGGGTGCGTCAGTATGAATAACTTTTGGGTATAGTTAGATTTTCTCAAACTGACGCACCCTACATTTTGGATTTTGGATATTTTGTGATCTGGAAGTTCCTGAAAACTGTACTATAAACTACCTCTAGAGACGCGACTTATCACATTTAGCCAAGAACAGATACTACCTTTGAGCAAAACTTAGTATTAGTTAAAACCGCCGTAATTTTGGGAACTATAAATGAAATTATCCCTGTCAATCAATCTATTAACTTGATTGTCAGTACTTACCAAGCCCTTATATACTGCCTGAGAGTGTGTCTTTTCTATCTTGACACTGATTAAAACTGCTATGCCTAAGTTCTAAGCCGGAAATTGTATGAAGTATGTTGTCTGCCTCTCTATCCCGAATCAAAATTTCCCTGCGATGGATACTACTGATTCCTTTTGTGTTGCAAACATTAGGAGCAGTTGGGTTAGTGGGCTATTTGTCTTATCGCAGTCGAGAGCAAGCAGTCGAGAACTTAGCTAATCAGTTGGTGGGGGAAGTTAGCCACTGCATTCAAGATCGCCT
>JBODRP010000447.1:0-3374 GCA_050633005.1 Trichormus sp. | reverse complement strand
TATTAACCAAGTCCTTTTCGTGATTTTCTCGACTTTCATATGGTGATACAGATACAGCTTGATTTTGATAAACTGCTCGCAAAATCTGACAAACTTCCTCTTGGGGTTGCAATGGAATATTCCACAATAAAATGAGACTACCATCCTGTTTTAATGCCTGAGCAGATTTAAAACATCTCATTTCTGGTGACATCCAATGAAAAGAAGTTGCTGCCACTACAGCGTTAAATTTCTGAGTTTCTATTGGCCATTCTTCAAAGGTAGTATTAATAATCTCAACCTGGGGATAATTAACACAATTATGTCGAGCTAACTCACAAGCTGCCAAACTAGGTTCAATACATACCATTGTAAATCCCCTGTCTGCAAAAGCTGTGGTTGCTGTTCCGGGGCCACATCCTAATTCTAAAATCTTGGCATCTGGAGGTAAGTTTGCTAACTCTACAGCACGAGTAATGATTTTTTCAGGGTAGCGTGGTCTTGCTTTGTTGTAAGCATCTGCTACTGGACTATACCACTTTTTTCTTTGTTCTGGTGTGGATAAATCTCTATAGGGATTTTCTTTCGCTTCCGAGTCTTGCATTTTTAATGGTTAATTAATGATTCGGCAGCTATATTTTACAATTTTTCTCACATTCCATGAGGTAAAAAGCAAAATGTTCACTACATCCCAACCTGATCCTGTACGGTTAGAAATTTTCAAGAATCTTTATCAGTTTATTGCTGAACAAATGGGAATTGTCCTGCAAAATACTGCTGCATCAGTCAATATTAAAGAACGTTTAGATTTTTCCTGCGCGATTTTCGATGCTTCAGGATTATTAGTAGCTAATGCCCCTCATATTCCTGTACATTTAGGCTCAATGAGTGAAAGTGTCCGCAGTTTAATTAATGACGAAGGTGACAGTATTCAACCAGGAAATGTTTATTTATCAAATAATCCCTATAACGGTGGCACTCACCTCCCTGATGTTACTGCTATTACCCCTGTATTTCTGGAAATTGGTGAAAATATCTCCAGTCCCCTATTTTACGTGGCTTCTCGCGGACATCAAGCTGATATCGGTGGAATTACCCCTGGTTCTATGCCTCCCCATAGTCAAACTGTAGAGGAAGAAGGCATTTTATTTGATAATTTTCTCTTAGTAGAACAGGGACAATTCCGAGAAAAGGCCGTCAGAAAATTACTATTAAATCATCGTTATCCGGCTCGTAATCCTAACCAAAATATTGCTGATTTTCAGGCACAAATTGCAGCTAATGAAAGGGGAGTTCAGGAATTATCTAAGATGGTGTCTCAATATGGACTATCAACAGTCCAAGCTTATATGAAATTTGTCCAAGACAATGCTGAAGAGTCGGTGAGAAGAGCTATTGATGTGTTAAAGGATGGTTCGTTTATATGTGAAATGGATAGCGGTGCTAAAATACAAGTGCAGGTGACAATTAATCGAGAAAATCGCAGTGCTAAAATTGATTTTACTGGCACATCTCCTCAATTAAACAGTAACTTTAATGCTCCTAAAGCGGTGACTCAGGCAGCAGTTTTATATGTGTTTCGGACTTTAGTTAATGATACTATTCCTCTGAATGCGGGGTGTTTGAAACCTTTAGAAATTATTATTCCTGAAGGTTGTATGTTAAACCCAACCTATCCAGCCGCCGTAGTTGCGGGTAATGTGGAAACTTCCCAAGCTGTTGTCGATGCTTTATATGGTGCGTTGGGTGTGATGGCAGCTTCTCAAGGGACAATGAATAATTTTACCTTTGGGAGCGATCGCTATCAATATTATGAAACTATCTGCGGCGGTTCTGGTGCAGGAACTGATTTTCATGGTACTGATGCAGTTCATACTCACATGACTAATTCTCGCTTGACTGATCCAGAAGTTTTAGAAACCCGCTATCCTGTTATGTTAGAAAGTTTTAGTCTGCGTCATGATAGTGGTGGTAAAGGTAAATATCATGGCGGTAATGGCGTAATTCGTCGTCTGCGCTTTTTAGAGGCGATGAGTGCTAATATTCTTTCTAATCATCGGGTTATACCTCCTTTTGGCTTAAATGGTGGTGAACCTGGAAAGGTGGGATGCAACTGGGTAGAGCGTGCCAATGGCATAAAAGAGGATTTAGGTAGTACGGCGACGGTAGAAATGAATCCTGGGGATGTGTTAGTTATTGCTACTCCGGGAGGGGGAGGGTTTGGTAATTCGTAATTCGTAATTCGTAATTCGTAATTTGTAATATCGGTACGCGGAAGCAAGCTACGTCACGATGCTCCCCCCGCTACGCTCTAAGCGCAGCTATGCCGCAGGCTGTACGTAATACCGCTACGCGGAACAAACTAGGTAAGTGTGTTATGGCTAGTTATACCATTTCTCTAAATTCCGGCTACAGATAATTCTTCCCCTGCCCCCTGCTCCCTGCCCCCTGCTGTCTATGTGTAGCTTTATTTTGGAGAATTGGTATTAGATATCTAGCCGTAATTTACCAATTACGTCATAATAATTCATACTTTTGATAGTTGACTCAAGGGAAAAGTTATCTACAAATTTTCTACCTGGAAAGTTTTTTATTATCCATTCTTTGGAGATAAATCCACAGGATAGATAATTTTAACTGTGTGATTAATATAATTCTGTTTTGATTTTTATCTTACCTACGGCTCTACCCACCTTCTCCCACTCTCTTGCAGTTTCGGTGTGTTGGTAGTCGGTTCTCAAATATTCAGCTTTTTCATAACAAACTTGAGACAATATTCTTAGCACATCCACGACACTCATGCTATCAAGCATCGCTTTGATGTCCTCTTTGTCGTACATATTCCGCGCTCCACCTGATGAAATCTAGATAAACCAGTTGAAGATAGTGATGATTTTCACTACATCCAACTGTGATAATAGCTGGATTCTTGATATCTTTACATATTTCAATGGCATGAAATAAAAATTGTGCCAAATATAGCTATATATATATTGGTATTATGTCTAAATTTATAGTTTAATCTAGATACAGTGTCCTACCCTATTAATGGCAGCTTAAGACTCATCAAGCTCATGCTTACTGCAACAAGATAAGAAAATTAGATGAATGCTGACTCTTTTTTCCAACAGGGACTCTATACGGATTTGCCAAGGGAGTATCAAGGAACGATCGCTAATCATACCGCATCCGGCAAACAACCACCAGACTATGCCATAGCTTATCTCAAACAAGGGATGATTCTGTGCAATGAACTCAAAGATTATCAAGGAGCGATCGCAGATTTAACTCGCGCCATTAAAATTAATCCTAACTTAGCTGAAGCTTATTACTATCGAGGATTCGCCCGTTATTGTGTGGGTGACTATGCAGGTGCGATCGCTGATTATGACGAA
>JBODRP010000446.1:0-3374 GCA_050633005.1 Trichormus sp. | reverse complement strand
TGCGTTGCTGATTGTTGAGTTTGAGTTGTGTTTTAAATCCTAGTAACATTCGCATATCATATGGCATATCACTAGATATTGAAATATGAATGATAGCTGACCATCAGGATTTTACAGAAAATATTGAACTTAACAGAGGCATGATTCGTGGGTTGTTAAGAAAAGTGAGGAAAAGTGAGTGATTGTTAGCTTTTTGGCTACTGTTGATTAACCTTCTGGCTGGTTGCTTCAGAAGCGACTGATAGCTAACATAATGAAACCCTGAGCAGTAGGAACTTTTTTAGTAGTAAGTGTTGCATGAGGTTGATCGTCTAGGGTAGGTGTAACCCACTCCAGACATTAACGATTTCACGCAATCAGCACTTATACTTATTTCCCTTATACCAAATTGGGATAAGTAGTATTATTTTGATCTGCTGTAAGTAGAACCAGTTGAAAAAAACGAACTATGTTAAGTAATGTAAAAAGACTAAGATTCAGTTCGTAGTAAGGACTTTAGTCCTTTTTTGAGAACTAAAGTTCTCACTACAAACCTTTAGTTATTTACCCTGTTCTACTTAATAGCCTATGAATGTAGGCTGGCAATTCAAAATCCAAAATCCAAAATCCAAAATTGGTATTAGATGTCTCTGGCGGAAGTTCCTCAATCATCCATGTTTGTAGGAAACTGGATAAAAACACTAATATACTCTCACAGGTTTGCAGACAGCTTATAGCTGGGAAAAGTTAAGGAGGATTTATGCGTGCAGTGCTGATGGCAGGCGGTTCAGGAACGCGACTTCGCCCGTTAACTTGCGATCTACCAAAACCGATGGTGCCGATTCTCAACCGACCGATCGCTGAACATATTATCAATTTACTCAAAAGACATCAAATCACAGAAGTGATTGCCACACTGCATTACTTACCTGATGTTTTGCGGGACTATTTTCAGGATGGCAGCGATTTTGGCGTACAAATGACCTACGCCGTAGAAGAAGACCAACCTTTGGGGACAGCAGGTTGTGTAAAAAACATTGCCGAACTTTTGGATGAAACTTTTTTAGTGATTAGTGGTGATAGTATCACAGATTTTGATTTAACAGCTGCGATCGCCTTTCACAAACAAAATCAATCCAAAGCTACTCTCATTTTAACTAGAGTTCCTAACCCAATTGAGTTTGGCGTAGTCATCACCGATGAAACAGGTAAAATTAAACGCTTTTTAGAAAAACCCTCCACCAGTGAAATTTTTTCAGATACGGTCAACACTGGTACTTATATTCTCGAACCCGAAGTTTTAGAATATCTCCCTGACCATACAGAATGCGACTTTTCTAAAGATTTATTTCCCTTACTGTTAGCTAAAGATGAACCGATGTATGGTTACATCGCCCAAGGTTACTGGTGTGATGTCGGACACCTAGATGCCTATCGGGAAGCCCAGTATGATGCTTTAGAACAGAAGGTAAAACTAGATTTTGCCTACAGAGAAGAAACTAGCGGCTTGTGGGTAGGACAAAATACTTACATTGACCCCTCAGCCCATATCGAACCCCCGGCTTTAATTGGTAGCAATTGCCGCATCGGTGCAAGAGTGCAAATCGAAGCCGGAACTATCATCGGGGATAATGTCACCGTTGGGGCTGATGCTAATCTCAAGCGTCCCATTGTTTGGAATGGGGCAGTTATTGGGGAAGAAGCCCAATTAAGTGCCTGTGTAATTTCCCGTGGGACGCGTGTAGACAGACGCGCCCATGTTTTAGAGGCGGCTGTAGTTGGTTCTTTATCTACCATTGGGGAGGAAGCCCAAATTAGCCCCGGTGTGAGAGTTTGGCCGAGTAAGAAAATTGAATCAGGAGCAATTTTAAATATTAACCTGATTTGGGGTAGCACTGCCCAACGGAATCTATTTGGGCAACGTGGTGTACAAGGGTTAGCCAATATCGACATCACCCCAGAATTTGCGGTGAAGTTGGGGGCGGCTTATGGTTCTACTTTAAAACCAAAATTAAAGGTAGCTGTCTCCCGTGACCAACGCAACGTCTCCCGCATGGTGACAAGGTCATTAATTGCGGGCTTGATGTCAGTGGGTGTAGATGTGCATAACTTGGATGCTACAGCCATCCCCATTGCGCGGACAGTCATACCCACCATGAAAATAGCGGGAGGTATTCATGTGCGAGTACATCCCGATCGCCCCGACTACATCCTGATAGAATTTATGGATGCTAAGGGGATTAATATCTCGAAAGCTCAGGAAAAGAAAATTGAGGGGGCTTTCTTTAAAGAAGATATGCGCCGCGCCCTCGCCCATGAAATTGGTGATGTTGCTTACCCCAGCCAAGTTATTGACCTTTACTGCACAGCTTTTGAGAAACTGTTAAATGTTTCAGCTCTGCAAAACAGTCGCGCCAAAGTGGTAATTGATTACGTTTATGCAGTGTCTGGGGCAGTTTTACCCCAAATGTTAGATAAATTTGGCGCAGATGCCGTTGTTCTCAATGCTAGCTTGAATAAAAATGCTGTATCTACTACTGACAGGGAAGCACTGCTGACTCAGTTGGGTCATGTGGTGGAAGCATTGAAAGCTAATTTTGGTGTGCAGGTATCCGCCAATGGGGAACAGCTAATTTTAGTGGATGAGTCTGGGTTTCCCATTCGGGGTGAACTTTTAACTGCTCTAATGGTAGATATGATCCTCACCTCTAACCCCAGAGGCACGGTAGTTGTGCCGGTGCATTCCTCTAGTGCAGTGGAATTGGTAGCGCGTCGTCATGATGGACGGGTAATTCGTACCAAAGCTAACCCAACGGCATTAATGGAAGCTTGCCAGAAAAATCCCAATGTGGTGCTAGGTGGTAGCGGTGACACTGGTTTTATTTTCCCACAGTTGCATCCCGGCTTTGATTCTATGTTCTGCATCGCCAAAATTATTGAGATGTTGACAATTCAAGAGCGATCGCTAGCTACTGTAAGATCAGAATTACCTCGTGTCATTCATAAAACCCATACGATTCGCTGTCCTTGGTCAGCTAAGGGTGCATTGATGCGCTACCTAGTGGAAACTCACCCCGCCCAACACTTAGAACTCATCGATGGCGTGAAAATCCGCGAACCTTTTCATGATAATTGGCTGTTAGTTCTACCTGATGCTAGTGAACCATTAGTACATTTATATGCTAATAGTAACGAGCGGGATTGGGTGGATGAAATCGTCAGAGATTACCGTTCTCGCGTGCAGACCTTTGTAGAAAGACAACAGGAATATCACCCGGCGGAAGTTTGAATTTTTGGTAGTTAGTGAGCAGTTATGATCAATTGTTGATAATAACTGCTCACTAAGTAAGTCGGCGGGAAAATTTATAACTATGTAACAAAACCTTAAGGTCAAG
>JBODRP010000445.1:0-3380 GCA_050633005.1 Trichormus sp. | reverse complement strand
CAAAATCGCCCCGATACTCCCTAAAGTTCCCAATGTCAATATTAACCACCACATTAAATCTTTGTGAGCAGATTGGGGTTTGGTATTATTCGGGCGACTGGAATTGGATGCAGCAGAGGTATCAGTAGTAGTAGAGATGGCTAATTGACTCTTGTTCTGTGCAGATATGCTTTGCAGAGTTTTTTGGGTTGTCAGGTCAGCAAAACCATCTACCCTTTTTAAACCCTTAGCCGTCTGGAATTTGACTACAGCATTTTTTGTACTTTGACCGTATTTTCCATCTATCAAGTCATCATAGTATCCTAACTCTTTTAATTGAGTTTGTAAGATTCGCACATCTGAGCCTTGACTACCTGGGGTCAGAACAACTGGTTTAGTTGCTTGAGTGGAACTAGCTGCCAGATACCAAACTTGAGGGACTAAGTTAGGTGTAGCTGCACTGGCACGATTTAAGTAAAATCCCAGGCAGGAAAAATAGGTAATGATTAAAATTGAGGAGCGGTATAGCCTCATATTAAGTTCAAAATTGCAGCCTAAAAGTGCTAGGGAAGTGAGAGAATATCTCTAAATAGTAACTTTTATATGGTAAATAAAGTTTAATTTTTCGTGGAAATTATGTAAATTATACTACCTTATGTAATTATTTGTGGGTGTTTTTTGCTTTTTTACCATAAATTATGTTTAGGTAACTCCAAATAGTAAATTATTTTGCTTTTAGTATTTGACTGTTGACTGTGAACAATATAAATGGAATATTTGTTTGCTTGCGATGCAGATAATCCTAGAGGTAATTAGGGTAGGGTTTCGGATTCTGATTTTCTGACGGATACAACTAGGGGATTTAGTTGTTTGCTAGGGGCTTCTGTGAGTTGTGTTTGCTGTGTATTAGCTGTTTCTTCTAAAGTCAAATTTTTCGTTTGCCCCGCTAAGTTATCACGTTGATTGATCAGGTAGATGCTGATTAAAGTCAGGAATACTCCTACCCATTGCAATGTACTAAGGACTTCTGAGAGTAAGAGATGACCAAACAGGAGAGCAAAAACTGGTGTGAGGAAAGTCAGGGAACTCAGACTAGTAAGACTACCTCTAGAGGCAAAGTAGAAAAATAAAGCATAGGCGATCGCACTACCGAATACCGTAGCATAAGCTAAAGCCAACCAATCAGAATTGACTAGATTCTGCCATTGCTGGGATTCTACCATTGATGAGACACCCCACAATGGCACACCACCTAAAATCATATGCCAGCCTGTAGCGGTTACTGGGTCAGCATAACGAGTCACAAATCTAATTAATACTGTTCCCACTGCCATCGACAAAGCCGCTAACAGCATCAACCATTCACCGCTAGCAAAGAAGTTTTGCCAGTCACCAATGGCCACATCTGCACCAGTACCCAGTAAGCTGAAAATCCACTCATCTGGTAAGCCAATTAAACTAATACCAGTGACACCCAAGCCTAACCCTAGCCATCCCCATAAACCAATGCGTTCTTGAAATAGCCACAAAGATAGTAAGGCAACAGCCAGAGGTTGAGAGTCAATCATCACTGAACCTAAACCAGCACTAGTTCTGACTAATCCTTCCGCTAAAAATCCTTGAAATAATGTGCCATCAATCAGACCAAATAAACCAATCCACAGCCAGGCTAGCCAACCTGTAGGCTGGGGTCTACCCATAATTGCGGCAACGATTAAAATTAATACTCCGGCTGGTAGCAACCGCAACCCCCCCATAAATAAGGGTGTTGTATGGGGGATGACTCCTTTCATAGCTACCATTGCCGTTCCCCAGAGGAAAAAAGGCGCAATGAGTAGTAGAGGTGCGAAGGGTAGTTTAGATGCACTGATTTTCAGTTGCATGAGTTTGCTGATACCTTTGGTTAACAGGTGCAGATATTACTTTAAACAATTCTACCCAATTGTGTCTTTTTGTGAAGGAAATAATACTTATGGGGAATGGGGGAGGCAGTGCAGTCTTGGGGTTTCCCCAAGTGGAGCAACTGCCGTCATGGGGCATTGATGATGAATCACTAATATCGCCATGTGCGTATTTTATAAAGTTTTGTGACACAACGCATAATTGTTACAAGCCCATCTGAATGTATAGTTATGAGCATTCATGAAAGATTTAGAAACATAATTCTTCTGTTCTTCTCTAGGCTTGATTGCTTTATTGTCTAAATGTACTAATTGAATTGAGCTTAATTAGTACATCACAAAGTAAGTAAACACATCTACCCAATCTGCAACAAAAGTAAAAGTTATGGATTCTCAAAATCAACAACAAATAAAAAAAGATATTCAGAGTTTACTGAGTAAAAAGGGCAAAAAATCTAACCCAGATGCTCAGAGCGAAAATCTAGATACAGCAGAAGAGGATTTTTCTAACGCGGAGGGATCTTTTGTGAAGAAACGCAAGGCAGTAATAGTGGCTAATGGTGGTGGAACAATGGACCCTCCGCCTATTAAAGAAGAGATATCTGCTGAGGTAATTATGTATTTCTGGGGATTGCTTCTGAATTATCAGCAAGAGAAGACGATTATTCACTCCTCACTCCTCAATATTTAATGTTCCAATGGACTCGGTATTTATAGTGTTTAGATTATGAAACAGTGCTTTAATGCGAGTTGGTGTGTTTGGGGGATCTCGCTATTTTTAGTGGCTACGACCATTCCAGTGCAGGCTCAATCTATCCAAATAGATCGGACTACCCCAACCACACCCAGCAATTGTACTGGCAGTTGTACCATTGGGGGTGGGCTTCAACACGGTAGCAACCTTTTTCATAGTTTTTCCCAACTTGATGTAGATTCAGGAGCAACAGTTCTCTTCCTTGATCCGGGAGTCACGAACATTCTAGCTAGGGTGACAGGAAATGATCCCTCCAAAATTCGCGGAACATTAGGCGTATCAGGGGGTGATGCCAACCTATTTTTGATCAACCCCAATGGGATTATCTTTGGATCAAACGCCAAGCTAGATGTTAGAGGATCATTTGTAGCGACCACAGCCAATGCTATCCAATTTGGTAATCAGGGCTTTTTTCAGGCTTCTGCTTCTGAAGTTCCCTTACTAACAATCAATCCTTCAGCCTTATTTTATCAAAGTGCTAATGGAGCAATTCAAAATAATTCCATCGCACCAGCTGGAGGAAGTGCCACAGGACTGAGAGTTCCTGATGGGCGGAGTTTGCTACTAGTTGGTGGAGAAGTGAACTTAAACGGAGGAAGATTAAATGCTTTTGGTGGTCGAATAGAATTGGGGGGATTAGCTGAACCTGGAGTCATAGGATTAGATATTGATAATAACAATTTGCGCTTGAGTTTTCCTGAAAATACTGCATTAGCAAATGTATCATTTAGCGATGGAGCTAGAGC
>JBODRP010000444.1:0-3385 GCA_050633005.1 Trichormus sp. | reverse complement strand
AGGTCAACAAGTGCTGGTGTAGTGGTGCAATTACCAGTAAAAATAGGCGACCAAATCTTCACGGGTAATCCGCTTTTAGAATTGGCGCAATTGAAATATTTGAATGTGGAAGTATTAGTCAATGCTCGTTTAATTAACGCTCTGCGTCGGGGTCAAAAAGCAACGGTGCAAATAGGTACAGGAGAAGCGGCTCAGAAGTTTGACGGCAAGATTGTCACCATTAATCCTTTACCATCTGAAGACATGAGCCACACTGTAGAAATCCAGTTTGAAAATCCTCATGATGCTTTACTCGTGGGACAAATGGCAGCTATCCGATTCTTACCAGAGTGATTATGAACAGAGTATCTGTATTATTAACTACTGAAGGCACTTATCCTTACCACAAGGGAGGCGTAAGTACATGGTGCGATGCCCTCACAAATCAACTGCCAGAGATAGATTTTCATTTGTTTGCGATCGCTGCTAATCCTTATTTAGAATTACGCTATCAATTACCCTCTAATATCAAACAACTGATAAAAGTACCTTTGTGGGGAACAGAAGACCCTGTAGAATACTCTTGGCGATTCCCCTTTTCCCAAGCCTTCAAAAGCAAACTAGCCACCACACAAAAAGTCATCGCCACTCAATTTATCCCCCTATTTGAGCGTTTTTTAACAGCAGTTCTTTTAGCCGAATCAGATATTGAACAGTTGGGCTATATTGTGCTGGCAATTCACAAATATTTTCAGCGTTATGACTACCACAAAACGATGGAGTCCAAACTGGTATGGTCAACTTTTCGACGTTTAACTGCTACTGATTGGCATCCGTTGGTTAATCCTACCACCATCAAACTCATCGAACAAACGGAAGCCATGCGCTTACTATATCGGTTTCTGATCCCCATTCATCTTCCTGTTCCCCAAACCGATATCACCCATGCTTCCGCCGCCGCTTTTTGTGGCTTACCCTGTATCATTGCTAAGTTAGAACGAGGTACACCTTATCTGCTCACCGAACATGGGGTCAATATCCGAGAGCAGTATCTGAATTTAAATCGCAGTATCTCTTCCCTATTTGTGCGTCAATTCTTGTATCGATTAATGGGAGCGATAGTTAAACTCAACTATCACTACGCCGATCAAATTTCTCCAGTTTGTGAATACAATGCTCGTTGGGAACGTTGGTGGGGTATCCCTGAGCATAAAATCAAAGTAATTTACAATGGGGCTGATCCCAACGTCTTTCATCCTACCCCACCAGTAGTGAAAGAGCGTCCTCAAGTCATGAACATGGGCTTGATTTTTCCCCTCAAAGGTCAGCTAGATTTGATAGCCGCAGCCGCTATCGTGCGAGAAAAAATCCCCAATGTCGAGTTTCGCTTCTATGGTCGTCCTTCCGACGAAAAGTATTTTGCTCAATGTCAAGAATTAGTCCGCACCGAGCATTTAGAAGCTAACATTAACTTTGCCGGATTTACCAGTGAGCCTTGGCGAGCTTATAGTGAGGCCGATGTCGTGGCTATGTCGAGTATTTCTGAGGGCTTTCCCTATGCTCTGATTGAAGCTATGCTTTCCGGTGCAACAATTGTGTCTACGGATGTGGGGGGAGTGAGTGAAGCTTTAGGTGATACGGGATTGCTAGTACAAGCCCATCGTCCCCAAGCCCTAGCAACGGCGATTTTGCAGCTACTAGAACTACCCCCATCCGCAAGGCGCGAATTTGGACAGCGCGCCTATGAACGCGCCCTGAAGTTATTCACTCAACAAAAATTCTTAGATGCACATTTAGATAGTTATTACAACCTGATTCAACAAGTAAGAACTGATACAAATAATATCAAACAGTTGGCGATCGCATCTTTGAATTAAATATGAATCTTCATTCCAAAACTACAGCTACAGTGATTATGGGTGCTTTATTGACAACTTCCCTCGCTTGTAGTGCCATCAAGCCAGAAATTGCCACTGCACAGGTGAAAATTCTCATTCCCCTCTATTCCTATCCCACCTGGTACAATCCCCCCACATACACTTGGCCGCAAGTCGCGGCGGCGGCTCGCCAAGTCCCCATCACCGCAATTATTAATCCCAATAATGGCCCCGATAACGGCCCACCAAATAGAGATTATGCGAGAGGAATTCAAGACCTCAAGCAAGGAGGCGTAACTATCCTGGGTTATGTTGCTACTAATTACGGCAAGCGTGACATTAATCAAGTAAGAGCCGATATTGATATCTACGCTAAACATTTCCAGCTTGACGGCATTTTCTTAGATGAAGCCGCCAGTAGTTCAGACAAGCTCGACTATTATCAAAATATTTACAAACATATTAAAACTCAGCCTCAACTGCAAATGGTCGTACTCAACCAAGGGACTCAAACCGACCAAGGATACCTAACCCGACCAGCAGGAGATACTTTAGTCATTTTTGAAAATTATTCCACAGCTTGGAATCAATACCAACCTCAATCCTATGTGAAAAATTACCAGCCTCAGCATTTTTCCTGTTTAATTCACACCGTACCCGATGCCGCTACGATGAAACAACATATCAATCAGGCTGTGGCACGTAATATCCAATATATCTATGTCACCGACGATAGCCCTGATCATCCTGACAAAGACCCCTGGAATAGCTTACCCTCCTACTGGCAAGAGGAAATAAATCACATCCAATCTTTAAATCAAAAAGCTCAAAGCCCTTCAGGAAATTAACTTATCTTTCTGCGTTCTTATTTGCGTCTTCTCTACGAGACGCTACGCGAATGCGCCTACCGCAAGCGGTTCCGCGTAAGCGGTATGCGCGAAACAAAAAACATCCCGCTAATCAGCAACGCCGGATATTTTGTTAGTTAGAAGTCCCTCAAAGCTCTTCAGGAAGCCGAACTTGATAAATCCTCAAATCCTGATCCTCATAATAAATCGCCACATCTTGCTCATGGAGGCGACGATAAGTCTCACACATCTGTAACATCGTAAATTCTAAACTCGCTCGACCTGCCGAGGAACGATAATAAAGATAGGTAGGGTCAGATAAGACCGAGTAGGGGAGTGATTGACTTGCCCTTAACCCCGTAACTAACGGTCGTTTTTCCACAAAGATAAACAGATTAGGTACTGAATAACGAAAGTGAAAATTAGGTTTACTGACTAGAGATGAATACTTCTCCACAAATAAACCCATATCCTCATACCAACCAGCACCATAACTTTCGGCTAGTTGTTCAATGGGCGCAACTATCACCCATCGCTTCAGGGGGAATCGGAATCGCAGTTCCAGAGTCTTACGCGCCGCCATATCATATTCTAGATAGCTGATTTTAGGAGGCAATGGCAACAGAAAATTAATTGCGATCGCCAGCATCAAAATCAACGATACAATCTCAGACCATACAC
>JBODRP010000443.1:0-3389 GCA_050633005.1 Trichormus sp. | reverse complement strand
TTACTTTTCTGGCTTAATAATGACATTCCACTGATACCAAAGGTAATACCTCCGCGTACAGGTTGCCAAGTTTGTGCTAAAACCTGCTGGGACATCAGTAATAAAGCCACCACAATCACAATTTTGATAACTAACTTGTGTTTAAGTCTTTTCATTAATAGCTCTGGTATGGAATGTGATAAATATAACATTCAAATAGCGATCGCCTAAAAACCACAAACCCAGAATATGACTCAAAGTCAAGTCGCCACCATCCTAGCTTGGTGTATTATATTCTGGTAATCTTATTAAGAATTTTTCTTATTAAATTGTATGAGTTTTTTGTTTGGTATTGAACATGAAGTAGCCTTCCTCAACCGGGAAGGAAAGTTTGCAGATTTTACCTGTACACAATTTGCAGATTTTGCTCAAATTGTCGAGCAACTACCCATGTATCCTGATGATTACTTGCAATTACGTGTAGGCGATGCTGGTATTAGAAGCAAGAGATGGTACATTGAAGGGTTTGAAAGATTTGCTGATTCCAACAAGGTAATTGACTGTACCTCAAAGGGTATCGAAATTAGAACCACAATACACCCTTATATTCAAGGTGCAATTGAGGAATTATCCCATAGTTTTAATTTACTGCGAGAAGTAGCTGCTAAATTTGGATTTTCACCAGTTTTAACTAGTTTTAATCCCTACAAGACAATTTTTGAACCCAACCCACCATTAAATGAATATGAAATTCAGCAGTTACAGGCTTATCCTGATGAACATACTGCTTACATTTATATGGTGTCATACGGGCCAGATTTAAATATTTCGATGCCCAGTTTACCCATTGAACAGGTAATTGATATTGGTAAAAAATTAACTTATTACAGTCCTTATATTGTGCCTTTTAGTTATAGTTCACCCTTTTATAACGGCACACTTTGGGAAGGTTTATCTGTGAGAACATTTATCAGAACTGGCAAAAGACCAGCCGCTTTAGTATTTGTTCCAGACGAAGAACAATTAATTAAAAGTGTGCCATCATTAACAAAAATTGCCCGTTTACCCGCCGAGGTGGGACGCATCGAATTTAAGGCTTTTGATAGTTGTGATGATTTTAATCTCTATGCCTCATTATTGGCATTATTAAAAGGGTTAATATTAGATAAATCTTTAGCTGGTAGAGCCATTACACCAGACACATCGCTACATCAATTATCAGCCAAGGAAGGTTTTGGTAACGAAGACATATTAATAAATGCTAGAGAAATTGTCCAAGCAGCAGCAATTGCATTGGCAAATGACCCAGATGGCGAATTGTTAACACCATTACAATTAATGTTAGAAAAACGCCTGACAAAATCTCATGAATTAATCGAAATTTTTCAGCGCGTAGGTTCTATTGAAAATGCACTGAAGGAGACTTATTAGTAGGGGAAAGTTGACACATAAAAATTACGAATTACGTTATCGTAGCGGGACGTACCCCTCTGGGGAAGCAAGCTACGCGTTAGCGTCTCGGAGAGAAGTCCATTACGAATTACGAATTATTCTAGTCTCTAACTGTGTTTTTCTCACTATTTTGAGTAGACTTTGGCTCAATTTCTTGGCTGGGTGGTAACTTTTCAATGGGAATGAGAGCATCCATGACAGCCTTGACAATGGGGGCTGCAACTGTAGAACCGTAGGCGTTTGCACCTTTGGGTTCGTCTACCACAGCAAAGACAACATAACGGGGAGATTCTACAGGTAAAATACCGACAAAACTAGTAATTCTTGCACCAGGAATATAACCACCATTAGGACTAGCTTTTTGGGCTGTCCCTGTTTTCCCACCAATGCGATAGCCGGGAATCTGAGCAGCTTTACCAGTGCCTTCGCTAACTACAGTTTCCATCATTTCTACAACTTTTTGGGCTGTAGTCGCTGAGAAAATTTGGCGGGGTGCTGGGTGGTTAGGTGAATAGTGAACTTGTCCTTTACTATCCATTAACCCTTCGACTACGTGAGGAGTTACTAATTTACCACCATTGGCTAAAGCACCTTGCATTTGTACTAGTTGTAATGGTGTGAGAGAAAAACCTTGTCCAAAGGAGGCAGTTGCAGGTTCGATGGCTGAACGAATAAATTTTTCTTGATTTTTGAGTTTACCACTAGCTACAGAGGGTAAATCTGTATCAACTGGTTGTCCTAAACCCAAGCGTTCTAGCCAGTTGTAGTAAACTGAAGGTTTTAACTTTTGAATGATTTGCACCATGCCAATGTTACTGGAGTTTTGGAGAATTTGAGCAATATTAATGCGCCCATAACCATTGAGTCCAGCATTTCTGATGGTGTGTGTTCCGATTGTAATTGCCCCAGAGTCATTAAATGTATCATCAGCTTGGATGACTCCATTTTCTAATGCGATCGCTACATTTATTGGTTTAAATGTTGAGCCAGGCTCATAAAGATCGGAGACTGTCCAATTTTTAAACAGAGAAATATTTGCTTTTGAGTATTCATTAGGATCATAAGTCGGCTCAGAAGCCAGGGCTAAAAGAGAGCCATCAAAAGCATCCATAACAATGACAGCCCCACGTTTAGCCTGAAACTTTTCTAACTGTTCCTTGAGTGCTTTACGTGCAGCCCTTTGCAGACGACTATCAATAGTCAATTTCATGCGTAAATCGTCACCGTTCACAAAACCTTCCGGGGCATAGTCTGGCATTAAAGCCCCATTTCCCGACCGACTTAAGCGCACGGTTTTCACAGAACGTTCTAACCAATCCTGTTGAGAAAGTTCTACCCCAGCCTGACCCACCCGGTCAACATTGACATATCCCACGATGTCAGCCATTAAATCACCTTGGGGATAGTAGCGGGAGTATTTAGAAATTAACTCTAAACCATTTAAGCGTAATTTTCTGACTTCGCCAGCTGTATTTTCAGGCAACTTTGCAGCTAGTAGAATGCCGCTTTTTTGGCTTTGAAAAGTTTTGACTAAATCAGCCGGAGTTTTATCCAAAATGGGAGCAAGTTTTTCGGCGATGCTTTCCTGGGTCTTGTCAAATAGCTTAGGATGGACATACAGAGTATATACAGGATTGTCAACGGCTAATACATTATCATTGCGGTCAACAATGAGGCGACGAGGCATATAGGGGCGCAAACTCACCATTTGTTGATTTCTAGCTCTTTGTGTGAGCGTTTTTCCCTGGATAATTTGCAAATTATACAAATTGATTGCCAACCCTAGACCGGCGGCCATTAATATACCCCACACAGTCAATAATCGGACTTTAGAATTTGATATTGGTTCTTGAGTGGTGGGGAGAGTGGTTTTCCTGTCCCTGTTTCTAGGAGTTCTTCGCCTCCCAGTAAATTCAGGTTTACGTAATTTTCTAAACTTTAATTGACTTGGTGTTTTT
>JBODRP010000442.1:0-3406 GCA_050633005.1 Trichormus sp. | reverse complement strand
GTAGGGGCGGGTTCACCGAGATCAAAAGTTAATCATGAAAGATGTTTGTTAACCCAGCCCTACTATTTATTGGATAGGCGGTTTTCCTAATTCACATCAGGCGTAACTTAATACAACGAATGATAGGATTTGAATTGTATTCATTTCAATTCAAATCTTTTTTTAAATCTTGAATCATATATGACATTGGCACTAGGCATGATTGAAGTTTATGGCGTTCCCACAGCAATAGAAGTAAGTGATGCCATGTGTAAAGCCGCCCGTGTCACCTTAGTAGGATACGAAAATACTGATTTAGGACGAATTACGGTATTAATTCGCGGAGAAGTCGGGGAAGTGAATGTTGCTGTTAAAGCTGGGTTAGAGTCTATACAACGAGTTAACGGTGGTGAGTGGCTAGGAGATCATATTATTCCCCGTCCCCATGAAAACTTAGAATATGTGTTACCGATTGATCACAGTGCCAATGTGAAAAATTTCAGTGCAGATATCCGTTTCCCCCCGCCTTTATCGGCATGAATGATAAAGTCTCCTCTGCTTACCCATGCCCAAAGAAAAAAAGATACAAGCTCCATTATTTATTTATGGAGAAGAAAAAAACTGAAACAGCATTAATTCAAGCCCCCTGATTTATCGGTGGGGTATTTAATTTTGAATTTTGAATTTTGAATTTTGAATTGGAGCGAAGCGACTTGACACAATTCATCTCTCGAATGCAGGCGGTACAATCGCCAATTATTCCTGTAGTTGGGGAATTAATTAAAAATTCTCCTGGTACGATTTCTTTAGGACAGGGCGTAGTTTCTTATAGTCCTCCAGCTTCAGCTATAGAAATGCTACCGCAATTTTTAGCTGAAGCTAGTAATAATTTATATCAAGCAGTTACAGGTATTCCACCTTTATTAACTGCTTTAGCTGAAAAATTACTAGTGTTTAATAGTATTACCATCGATACAGAAAATTGTATCGTCGTCACTGCGGGCAGCAATATGGCATTTATGAATGCGATTCTTGCTATTACTTCCCCTGGTGATGAAATTATTTTGAATACGCCTTATTACTTCAACCATGAAATGGCTATTACTATGGCTGGTTGTCGTGTGGTGTTAGTGGAAACCGATGCCAATTATCAACTACGCCCGGAAGCAATAGCCCAAGCTATTACACCGAAAACACGGGCAGTTGTGACGATTTCACCCAATAATCCCACCGGGGTAGTATATTCGGAAGATTTATTACGCCAAGTCAATCAAATTTGTAGCGATCGCAATATATATCATATCAGCGATGAAGCCTATGAATACTTTACCTACGACGGTGTGAAACACGTTTCCCCCGCATCATTTTCTGGCAGTAGTGAATATACAATTTCCCTGTTTAGTCTTTCCAAAGCTTATGGTTTTGCCAGTTGGCGAATTGGTTATATGGTGATACCCCAACACCTGCTGGTGGCAATTAAAAAAGTCCAAGACACCATTTTAATTTGTCCCCCAGTTGTTTCCCAGTATGCAGCCTTGGGAGCATTGCAAGCCCAACCAGAGTATTTACAGGAAAATATTGGTGCGATCGCCCAAGTCCGAAAATTAGTTTTAGAATATCTACAACAGCTACAAGGCTTATGTACCATCATCCCTGCTGACGGTGCGTTCTATTTTTTCCTCAAAGTCCATACCGAGATGGATGCTTTGGCATTAGTTAAACGACTCATTCAAGAACATCAAATTGCAGTCATTCCCGGCACAACATTTGGCATGGAAAAAGGTTGCTATTTGCGAGTTGCCTATGGCGCATTACAAAAACATACCGTAGAAGCAGGCATGACAAGATTAGTTAAAGGTTTAAAAAGTATAAATCTTAACTGAACCGTATTGAACTATATGGACGACAGATTATTTAGTTTTCTCAATACTTATTTGGGTATGGAGTCGCTACGAGGTTTCAAATATAGGGATACAAACAATTACCGATTCTGATACTTTAGCAACACTCGCTGCCTAACTCCATACAATTTCTAACTCATGGATAAGATGACTATACAAGGGAAATAACCCTGATGCTTCACTTATAGCTAATCAAAGAAATAGTGTTTGTTTACGTCGCTTTTAATTTCCCATGTACAAGACATTCCAGCCGGAAAGGTTACTAAATCACCTTTACCCATCTGCACTGCTTGCCCGCCATCAGGCGTAACGATTACATCACCTTCTAAAAAATAACAAGTTTCTTGAGTATCATAAGTCCAGGGAAATTTAGATATTTTTTTTTGCCAAATATCCCATTTAAATACACCTAATTGATGTAATTTTTCTTGACTTGGTTGATGCTCAATTTTGATTTCCATATCACGCTTTCTCAATTCTTACATTAGCAGTAGGATTGGATATCCTCGCCACATTGATCTACTAAATAACACAAAGCGCGAAAACGCAACCCAACAAATTGATCATATAGGGGGTTAAGTTTACACATGGGGGGAATGTGAGCGATTTTGTGACCAAATAACATGACATCACGCTCAAAAGGACACTGAGCCGGAATATATTTGGCCAGAAAGTAAGCTAATTTACGATTGTGAATTTCTAGAGTGTCAAGCCACTGGCGTAAGGGTTTTAGCAAATCAAATTTGTGAGCAATATCTGCTTTTGGGGAGATTCCTTCCTGTTTAATAAATGCAGATAAAACAATGTGTTGATTGTTGGTTTTGATGACATTCATAAACTTAGCCTCTTGGTGAGAGTAAACTACTTATCAATTGTGCAGCTTACCATACAATTTCCATTCCAGAAATTATATTCTGTGCAGATAAATTAAGATAAGCACAAATATAAGTTAATCTTTAGGAATTTTGTAGGTAAACGGGTAGCTAATTGATATTTAAACTTACTGAATGGGTGAGAACTGTCCCGTTAAATACAAAATAACAAAGAAAATATAAAAGTGGTATTTCTTTAACTTATAGACTTTTAATATTCCTAATAGTCATTTCATATATATAGGCAAAATCTCGGGTCGGGAAACTACACAGTGTATGGAAATGCAATTTTATAGGTAAAAATGCGACTTTCCTGAAAGTTTAGTAATTGTGACTAGGGTTTAAGGTTTACGGACAATTGATTTTAGGCTATTGTGTATCAAATAAATTGTCATCTACGCTACATAAGCTGACCTGAATATTATTTAATAAGTTCCTGCTGACTGTTTGATAAGCATAAACTAACCTAGGAATGCTAGTGCTTGATTAACATCTGAGGTGAGTTGCTTTTGCTCACAAGTAAAGTACCCGTTTTTAACAGAAAAATATCAGAAGGGAAGAAAAGTATATTTGGTATTTTTCAACGCAGAGGGATACAAAAGTTTACGCGGAGGGGCGCGGAGGTTTGATTGTAGTGTGAGTTTGTAGAGTTTG
>JBODRP010000441.1:0-3413 GCA_050633005.1 Trichormus sp. | reverse complement strand
AACGAGTCACGCTGGACAAAACAGTTACTGAACAACTCAAAACAGCCACACCTCTGCAACGTTTTGAGATATATTTGCAAAACGGAATTTGGCATGAAGCATTAACCACGATATCCCAATTACATCAAGAAAATCCCAAAGACAAAACAATTGAACAAAAGTGGCAGAATTTACTCACCAGCATTCGCCTAGAGGATATTGCATCTCAACCATTAGTGATGAATGGGGAGTTTTAAGGCAAGGGGGCAGGGGGCAGGGGGCAGGGGGAGACAAGGGAGAAGTATTGCGAATTACGTAGCTTGCTTCCCGTAGGGTATTACGAATTACGAATTTCCCTAGGATATTGGGGACGACAAGGACTACCCCAACAAACTTGTCCAGAGGGTATATCAGTAAAGACGCTGCTACGTGCGCCAATTACGGAGTTAGCACCAATTTGAACTCCTGGTGCTACAAAACAATCTGTAGCTACCCATACCCCGTTACCAATGGTAATACTGGCGGTTTTCAAGCCAAAGGCGGGGTCTTGAATATCATGGCTACCGGTGCATAAATAACTTTTTTGGGAAATAACGCAGTGTTCACCGATATGAATTTCATCTAAACTATATATAACTACATCGTCTCCAATCCAACTGTAATCACCGATCGCAACTTTCCAAGGATAGGTAAAGCGGGCTGTAGGACGAATAAATACGCTTTTGCCAATACGCGCTCCAAATAGTCGCAATAGCCAACAGCGTACACCATTGAAAGAATGCAGGGTTAAGGGAAAAGCGATCGCCTGCACAAGCCACCAAAGTAAAATATACCAACCAGGCCTTCCCCGATCAAACCAAGATTGGTCATATTTGCGTAAGTCTACAAAAGAGTTATTAGTCATTGGGCATGGGGCATTGGGAATTGGGCATTGGGTATTTATTATCAATTACTTTTTAAATAAGAGTCCTTGAATGACGGCGTTTAAGTAACCGATTTGTCCGTAACTATAGACAAAGTTATCAAAGCTTTCGGCGGGGTCTTTAAAAGAATATTGTAATGCTTTATACAATCCACGAATAAATCTTTCACCACCTCGACTAAACTGGCCAATTCCGGCTTTACCTGCTAGTTGTTCTCGATAGCATTCGCTGATGCCTTGCCACCAACCACGGTTTAAAAACCAGGAACGGTTGATGCGTTCTGGGGCAACGTTATGAGCAACTAAAGCAGTAGGAAGGTAGGCGACTTGCCAACCTTGCTTGAGTGCCATTTCTGTCATCAGGAGTTCTTCGTTAGAGAGGAGATTTTTGCCGACTCTACCTAGTTGGGGGTCAAAACCACCGATTTCTGTGAGAAATTGCCGACGTATGGAGTAATTTAAACCTCTAGGAGTTAAACCTGGTTGTTGAATGTAAACGACATCATCTCCTAAGTCGTAAGCTCCTAAATTAGCTGCTAAACCTGTAGATAACCATGAGGGTGGCTCAGTATTAGGAGGCCATAATAAAGTAACTTTACCGCCAGCGATCGCTAGCTGAGAATTATGTTGATAAGCGTCATACAATACTTGCAGCCAGCCAACACTAGCAACGGCATCATCATCTAAATACGCTAATATTTCTGACTGCGCCGCTTCTGCTCCAGTGTTACGAGCTACAGATAAACCCAAAGTGGGTTCAAAAACATATTTTAATCGGGGATGACTCGCCCTGGCTTGTGTGACTTCACGGGTGCGATCGCTTGACCCATTATCCACCACTATCACCTCAAATTCCCCGGCGAAATCCTGCCCTAATAGGCTATCGATTGCCGCACCTAGATAATTATCCCGATTGTGAGTGCATATTATTGCAGATATTTGCATATTTGTCAATAGCCATTATTCAGTTATCAGTTATCAGTTCCCTAATTTATCGGAAAAAGATAGGTTCAAAACCTCGCCCCTGGTGGGCGAAAAAATCCTTGTTTCCCAAGGTAGGTAAAAACCCCACCCCTTGTGGGTGGCTGAATTAATTGCGAATTGCGAATTGCGAATTGCGAATTGGTTTTATCGGAAACATATAGGTTCAAAACCGTAGTTTTCTTCCTTCGAGGAACGTGTCGTAGACAGACGCTAGTCCCTAGGAGGTAGAAACACCACAAGAAAGTGGGTGTCTGTATTTAATTTTGAATTTTGAATTTTGAATTTTGAATTAATTCATACCTGCTGAATATGACTGTGTAAAACTACCAAAGTTTCTGCTAGTTGGCTGAGGCGAGTTTCTAGGTATTGCTTGCGTCCTAGGAGTTGGCGTAATTTTTGATAACGTGCGATCGCAATGCTAACGGTTGCTAACTGATTAGGTGGACAGGGACGTGACCATACTTTACCGGCAGCATCAATACCACAAAGACGATAACCTGTCTTTAGGGGTTGATGGGGTATTTTTTGACCGTCAGGAGTACAAATTTCTTCTACATAATCCATCAGGCGTTCTACTTCTCCGTGGCGGAGTGTGGCAGTGCCTCCATGTTCTTTATCCCAAGGGTTAGATTCTAACCAACCATTAACAATTGGCCCTTCTAAGTAAAGATCCTGAATTTGCTGTACAATAGTATGCAGTTCTTTTTGCCACCCTGCTACGTGTTCATGAATTTCTTGGAGGATATTCGTAGCCAATGCGGGATTTGCGCCGTGACGGTGGTTACTAAAACTGGGGGTTTTGAATTTCGGTAGGTTTGGAGTTTTACCAGCGTCTTCCTGTGTCGGAAAGGTTTGGACAGAACTGTGTTGCGGAAATATGTTTTGGGTATCAGTAGTTTCTGTGGGGATGCCAGTGCTGAAGTCTTCTATTTCTGCTGGAGTTTGGCTATCTTTAGTTTCCTTGGCTGCGACGCTAATTCTAAAGGACACAGGCCGCTTGATATTGTCACTTGCTTCTGTTGTATTAGTATCACGAGTGCCTAAATCGTGAAGAGTTGCTTCAATGCGTTTTATCCCTGCTTTCATAACTGTCACCTGAAATCTACTGTTTGGTGTTTAATACTGAAAAATGGGTCTAGCAAGATTGTTATCTTTCGCCCATTTTGGCATAAACTCAAAAGTGAGTGTTGAATCTGGCTACTCAGCACCTTCTAGCTGATGCTGGATCTACAAAATCATGTAAGTCTGCATCCCAAACACTAATGTAAATTAAATCGCAATTTTGGCGGATAATCTGACCTTTGACTGAACCAACAGCAAAACTAAAATCTTCTAACTGACGCTGTTGTACTTTTTGTAGTCCCTGTTGAATTTTAGGTGTAGCTTGACCATTGAGCATTCCATTTAAAGTAGTCTGCATTAATTGTGGATCTACTGACTGGGCAAAGGCTACTTCGGTTTGTTTTAGCACACCCGTATCACGGTCAAACAGGTAGCCTAAGTCAATTTGGTTGGGTACTAATTTATA
>JBODRP010000440.1:0-3525 GCA_050633005.1 Trichormus sp. | reverse complement strand
TGGGGCATGGGGCATGGGGCATTGGGCATTGGGCATTGGGCATTGGGCATTGGGGTAAATATGTCTCCCCTGTCTCCCCTGTCTCCCCTATCTCCCCTATCTCCCCTGCCCCCCTGCTCCCCTGCCCCCCTGCCCCCCTGCCCCCCTGCCCCCCTTCTCCCCTGCCCCCCTGCTCCCCCGCCCAATCCCCCACATACACCCCCACACGGGGAACTGGCTGGGGTGGTGCTGGGTTATATGCAGTTGCTAAACATTTATCGCTAATAAATTGCAGGGCGTTCAGGAAATTTTTTACGCCACCTTCACTGAAATACTGCCATATTTGGTTAACAGTAGCCACAGGCAAGGTAGACTGAGAAAACAATTCAGGATCGAGAGCATCGTCTCCTGGCATTACAATTAGATTTACACCATTACGTTGAACAATTTCTTGCACTACTTCTAAACCGTACGCCCAATAGGAGCGTCCTCCTATGAGGCGCAAAATGATCACTTGGGCAAGTTCTAAAACTTGTTCGGCATAAGTATCAATGCTTATTTGTTGCTGCAACAGTAATAAATTCGCTACTCTCAATGCAGGAAATGTTGCAGGTAATTGGGGGACTGTAGCAGCCAGAGTTTGAATATCGGTATCAGCAGCCGTAATAAATACAAAGCTTGCTGGAGTTTGTTCTAGAAAAATCACACCTTCTGACTGATTCAACCCTACCGATGTGGTACTTATACGATGCATAATCCTGTATTACCGCTTTAAACTGTTGGTTAGAACATAATCAAACAATATTTCAGCCCAGAACCCTAACCCTCTTAGAAACCCATTGAAAATGCTTAGTTCTCCTGATTTGAGCTTTTCTCGAAATTTACCTTTAGTTGTATTTAATCAACTTGGGGAATTGTTGCAGCAAATGGCTCAAACAGTAGAAACTGCTGCGTTTGTACTCACAGAAGCGATTTTGTCGAGGGTGCGCGTACCTGTGGAGTGGGAAAAACAGAGATTTACATTGGTAGTTTCTGAAGGGTTTAGTGCGTTGGTAGTGGGTGAGCAAGATCAAAAAAATTTATTGTGGGAAGAGCTTATCCCTTTAGCCCAGGGGGGAGATAATTATACAGAGTCATTACTTCATACTAGACTGACATTTGATGTAGAAGCGATCGCCTCCTTTATTTTAAAATTACGGGATTTGTTTGGGTGTGATTCTGATACTTATCAACATCTAGAATATTATCGTCAAATTCTCCAACCTAATGATGTTACCCTGCAAAGTCAATTTTCTTTGTTGTTATTAGAATATCTTTTACCTCCTCAAGCAAACGGGGAATTAGTAACATCTACACTCAAAAATGTTCCAGAAGTTTATAGCTGTCAACCAGTAGAAGATGCTTTAAAAAAACAAATTTCTCAAGAACGACTACTGAATGAAGTAACAACCCAAATTCGCAAAAGCCTAGATTTGTCAGTGATTATGACAACGGCAATTGCTCAAGTCAGAGAGTTTTTACAATTAGACAGATTAGTAATATATAAATTTGATGGTTCACGAGTCAATAATTATAATTCTCGACGCTCTCCCATCGCAGATTTACAACAATATGGGGGTTGTATAGTTTATGAAGCTCGTGCCACAGATACAATCCCATCAATATTAGATTACCAGGAAAAAAGTTGTTTTGCTAGAACTTCCCCATGTTGGGAGAAATATCGCCAAGGGTTTACTTTAGTTGTCGATGATGTTGAAAAGACTTACGCTCTAGAAGAGTGTTTATTAAATTTTTTAAGACAAAGCCAAGTCAGAGCCAAATTAGCAGCACCAATTATGTTTGAAGATAAACTTTGGGGTTTGCTGATTGCTCATCAATGTTACAATCCCCATCAGTGGACTGAAAGCGAAAAAAGTTTATTGACTTCCATTGCTGAACAATTAGCGATCGCCATTCATCAATCGGAATTAATGCGATCGCTCACTCAAGAAAAACAAACCCTCGAACAAAGAGTGATTGAGCGCACAATGGCGTTACATGATGCTTTAATGGCAGCAGAAGCGGCTAGTCGTCTCAGAAACGAATTTTTAGCTACTATTAGCCATGAATTGCTCACCCCTCTAACTTATGTAATTGGGATGTCATCTACGTTATTACGGTGGCCTTTAGGTGAATTAAGCCAACGACAACGAGATTATTTACAAACAATCCACGATAGCGGGGAACATCTTTTAGAAATGATTAACGATATCCTCGATTTATCTCAAATTGAGGCAGGAAAAGCAGCATTAAATATTGCAGAATTTTCTTTAGTTAATCTCGCAGAAAATACCATAGAAGCATTATTAGATAAAGCTCAAACTGAGCAACTTAGTTTGAAACTAGATTTACAAATCGATCCCAGACGCGATCGCTTCACTGCCGATATAGTCAGAGTACAACAAATCTTGTGGAATTTATTAACCAATGCCATTAAATTTACTCCTGAAGGTGGCAGCGTAACTTTACGTTTGTGGGTAGAAGATGACACCGCTATTTTTCAAATTGAAGATACAGGTATTGGCATTCCTGAAAACCAATTACCACTATTGTTTGAAAAATTTCAACAACTCGATACCCCCTATCGTCGTCGCTACGAAGGTACAGGTTTAGGTTTAGCATTAACTAAACAATTAGTAGAACTACATCGAGGTCGCATTGAAGTAGAATCCACTGTAGGGATTGGCTCAATTTTTACAGTCTGGATACCATCACAGTCGATGGGAGTGTTAAGTAATGAGTGCTGATTTCTTGCACGCATTCCCTGCCAGGTGTGAGTAAGTAGGTAGGCAGAATAAAACCAAACTGTGTAAAGGCAAGTAAACAAAGCTAATACAAATTTTGGATTTTGGATTTTGCGGAAAGTTCTGTAGGCGGGTTTCCCGCCGTAGGAAACTTTTCAAGACAGATTTTGGATTAAAAGCCTAGATTTTTAGCCTATTCCAGTATTATCCTTATTTAATTTATAACGGCTTAATACATAGATTATGTATATATTTTTATTTGTTTATCTATCTATCCAAAGACTGAATATTTGCATTATTTTGTATCAATTAAAACCGTAAAATAGTTTATTTAACCTTAGTACTTTCTTCATGAAAATCTCAATAACAATATAAAATTTATATGCAATGATGCTGGTTAAGTAAAGTACATCATTACATCTATAGGCATAAACTTAACTTTGTTTTTTGCAACTTAGTTAGGTGAATTATTCTCTTTGCATAAGATTTTTATGTTAGCGATACCTGTAGTTAATTCGCGGTGTTTGTACTTACTTAATTGAGGATGGTTTTGAAATTAAATACACGAAAACTACTCAAAGGGTAAAAGCATGAAAAACTTAAATAACTTAGGACGTGGTGTCGCATTAGCAACTAGCACATTAGCTTTAGGCTCTGCTTTAGCTATTTCATCCAGCATCCCATCTGCTCAGGCTGCAACATTTGGAACAATCAATATTGTTGGTGAGGCTATTATCAGTAACCTTACTGATCCATCCCCTGA
>JBODRP010000439.1:0-3536 GCA_050633005.1 Trichormus sp. | reverse complement strand
GGTTGATCTCCAAGAATACTCTACAGTTAGTCATTCTAACCACAATCTAGCTAAACCCGGATTTCTCACGGGTGAGAAAAAAATACTTGGGTTAGTCAGATTTAGGATAACTTAATTGATACATTATCAAACTCCCCACAGATTATGAGTAGTTCAAAGTAAAAACCGAGTACACAAAAGATGGATAGGATACATTAAATTTGAAAAATACGGAGGAAATAAGAAATTAGTAATAAAAATTGATATGCCAGTTTGTTGGACTAGATTAAGTAAAATAACCCAATTAATAGTTATTTAAAATTAGAATTAGGTATTACTGATGAATTCAATTATGTCATTAGTAATTGGCTTGGCAGTCGGGATAAACACTCATAAATTGTTGCAAAAATGTCTTGATAAGGACAAGCACTACTAATTGCAATTAAAATTCTTCGTCTGCTAATAGTCATAACGGCTCCTAGCTTTAATAATTTTGTGCGTATAGTTCCAATCGTTGCATTTTTAAATTCCGTATTGACTAAACATTTCTCTCGCATGGTGTTCATTAAAATGTAAGCAATAGCTGCCAGCCATAAACGTAATTGATTTCCTTCAAATGTATGGGTACTTGTTCTATCACTTTTTAAATCTAATTTTTGTTCTTTTAGACAATTTTCTAAGTTGCCTCTCGGACAATATTTATGAGTATAAAGCTGTCCTGGAGGAATTTTATGAACAGGGAGCGAAGTTACTACAAAGCGAGTATCGACTTCTTCACAGCTATAATTAACCTTGGCGACAACACGACGGCTACGGCTCCAACTGTCTAACGTTTGATAATCAAGTGAACAATACCAAACTGAATTATCAACACACATTGCAGCATCTTTTTTTAAATCCGGTGTTCCAGGAAATAAGCTTTCAAAAAACTCAACTACGGGTTCAATTTTTCTTGAGTATTCTTGGGATGCACGATACTTGATTGACTGAGATAGTTGAATTAGACGATTATTTTCAGGAAGCCCAAACACATAATCAATTCCAGTTTTGGATTCACACCATGCCATAATATCTTCTCTGGAATAAGCGCTATCTCCGCGAATAGTAATTTTCACATTTTCCCATCGCGAACGTATTATTTTTATGACTCGTTGTAATTCTTCTAACCCCCATGCTGCTGGGTCTAAATTGGATGCACGAAGTTTTGCCGCAAGTAAGTGTTTACCACAGAAAATATAAAGTGGGGCATAACAATATCCCTTATAGTAAGGGTTGAAAAATGTTTCTTCCTGATTACCATGTATTAAATTATCCGTAACATCTAAATCTACAGTTATCTGCCGTGGTGGCTTTTTATAAGATTCAAAAAATAGCTCAACTAACAACGTTTCTATCGCTTCGGAATCATATTCAATACGGTGATACCGACTATTTTCTCTTGAAGGTACATCTTCTGGGCAATGTTCGAGACGATTTAAGGTACTTTTCCCTGCTAAAGTCATTAATTCTTGTTCTGAGTTAATTACTTTTCCAACTGCGAGCGCAAATATTGGGTCATGACGAAGGGTTTCATGGTCATTTATATCTTCATAGCCCATGATTAAGCCATATATTCTTTGTGCAACTAAACTATGAACTGGATATAAAATTTTATTTGGGTCTCGGTAGTCTTTGAAACATGCTGCGAATCGTGATGTTATTTCTCTTTTTTTGTCTAATTCCGCAATTAATATTAATCCTGCATCCGATGTTACAGGCTCACCCTTGAAATTAACTATAACTGAGGATGACTGTACCTGTCCGAAAATGAACTGCTCCGGGATACAATGATTTTTATTTGGGGTCATACTTTAAACTGCTGAGATTCTTTTGCAATATACATTTTGGCAGTTTTTGACCCCTCTTTTCTAAAGTCTTGTGAGAAATCCAGGTAAAGACCTATCTCCGTGTTTTGGTGTTGTTAGCTCTAATTCCCAGTAAAACGATTGTTGTGGGTAAGCAGCTCTATGTCCTTCTCTGCTACAAGTTTGGTGCCAACCACTACGCTTTTTTATCTCGCTAATAAATGTTTTATAGCTAGGAATTTGGTCGTCTGGAATGTCTGCATTGACGCAAGCATTACAAAAAGCTCCATATACCTCGTACTTGCGTTTTTGTTTGTGGGTTTCGTAGTTTTGCGTAATAAATTCATTGATTAATTCTAAGGTTTGTTGGGGTAACTTCCGGTTGCGGTTCCCTTTTTTATGGGAGTGATTTAAAAGCCCAATATAGCCGTAACCGTACTGTTGTTGAGCCTGTTTATATTTGGCTAGCCAATCCCTTAAAGTGCGTTCTGGAACTGTTGGATTTTCTATTTTTTGACCTAACAATATTGGTTCAATACTTCTGTAACGTCGGTTAGCATCTTCTAAATCTTTTTGGCTTGCACCCCTTAATATTGAATTTAATTCGTCGGGGTTACTGCCAGCATACATCTGTCTATTAACTGTTATTTGA
Organism: Trichormus sp.; assembly: GCA_050633005.1. GTDB lineage: Bacteria > Cyanobacteriota > Cyanobacteriia > Cyanobacteriales > Nostocaceae > Trichormus. Next base: position 1,061 of record JBODRP010000439.1, on the reverse strand, counting down.
CCCAGCCGAATTTTACTCTCTAGTTCGGTAACTGGTAAGTCAATCAACTCTCCTAATTCAGAGCGCAGAGTAATTTGTGTATGACTAACTTTTATCAATGTATAGATTTGACCATCCCAGTTTATTTGTTCTTTTGTCACTAAATTTATGACTGGAAGAGTTATTGTATCTGCACTTCGCAATGACAAAAATATCGATTTATGGGAATAAGCATACTCTCGGTCGCAAAAAACTTGGCATTGTTCTGGCTCAACTAGTAAGCACGTCTCTAAATCTATATAAATCTGCTCGCTAGCAATTAAAAAATAAATCGAATCTGCGCTAATTCCTAACTTATTGTCAAGCAATTGATTCAGAGTTATTCCTGTTTGGGCGCGAACAATATTTTCAATTAACTCGTCTGACCTATTCCTCAGATTTTTGGATTCATCAATAGCACGATAATAATCTTCTAAAAAGGTTAGATTGCGGTATAAAATCCAATTAATTTTAGCATCTGAAAAAATTTGAAAATCAAATCCAAATTGGGCGGCATACGATAAAGCAGGTGGTGATAACCAATAACCATCACTATTAAAGCTGTAACGATGAGGCTGTTTGACAAGCAACTTTTGTAATTCTTTTTCTGTTTTACACTCTACCCACCCAGCACTCGAAGCTCTGATAACGAAAAAGTCCGGGGTGTAGAAAAATCCAAGATTTCGTCCCGACTTGGACTGGTAATTTATTTTAAATGCCGGAGGTTGGTCGTAATATTCCAGAACCGACTCATCATGCTCTAGTTCATATATAAAGGGAAGCTCGACTTTATGAGACTCAAATTGAATGCTTTTTTGATTTTTTTTGCTGGGATAAAAACCTGAAACATTCTTTCTTCCACCCCCTACTCGTCGCGCTGGCTCACTAGACCGAATATCCGTAAGAGTTGAGATTGATAATTTTGATAATTTTTGGTCGCTACACCATTTTTTAAACTCGTAATCGGTGAGCATTTTTCTTACTCCCTGAAACTTGAGTTAGACATACAGTCTATAACAATGGCACGTAAGAAGTAGTAAACA
>JBODRP010000438.1:0-3538 GCA_050633005.1 Trichormus sp. | reverse complement strand
ATTACTCACTACTTATTACTTATGGTGTACCTCACTTACTTCAAAAGTGCTGTAACTACTCTGCATCCTCCATATTTAACTTTTAGTCTCTGTTGCTGTTTTTATCCATTGTTTGAGTGTAGTCACAACTTCCTCTATAGGAATTTCTTGAGAGTTACGAGTTGCTCTTTCTACAACTTCAACTTTACCGTTGCTGATGGCTCGCCCGGTCACAATTCGGTAAGGTATGCCGATTAAATCAGCATCTTTAAATTTTACTCCGGCTCGTTCGTTGCGGTCATCTAGTAAGGTTTCTACTCCTGATTTATTCAGTTCAGTGTAAAGTTTTTCCGCAATTTCTACTTGTTGAGCATCATTAACGTTAGGAATCGTCACAATGGCGTGATAAGGTGCGATCGCTACTGGCCAAATGATGCCATCTTTGTCATAAGATTGCTCTACGGCTGATTGTGCTAAACGCGATACACCGACACCGTAACAACCCATAACTAAAGGTTTTTCTTCACCCTGTTCATTAGTATAGGTTGCCCCCATTGCTTGGGAATATTTTGTCCCTAATTGGAAGATGTGACCGACTTCAATCCCTCTAGCACTTTTTAAGATTTGTTGCGGGTCATGAAGGGCGCGATCGCCTGGTCTAGCTTTACGCACATCTACTACACTTGTTGATAGTTGAAATTGCTCACCCCAATTTGCACCCACGACGTGATAGCCGCTTTCATTTGCACCAGTGATGAAGTTTTTTAACTCAACGGCAGTTTGATCAACTAACCGGACAAATTTTGGATGAATTTGCTTATTAGCCGCAATATAATCATCAGTAATATCGGGGGCAATATAACCTAAAGGTAAAGATTTTGCTGCCCAAGTTTGTTGAGTTTCAGCACTGGGAACGCTTAAAGCAAGTATTGTTTTAGCACCGTAATTAGGAGCTAATTTTGTTAATTCGTTTTGTAATTTTACTTCATTAACTTCCTGATCACCACGAATACTAACCAATACCAAAACAGTTAAACCATTATCATAAACTGTTTGGTAAAGAACATTTTTTACTACTTGAGTTGGTGAAGCCTTGAGGAATTTACAGACTGTTTCGATGGTGTCTGTTCCTGGTGTTTCCCGTTTTTCAAAAGTAGTAAATTGTGAAGGTTCAGCGTCAGCAGCTAAAGACACAGCTTTTTCGACGTTGGCGGCGTATTTACCATCATCGGTGTAGAGAACTTCATCTTCTCCGGCTTCCGCCAACACCATAAATTCTGTTGAACCAGAACCACCAATTGCACCAGAATCAGCTTCTACGGGACGGAAAGCTAAACCAGAACGCCGCAGCATATTGCTATAGGCTTGATACATATCCTGGTAGGTTTTTTTGAGGCTATCTTCATCGGCGTGGAAAGAATAGCCATCCTTCATGATAAATTCCCGACCGCGCATTAAACCGAAGCGGGGACGAATTTCATCACGGAACTTAGTTTGAATTTGGTAGAGATGCTGGGGTAGCTGACGGTAAGAGCGAATCATATCACGAGCGATCGCAGTAATCACTTCCTCGTGTGTCGGCCCTAATCCTAATTGTTGCTCACGGCGGTCAATTAGGGAAAACATAATCCCTTCAGCTTTAGTATATGTATCCCAGCGTCCCGATTCCTGCCATAAATCCGAGGGTTGGAGTTGGGGGAGTAAACATTCCTGTGCGCCTGTGGCGTTCATTTCTTCCCGCACAATTTGAGAAACCTTTTGCAGTACGCGCCACATCAAAGGTAGATAAGCATAAACACCGCTACCGATGCGACGAATGTAACCAGCACGTAATAACAATTTATGGCTAGGAATCTCCGCATCAGCCGGATCATCCCGCAGTGTGACGAATAACATTTGAGACAGTCGCATCGTTAATTTTTTAACTCCTAATTACAAAATCACTAATTTCTGTATCAACTCAAGTACGAAATACTAAGTATGAAGTATGAAGTATAAGGGTGTAAGGGTGTAGGGGTGTAGGGATGTAGGGAGCAGGGAGCAGGGGAGACAAGGTAGACAAGGGGGACAAGGGGGACAAGGAAGCACAGGAGATTTTATCCCAACCAATGCGCCATGCCCCATGCCCCATACCCCATGCCCCATGCCCCATGCCCCATACCCAATGCCCAATGCCCAATGCCCCATTCCCAATATCATGATTTACCAAGCACAACCACCTTTAGAATTTATCCCTCCGGCGTATAATCCTTTGGTATTGCGATGTGTTCACCTGTTGCTACCGACGTGGATACGCACCCAAACTTCTATTAACCAAATTGAAGCAGAGAATGTAGAGGTTTTAGCAAATCTCTATCACCAGTTTCAAGAGGGGAAAATCCGTTTTTTGTTAGCATTTCGCCATCCTAAAACTGATGATCCTTGGGGTTTGCTTTATTTGCTGTCTCGACTTGTACCGCAGGTAGCACGACAGGAAAATATAGCATTAAAATCTCCTATTCATGCTCATTTTATCTACGATCGCGGTATTCCTCTGTGGGCGGGTGATTATGTGGGTTGGTTGGCATCAAAATTGGGTGGAACTCCAATACAACGGGGTAAAGCTGACTGGACTGGTTTACGTTCGGCGCGGGATTTGTTCGCCAATGGACTGTTTCCCATGATGGCTGCACCAGAAGGCGCGACTAATGGACTGTCTGAAATCATCAGTCCCATAGAACCGGGAATTGCTCAAATGGGTTTTTGGTGTGCTGAGGATTTGCAAAAGGCTGGACGCACCGAGCAAGTTTTAATTGTACCAGTCGGGATTAAATATAGTTATGTTAATGCTCCCTGGAGTGCGATCGCGCAACTTTTAGATGAGTTAGCTGTTGCTAGTGGTTTACCTGTAGATACAACCCCAAAAACTCAGATTCCTGATTTAGAGTCACTTTATCCCAAGTTGTTGACTTTGGCGGAACATCTGCTGTCTTTGATGGAACAGTTTTATACGCGCTTTTATCATCTGAAATTGTCTCCTGTGCCGGAGGATGTGACAGATCGCAATCAAGCGTTAGCATTAAGATTACAAGCTTTATTAAACGCAGCTTTAGAGATAGCTGAACAGTATTTTAATTTACAACCAAAGGGAGTATTGAGCGATCGCTGTCGGCGAGTAGAACAAGCTGGCTGGAATTATATATTTAGGGAAGAGTATAAGGATATTAAAGCATTATCGGCTGTAGAGAGAGCATTAGGCGATCGCGTAGCGGAAGAAGCTAATGCGAGAATGTGGCACATGAGATTAGTCGAAAGTTTTGTGGCGGTTTCTGGTAACTACATCCGCGAGAAACCCACAGTTGAAAGATTTGCGGAAACAGTTTTAATTTTATCGAAAATGATGGCTCAAATTAAAGGTGAGAAAGCTTACCAACTTCCAACCTTGGGTAAGCAACGGGTGAAATTAACGATTGGTGAACCGATTTCTGTATCGGAACGTTATCCAGTTTATAAAGAAAATCGCTTAGGTGCGAGACAGGCTGTTACTGATTTGACGAATGATTTACAAAAAGCGATGGAA
>JBODRP010000437.1:0-3556 GCA_050633005.1 Trichormus sp. | reverse complement strand
ATCTAAGTTTTGATTAATTAATTCTTCTGGAGGAATACCAAAAAGCTCAAATGTATTATTACTAACTTGTAAAATAGTTAATTCTACTGGATGCAATGCTAAAATAACTCCATGAGGTTGAATATACCCAGGAATATGAATTGGCTCTTTGTCACAGTTAGTAAGATCAACGTGAAAGGTTGTACCGGGATTGTCAATGTTCACTTTTGAGTCCTCATGCTCAGATAAATATGAGACTGACTCTAATATACTGTTGATTTATTTAATCGATAGATTTAACCAGAGCAGAATAGGACGATGTCATTAACGACAGTCTACAAATACACCATAAAAATTAGTATAGATACGATTAATTTCATCTATGGTTCTAGTTGATGCCCAGCTAGATAAATAAGTTGAAAATCACTAGTTTTATCATCAAACCTCTATTTTTACTCAATTACAAAAAATTAAATTTTGTGAAATTCTCAACAGTCATCAATCAAAATTTCCTAACTTCCTCCGGTATCAAAGCTAATTTGTTCCGATTCATATCTTGGTGGCTCGACGTGAATGACAATTCTGACTGGGGTAAAGCGCGTTTCTAACTGACGTTCTACTTCTTCAGTGACGCGATGAGCAGTTTCTACATCTGGCGCATCTACGATTAAGTGCATTTCAATGAAGACTTGGCGACCTAAAACACCCCGTGAGGCGATATCATGACAATTAATCACGCCAGGAACAGAAGTAGCAATGGCGTGTATTGCTTCTGGTGCGATCGCCATTTGATCTACTAACCAAGGTAAATTTTCCTTTAAAACTGACCAACCACTCCAAAAAACTAGCAATGCGACAGGGAAGGCTAAGACGATATCTAACCATTGATAACCCAGCCAAACCCCAATTAAACCAGCAATCACGGAGATTGTCACCCAGACATCACTCATGGTATGGGTAGCATCAGCAATTAAAATTTGGCTGCCAACGCGCTTACCCACATTACGCTCATAAAACGCTACAAAGATATTTATACCCAAAACAATCAATAATAACCACAATTCAGATGCAGAAATTCTCACAGGCTTGCCACCTTGAAGAATCCGCTCAATAGCACCTTGAAGAATTTCAAAGCAAGCAATTCCTAAAAACGCAGCGATTCCTAATGCTCCCACAGCTTCAAATTTGTGGTGTCCATAGGGATGTTCACGATCAGGGTACGGAGAAGAAAATTTACTAGCAACTAGTCCTAAAATGTTGTTGGCACTATCTGTCACACTATGGAGAGCATCAGCCATTAAACTTAGAGAACCAGTGAAATATCCCACAAATGCTTTTAATCCCATCACTAACAAGTTGAGGACTAGGGTAATAATTAAAACTTTTCTTACTTCAGCACGGTTATCGTAAGTCATAGATATATTTTGATATAAACTTCTATGACTTATCAGTGTACGCCTAATGTCAATATTTAAACACCTTAAATTGTTTCAAAGTCTTACACAGTAAGAGTTATTTTTAGCTATAATCGGCAGATGTTTATCAATTTTATTGAGATTATTTTTTAAGTAAAGTCAGCTAAAAAGTAGATAAATATTAACTTATGCCTTAGAGATAAAAGCATATTTTTAGCATTAATTATTGTTGACTCCAGCCTATTGATAAATTAAATACATCACTTTTGGGGTAAGTGAGGTACACCATGAGTAATGAGTAATGAGTAATGAGTAATGAGTAATGAGTAAATTTCTGGAGTTGTTGATTAATGAGATGATGTTTGTTTCGGGGATACTGCAAGCAGAACCCGCAGGGTAGACACAAAGGCACAAAAATAGATAGTTCACTGAATATAACCAAAATCTTCTAGCTTCTGTAAAACTTTGGTAGCACTTTCTAGGATATCTTCTAAATCAGTGCGACACTCAATATCTGGATTTAACGGTGGTTCGTAAGGAGCATCAATTCCTGTAAATTCTTTAATTAAACCACTTCTAGCTTGTTTATATAAACCTTTAACATCTCGTTGTTCACATACGGCTAAAGGTGCATTGACATACACCTCAATAAAATTACCAATTTTTTGCCGCATTTGTGTTCTAATTTGTCGGTAAGGAGAAATAGCAGATACTAATACAATGACACGGTTTCTAGTTAAAAGATTGGCAACAAACCCAATCCGACGAATGTTTTCTTCCCTATCTTGTTTGCTAAAGCCTAAATCCGGTGTTAAGTGCTGACGAATAATGTCACCATCTAGCAATTCTACAAGATAATTACGAGACAATAATTGTTGTTCTATGTTTTTAGCTAATGTAGTTTTACCAGCACTACTCAGTCCTGTAAACCAGACTGTAACACCTTTTGGGAGCATAATTAATTATTCTGCTTGGGAGTGTTGATTGATGTTTGCTGATTAATTAACTTTCTAAAGTTTTCATCCTCGGCAATTTCATCAAAATCTATATCACTAGCAGCATCTTCTTGATATCTAGGATTCAGGTTAATTGCTTGTTGCAGATTTTCTAAAGCTAAATTAACTTCTTTTTGCAGCGCATAACAGGCGGCTTTATTATAAAAGGCACTGGCGTAATTTGGTTTGATAGCTAAGGCTTTGTCAAAAGAGATGATTGCTTCATCATCCTTTCCTAACCTTACCAGGGTGTAACCCCGTTTATCCCAAGCTTTAGCAGATTCAGGTTGGAATTTTAAAGCTTCATCAAAAGAAGTAATTGCTGCTTCATATTGTTCTAATTCTATTAATGCCAAACCACGATTCATCCAGGCTACAGCATCTTGTGGATTAATTTGTGTGGCTTGATCAAAAGATTCAAACGCTTCTTGATGTCGTTGTAAATAACCAAAAGCCACACCGCGATCGCACCATGCTTGATGATAATCTGGTTGGAGTTTAATAGCACGATTATAAGAGGCGATCGCTTGTTTATAGCGTTTTAATCTAGCGAAAGTCAGACCGCATTTAAACCAGAGTATAGCATCATCTGGTTTGATTTTCACTGCTTGCTCATAAGCTGCGATCGCTTCATAGTATTGCTTTTGTGAAAAGAAATTATTTCCCTGTTCTATATAATCCTCAGCCGTGACTTTTGGCTGTTCTTCTTCTTGAGATGGCTGGGGTTCTGGTGATGGTACTGCTGTGGGAATTACTGGGGGTTTCGTCTCAGCTAACTCTTGCAAAATCACATTTTTACGCTGTTGTGCATCTAGTTGTAATTCAGATAGTTGTGTTACAAACTCTGTTTCAAGTTTTTCTAATTTTGCTAAAATCAATAATTTTTGTTGTTGAGCATTAAATTGTAACTCTGAAAATTGTGTTACAAACTCTGAACCTGATTTTTCTAAATTTTCTAAAATTTGCTCTTGGCGATTTTGAGCATCTACCTGTAATTCACCTAACTGAGATGCAAACTCTGATTTTAATTTTCGCAATTCCTCTTGAATTTGTAACTGGGATTGGGATATTTGGGCTTTGAATAAATTTTCTAATTCTTGGATATTTTGTAAAATTCTATCTTTTTGAGTATTAACTTCTGACTGGGATTGAGATAATTGCTGTGTA
>JBODRP010000436.1:0-3570 GCA_050633005.1 Trichormus sp. | reverse complement strand
GAAGCCAAATTAGCACAAGCCAAAGCCAACGCTAAAAATCTCCTGGAAGAAAAAGAACAAGCCGTGATTTCTGCCGAAGCTAAACTAGCACAAGCCAAAGCCAACGCTAAAAATCTCCTGGAAGAAAAAGAACAAGCCTTAACCACCGCCCAAACCAACATTATTAAAGCCCAAACCGCCCTTAATCCTAGTCATACACCTGTGACTGTAGCAGCTGAACGCATTCAGCAAGAACGGGCTAAAGGTGAAGCTACCTTAGCAGCTTTGAACAAAGAAAGAGAAAACCTATTACAACAACGCCTGCAATTCCAAACACAACTAGATAGAACTCGTAAAGAACTACAACAAACAGACAACGACATCAATCAGAGTGTAATTCGCGCACCCATTGCGGGGACAGTATTGCAGTTGAATTTGCGAAACTCCGGGCAAGTAGTACAACCAAGTGAAGCGATCGCTCAAATAGCTCCAATTAATGCCCCCATTTTAATTAGAGCTTATGTCCCATCACAAGACATTAACAAAGTCAAACCCGGTCAACAAGTCCAAATGCGAGTTTCCGCTTGTCCTTATCCAGACTACGGCACTCTCAAAGGCACAGTCAAAACCATCGCCCCTGATGCCCTACCCGTTGCCAACAATACCCCATCACCCACCCCCACCAAAGCCGGCTATGAAGTGATTATTGCACCTCAAACCCCCTACGTTGGCAGAAGTGAAAGGACTTGTCAACTCAAATCAGGTATGGAAGGGCAAGCCGATATTATCTCCCGCCAAGAAACTGTACTACAGTTCATCCTCCGTAAAGCGAGGTTAATTACGGATGTTTAGGGGCAAAAAAATTCAAAATTCAAAATTCAAAATTCAAAATTCAATGCCCCATTCTGAATTAATTATGTTTAATTTAAAAAAAAATTACCCTTGTGTTTTACAGTTTAGTGAAGAAGATTGCGGCGCAGCTTGTCTGGTGACAATTTGCAGGCGTTATGGACGGTTTTTAAGTTTAAATAAAAGCCGAGAAGCAGTAGGCACAGGACAATTAGGAACAACTTTATTAGGCCTCAAACGTGGTTCTGATCATCTTGGCTTTAATAGCAGAGCTGTGAAAGCATCACCTGAAATTATTGACAGAATCAAAGAACTACGGCTACCAGTTATTATTCACTGGCAGGGCTATCACTGGGTAGTTTTACACGACAAGCGAGGGAAAAAATATGTCATTGCTGATCCTGCTGTGGGTTTGCGTTATGTCAGCAAGGAAGAGTTAACAGCCGCTTGGAATGGGGTGATGCTCTTAATTGAGCCAGATCCTCACCGTTTTGCTCAACAACCCCAAGAAACACCCCAGGCGGGGTTTGTGCGCTTTCTTCAGCGTATTTCGCCTTATCGGGGGCTATTGCTCCAGGTTTTTCTACTCAATATTGTCATGGGGATACTGGGTTTAGGTACTCCGGTTCTCATTCAATTGCTGACAGATGATGTTTTAGTGCGGGGAGATACCCAACTATTGGGTGTTGTAGTTATAGGTGTTGTTGTAATGACTCTATTTGGTAGCACTCTAGAGTTATTGGAATCTACTATGATTGCTCATTTTGGGCAACGGCTGCAATTAGGTTTGGTGTTGGAGTTTGGACGCAGAATATTACAATTACCTTTGACTTATTACGAAGCTCGTCGTAGTGGAGAAATCACCAGCCGACTCAGAGATATTAATGAAATTAATCAGTTAGTATCTCAGATTGTGGTTCTGTTACCTAGTCAATTTTTCATTGCGGTGATTTCTTTTGCCTTGATGCTGTTTTATAGTTGGCAGTTGGCGATCGCAGTTCTGTTAATTGGTGGTTTAATGAGTTTATCTAGTCTGCCGCTTTTACCAGTTCTGCAACAAAAAACCCGCCACCTCTTAGTGTTAGGTGCAGAAAATCAAGGTGTGTTAGTTGAGACTTTTAAAGGCGCGCAGGTACTAAAAACTACTAATGCTGCACCGCAATTTTGGGATGAATTACAAGGTCGTTTTGGTCGTCTAGCTAACTTGACTTTCAGCACTATTCAAATTGGCATTATTAATAATACCCTGGTAAAATTCCTTTCTACAATTGGCGGTGTAATTTTACTCGGTCTAGGTAGTATTCTAGTAGTACAAGGACAATTAACTATTGGTCAAATGCTGGCAATTAATGCGCTGCAATTTAATGTTTTGGCATTAATTGGGACGTTAGTGGGTTTAGTTGATGAATATTTTCGTTCTCAAACTGCTGTTGCTCGGTTGTTAGAAGTCATCGATGCAACTCCAGAAGAGGATGAGAAAACACAAAAGCCAGTTGCACAAATAGCAGGTGATACAGATATTCGGTTTTCTCATGTCAATTTTCACCATGCTGGCAGAGTCGATTTATTAGAAGATTTTTCCCTAAAACTCCCTGGCGGAAAAGCAATTGCTTTGATTGGTAAGTCGGGCTGTGGTAAAAGTTCTTTAGCGAAATTAATGGCGGGTTTATATCAACCAAATTCCGGCAATATCCGCATTGGTTTTTATAATATCCATGATTTATCTCTGGATTGTTTACGACAACAAGTAGTTTATGTACCCCAAGAAGCACACTTTTGGAGTCGCTCAATTTTAGACAATTTTCGTTTAGGAACGCCACATATTTCCTTTGAAGAGATTGTCACAGCTTGTCATGTTGCAGATGCCGATAGTTTTATTAGTCAACTACCTAATAAGTATCAAACAGTATTAGGAGAATTTGGTGCAAATCTCTCTGGTGGACAGAAACAAAGATTAGCGATCGCTAGAGGTATTCTTACTAATCCACCTATACTAATTTTAGATGAAGCTACTGCCGGATTAGACCCAGTTAGTGAAACTAATGTTTTAGATCGCCTCTTAGAACATCGTCAAGGTAAAACTACAATTTTAATTACCCATCGTCCGAGTGTCGTGCAGCGTGCTGATTGGATTGTTTTGTTAGATCAAGGTAAAGTTCAAATGCAAGGCACTCTAGAAAGTCTACAGGCTCAACCTGGAGAACATTTAAAGTTTTTATCTGTGTAAATTTTATGGTCAGATTAAGGTATTAAAAATTTAAAATTTACTAAGATTTAGAATTGCAATAAACGTCTTATAGATGTACGATTTCGTGCATCTATTTTTCTATGAATGACTTAAAATTAGACGATAAATTAGATTTATTTATTGCTGTAAAAACATTGATATTTTATTCAATTTCATGTATCGATAGACATAAATAAATATATCACCTTTTACTACCTTAGATCAGTTAAATATCGGGGCAACTATCTAATAATAAAAAACATAGGTGATTAACACCTATAAATGAACAAACGTAAGTGAGGTAAGAATTTTATGTCAACTTTAATGATGTCTGATTTGCTCGAAGACTTATCCGCAGAACAACAGCAGATCCTAGCTGGTGGACAAGATAGAGAAGAGGATGATTTAGATGACAGAGACACTGAAGGTGAAGGTTTGGATCGGTTAATGAATGTCCGTGGTGGTACTTACAGAGTTACAAAAACCAGCCGAACCAGAGCCATTGTCCGCATTCA
>JBODRP010000435.1:0-3585 GCA_050633005.1 Trichormus sp. | reverse complement strand
TCGAGAAAAGTGAAAAACTGCTCCATAGAAAGCACATTTTCAAATAGTTCTAGCCCATTGCCGACAAATTCGCCTAAATTTTGTTGAAAATAAGTTAAGGACTGGACAAATAACAGTACACTACCTACACTTAATTGTCCTTGAAATGCCTTTTGTACTACCCAATAGAAAGCAAAGCCATTGCCTAGGGTACTTAGAATAGCTAAACTAGATGACCAGAAAGCTTGTTTACCCCGTAAATGGCGCATGGAGTTATGTAGAGACTGGAATGCTTGGAGATATCGCTCAATAAAGAATGAACCTAGCTGAAATAATCGAGTTTCTTTAGCGTAGCTATCGCTTAACATGACTGAAGTGTAATACTTCATTCTGCGAGCCTGGGGACTGTTTTCAAACAGAGTCAGCCAAATAGCTTTACCATATTGAGCCGAAACGACTACTTGGGGTATAGTAGCGATCGCAATTACTAAGGGAATCCAAAAAGTGAGGGGAATTAATAACGCCACCATCACCACCAAAGTCACCAAAGAACGGCCTAATTCCACCAAATTCTCTAGTAAATTCAACGGCTGATAGTTAATCTGTTCTTGTAAAACCTGTAATTCATCATAAAATTGAGCATCTTCAAAACGGCTCAAGTCTGGTAAAGTATCAGCTTTACGCATTAACTGCAAGCTCATATGAGCCATTAATTTATCATTGAGATTACCCTGAAGTGCTGTTCGCCAAGGATCAAGTAGTGTTTCTAACAATAAAGCACCTACCCATCCCCCAACTAAAGGTAGTAAAATTGTCCAGCCCAAGACTCTACCAGCAGACAACTCTGTTGCTACTGTATCTACTACTAACTTAGTAATCCATACACTCACAGCAGGCAAAAATCCTTGCAATAAAGTTAGGATAATTAATACAAAAAGCTCTTTTGGTGCTGCTGTCCATACTAAGGGTAGAGAACGCAATAAAGCTTTAATATATACATCGATCCAAACTCTTAAATAGCTCATTGATATTAAGCCTAATATTAGAATTTTATCTTAAATTCAAGGTTTTAAGACCCCTACGTCTACACATAATATTAGTTGAGTTGGGGTTTAAATCCCCAGCCCCAACCATCTTTAATTTTGAAGTAATGAATAATAAGTAATAGGTCTTTACTCGTTACTCATTTAATGAGTATTCAATATTTTTTCTAAATACTTTCATGAACATCATTGTCTAATTATGCTATCTGATACTTTAATATCATTGAAAATAAAAACTATACTACTTAAGATAGAATAAGATGACTGTTAACATAAAGAACTATCTTACTTCAGCAGGAATAAAAACCAACATAAGAAGATAAAGTATAGGTTGTAGTAGTTACTTAATCGTACAAAAAGCCTGTTTAACATAAAAACAACTAAAGGTTGTCGTAAGGCAATATTTCGTAAAAAATCAATTTTATTAGGGATATTTCCTTAATAATAGCGTTGGGTGTTAGGTAAAATAACGCTGGCGAAACACCACACCATACGCCTGATAACTGATAACTGTTTTAATGGCACAGTGATGTCAATTTCTCAGCAACTATTTACACTTTTTTTATCCGTCTGATTGTGATTGATTTCAGCAAACCTATCAAGAGATAAAAATAGATAATTCACTGTTGTCATATTTTGCGAAATAACTGGCAATCAGCCTAATTAGTTGTGACAAATATTTGACCCGGAAACACGAGAATTGTAAATGTTTGACAACTCTCATTGAAGTTGAAAACCAGGTAGTTAAAAGGAGTAAATAACAATGCTTACTCAAGAAAACTTGACCACACAAACATTAGAAATGTATTTGGTAGATACCGAAGATAAATTAGAACAAAGTTTGCTGTCTAAAGAAGAAATAGCAGCTTTAGAAAGATTAGTTTTACCAGGAACATTAGATACTGAAACTAGCCAAAGATGGGTTAGTCGATGCGGTGGATACTGCGGTGGATACTGTCGCCCTCGCTGTGGTGGATACTGTCGCTGTCGCTGCTGGCATAGATGTCGTCACTGTGGCGGTAGATGTGGTTTCGGTAGTGTGGGATCAGTATCAGATGTGATAGAAGACGATTTCGATCTCGAATTTGGCAACTAACATTTTTTGTAGTAAGGACTGAAGTCCTTATACCAATTCTCTATGAAGTTGCGCCAAATAAATGATGTAGAGACGTTGCATGCAACGTCTCTACACTAGAGAATAAAGTGCATCTTCATTAAGAAACGGTATTACTACAAACCTAATCAATTACGTAGATAAGTACGGTGTGTTAGCAGCGATAGGACGGTACTTGCCCCAAAACTTTTGGTGCGTTACGGCTTACGCCTAACACACCCTACTTCTAGTGTATTTAATTTTGAATTTACCCCGGATGTGAATTACGAAAACCTTCTATCCAATCAATAGTAAGGGCGGGTTAACAAACATCATTAACGATTAACTCTTGATCTTGGTGAACCCGCCCCTACAAATATCTAGGATTCATGAGATTTTAATTCACATTGGACGTAATTTTCAATTTTGAATTGATTCATACCCAATTCTTCGATAAAAGCAAATCTATGCAATTCAATGATAGTAAACGGCTGCGGTTACTAGAACACCTCGTCATTCGCGTTATACCTTCAAATGGTAATGATGGGGAAAGGATGATATTTAATACAACACGGCGCACATTAGAAGTTAAAGGTAAATCTTTGCAAGATTTAGACAGAGTAGTTTTTCCTTTACTTGATGGTAGCCGCACAATAGCAGAAATACGTGATGCTGTCCAAGAAAAGTTGACTAATGCTTCTTTAGATCAGTGTTTACAATTCTTGATTGACAATCGCTTAGTAGAGGATTTCGAGGAAAATGGAATTGATTTAAATACTCGTAGTCAATTACTGCCTCAACTAAGTTTTTATCATGAATTAGGCTTTCAAGCTCAGGATGTTCAAAAGCAATTAGCTAATGCGCGAATAGCTATATTTGGGCTGGGAGGCTCAGGAGTAGTAGCTGCAATGTCATTGGCTGCTGCTGGTATTGGTTTTTTGCGTCTGTGTGATGATGCTTGCACCGTTGCTGCTGATGCCATGATGATGTCGGGTGGGGAATTGAGTCAAGTTGGTGCTGGGCGAGCGGTGGAAGCGGCGCAACGAATTGAGGCGATGGGAGGAATTACCCAAACGGAGATTGTGACAGATCCTTTATATGATGATGAAACAGTTGGTACATCATTGCAAGATGTTGATTTGGTTATTGTTGCTACTGATGCAGTCTCAGTTAATTTAGCATATCGCCTCAATAGATTATGCTTGCAGATGAAACGCCCATTTTTACCAGGTGGAGCAGCAGGTGTAGAGGGAACTATAGGGCCGTTAGTCTTTTCGGAGGATGGCCCTTGTTACCTCTGCTATCGGATGCGCTCTATGGCTTGTGCGAAGCTGCCAGAGGCAAAATTGGCTCTTGAGCAGTTTCTCAACCGAGAACGGCGTTCTCAACCCCGTCTGCGAGAAAATTTACCGATGGGTTATACCTTAGTTGGTAGTTATCTAGCCCTGGAAGCATTAAAGATGTTGCTAG
>JBODRP010000434.1:0-3595 GCA_050633005.1 Trichormus sp. | reverse complement strand
CCTCCTTGGAGAATCAGCCTTTGAGTTGACTGGCTTTATGTGAATCCGAATTAATGGAAACACCTGCATCCATTTTAACTAAGTAAAAACTAAAAAGTTAAAAGTAAAAATCATGAATTTATTTTACTTTTAACTTTTTTCTTTTAATTGTTGTGGTTATGCTGCGGCTTTTGGTAAGCAAAATCCTGCTGTTTGGAATAGCGGTGTGAGTGCTTTAGTTGCTTGGTGAATTGGTTAAGTTACTAATTTACCTACACCATCTCATCACCAATTGGCTGGGTTAACACGTTGGCTACAATGTCGTTTTTAAGTATTGGGTTTAAATAACAAAAATATAGTCAGATATTAACATCTATAGTTACTTGATTTTGCTATTACCCAAACATTTTTACTATCATAAAAATCTCCACGTTGCTCTAATGTAAAACCACCCAGCAACAATCCCAACCACACCTCCACCATTGGCATTTTCAGTTTGCGTTGCAGCTTCGTCAGGGCAATTTCATCTTTTACATTCACTAAATAATTAGCGATCGCACTTTGCCACTTATCCACATCTTCATCCCCAGCCAACCGATGCACATCTTCTACAGTCTGAATCTCAAGCATCGCCAAGACATTCTCTTTCTCAACCGGAGCAGCTACTGAATCACTGTTTTCAGAGGGATGAGAAAACTGATGTGGCCCATGAGGTCTAAAAATCTGCGGTGCTGGTTCTTCGATTAGGTCATCCAAATCCAGCTGCATCGTCGTCCGCACTAACCCAGCAAAGATATTCGTGCTGATCACTGGCCCTTCAACATCATTCTGGGCGCGTACATCCTCTAACAATAACTGGGCGCGAGATTTGAGAATATCGGCGATTTGATAAAAGGCGGCGGCGGCAGTTGACAATTGTGCCTCCACAGGTAAATCCTCTAGCTCGGCATCCAAACATTCCCACACTGGGGTAAGTGAAGATGTCACTGGAGCTTCTGACATCTCATCTAAGATATCCCAGATTGTTAATTGGCGATATGTAGTCATGATTCAGGGTGAAGAGGGCAGGGTCTTACTGGGCAGTGAGTAGGACTAATTTCAAAAAGTTCTTTATATTGGTGGAGCGTAATACCATACTGTTGAGCAAAAGCCTGCAATACCTGATCTGTATAGGCACGTATCTTGCCAGCCGTTAGCCCAAAGCAGTGAATCGGCTCTAAACGGCAGATTGGCTTTTGCCCCAGCCATAGTTCTGCACCCAAAGCGTGCAATGGTTTATCGCCCGGTTCTTTATACAGATAAAGCACAGCGAAATATGTTGCAGGTGGTTCAACAGCGATTGCCTCAATCTGCCCAGAATCATCTTTACTTTTGTTGCGGTAGAAGGAACGGCGATTGTGACACACCTTCGGATTCCAGCAGCCATCACCTTCTGGCCCATGCAGTACCTTAGCCTTAGATGTTGGCAACTTCGCACACAGTTGACACTTCGGATCAAGTGGCTTGGGCATAGGTTAGTCCGATTCTTCCTCACCAATGGCACGATAGTAAGCAGCGATCGCCGCTTCTTGTTCACTCCGCAGTGTATACCGTCGAAATGCTTTCTCGCTTTGATGCCCGGTCAGTTTCCTGGCGTGGCTGGGGTCAACTCCCAATAGTAATAGCTCTGTTGCGTAGGTATGCCGAAATTGGTGCGGGTGCAAATCCTCAATACCTGCTAATTCACCAATTTTCTCTACAGCAAAGTAAATACCGTGATAACTCAAGCGTTCGCCCTTGTATGAGGCATGATGTGAGATCATTAACGGACTGAGACTGTTTAATTCTTCTCCAAGTTCAGAGCGCGATCGCAAATACGCCTCTAACACGTCGCGGCTTTCTTTTCGCAGTGGCACTAAGCGCGGTTCATTCGTTTTGGTATCTGCTAAGAACAGCAGCTTGCCATCAAAGGAGCCGACATTTAGCTGTACAATTTCCCCAGCGCGGAGGCCGTGACTAAGAATGTGGACGAGTGCGGTATCCCGTTGTTTTGTTTCTCCCAACAATTCTAAAGCTGACCACACCTGTTCGATTTGTTCATCAGTTAAGCTTTGAGCAGGTGGTAGTGGTACTTTTTCTAGCTTTATCCCTAGTGTGGGGTTAGTAGCAATTATGTCTGGATAGGTATAGTACATCCATTTAAAAAAGCTTTTGAGCGCAGCAACCGCAGCATTAATACTACTTTTTGACAAGGGTTTACCTGAATCAGTTTTTACTTCATCCCGCAGATATTCCTTGTACAGTCCCAGGTGACGTGGGCGTAGTTCGTGATAGTGCAGTTGTGTCCATCCCAAGAATCGCTTAAGTTCGCGTTCGTACATTTTGCGACTGTTAAGTGCAAGATTAGTGCTGCGTAAAAACTCCAGTACCTTTAGCCATCGTATGTCTGTGGGTGCAGCTATTTTTGCTGATTTACTTCTAGATTTTTCAGCAACTAACGGTAATACTTTATCTTCCAGCGAAACCAGTTTTATGGGTGGTAAAGAATCTGCATTATAATTCATTTTCAAATCACTTTTAAAAAGGCTTTTAATAGTATTTATTACTTTTTAATATTTATATTTCTTTTTTTCGTTATTATATTTTTTCTCCAGAACCTAATTTTTTCATAATAAAATTACTTTTCTTTAAACAGCTAACCAAGGGTATGATTAGGGATATTTTGGCTGACTCATTAATACTTGCCGTTGTAGTAATCTATTAGCGAGATTAAACTGAAGTAACCTTGTCGTTGCTTGACCTACTTGCGATTTTCCCTCTATTCTTGCACCCTCAAAATAAAAATGTTCATCCCAAATTTGACGACGAGGATTATACAACGGCACTATTTCTCCTGTCGTTGAGTCAATTGTCGCAAAATCAGAACCTTTATGACGATTGCATGTTAAGCATGAAAGAGCTAAATTATCTCCTACAGTTTCGCCCCCATGTTTCACCGCAATAATATGATCCACTTCATGGGTATATATTGAAAAATCTTGATGAATTAAACAATATTCACACCGCCCTGACGCTCTACTAACTACCAGTTGGCGAAGTTCTGTGGAAATTGAATTACCGGCCATTTTATTTATCTTTCACTTTTCCATAGCGCGGGCTTTTAGCAAAATCATCAGATGTTCTAATTGTTCATAAACATCTAATTGAGCTAGTTCCATTTGACTCAATGACCCAGTGCGGTTTTTCTCTAATAACTCTTGTAAACGTATTTGCGCTCTTGCTGAGACTTTAAAAGTAATAATTTCTTCTGGTGTTGGACGTTTAATCAAAAAATCCAATACTTCTTGATAAACTTCGGGGATCTCTACAGTCTGTGTATTTAGTTTAGGCTGCTCATAAGGTTGCTCTCTATCTATATCCAGCAATAACCAAAGTAATTCGGGTAAGCGACTTTGCAAAGGTTCTAAACGCCCAGCTAGTTCATCCGGTATGTGAATCGTTAATTGTGCCACGTCCTTAACCATGAAATAAGCTATTTGCTCACATTATGCTTTAGATTACGCTGTAATACAAGACTACAATACAAAATAAGTGACCCTTATCTTTTGTACGATATAAACTCCGATTAAATTACACT
>JBODRP010000433.1:0-3615 GCA_050633005.1 Trichormus sp. | reverse complement strand
TGAACTAATCGGTTCAGTTTAGCTGTTTGGGGAATTCGCCAACGGTATCCGTATCTCGGCTCAATACCAATTTACTACAAAAAGGGAAGTCGGGGCTGCCATCGGCAGCCCCGACTTCCCCCTCTACAATTATTATCATTCTTAACTGTTGGGGATTTTATTTTTTGGAAGTCCCTTTCCAGTCCCAACCTATTTAATTCACATTAGGCTTATTTATTAACTCAAGCATTCCTCATGAATTGAGCCTTCCCCAATTTTAATAACAGGACCAGTCATGATTGCATTAAAAGAATCATCAAATTCTAAAAGTAATTGACCTCCAGGCATATTTACCTTAATCTTTTGATCGCATAAACCTAATCGGTAGGCTACAGCAGCTGCAGATGTTGACGAACTACCTGATGCTAATGTATAGCCAGCTCCTCTTTCCCAAATCTCAATCTTAATTGTTCCTCTATCAACTACACGCATAAACTGAACATTTGTTCTATTCATAAATCGTTTATCTTGTTCAATATAAGGACCATATTTTTTGACGGCTTCTGCAGTAACTTCTCCATCTGTAATAACACAATGAGGATTGCCAACAGATGCTCCACAAAAAGTGAACTCTTGATTTAATATATTAATTTTCTCAAGAATTACTTCCCTCGGTTCGCCTATCATTCCAATATCTGTACTATTGAATGATACTTTACCCATTTCCACTCGAACCTGTTTTCCACCGTCTAAAATCTGGCTAGTGACTAAGCCTCCTTTCGTATCTATAGTAAATGGGGCATCTGTTACCTGTTGGGTATCCCAAAGATAACGCGAAAAAATTCTCAGTCCATTCCCACTTTTTTCAGCTTCACTACCATCTGGATTTATAATGCGTAATGAAAAGTTAGCAGGTGATTTGCTAATATCACCTACCAAAATACCATCGCTACCAATACAATAATTTCGGTCACAAGCTTTTCTCGCAACACTAAATAAATCTAATTCTCCTATATCAGCAGCATTTAACACCAAATAGTCATTACCAAGTCCGTGATACTTAGCAAATCTAATCACAATTTTTCCTCCCTTATCTTGAATATTAAATTCAATATCATACAAATTACTGAGAAGCAAATACAAGTAAGTAAGCCGTGGTGAAAATTTACAACTATGTAACAAACAATTAAGCATAAGAATTAGAGTTAAATTTTACACGTAGTGTACTGTAGTTTCCTTTTTCTCCTCTTGTTTGAACTCCATCAACGGGAGTATGAGCAGGGTGTGGTCAAAAGCAGTTGGTCGATGAGCGATCGCTTAAGATATGAATCTGAACGATAATGATAATCAATATGTTTTCGGAAAGTTGAGCTACGCTCACCTTCCCTATTGACTAAAATTTTTATTTAATAGGGCGGCTAAAAATATTTAGTATTATTTTTACAGGATAATCGACTGTGAGAATAGATAAATTCTAGAAAAATGAACAAGTATTTAAGCAAAGGTAGTATTTTCATTAATTTTTGGTTCTGGTATTATTTGTTTCCAAAAATCTGCCCACCAATGATTAGCCTGAATTACTCGTAAAGCAAGCATCGGATTAATCGTATTGGGATGCCAAGTCGCGCCAGCAATTTTTAAGCGTTTTTGCGGAATATAACGATGGGCGCTTTCTACTTCTCCCGATCCAATAGGTAAGCCCATTGATCGATATCTGTCATAGTGGACAGCATCTTGAAAACGTAACAAATATTTGGATAAATTTGAGACACTTTTTTGTCCTTTTCCTTGCCAGCGTTTGAGACGACTAATCACCCTTTTAACGTAACCGCTATCAATTGAATCAAGGATGAGTTCTATCCAAATAGAACGCATTTTATCGCTAAATTCCATTGCTTCAGCCGTCGCATAAATATGCTGTTTGAGATGTGCACGATCTAGAATAAACTGAAAATGATTAAATTCAGCTGATAATGCTTCTCGTAAGCCATTTCCCCCATCCGCTACACCATAAACTAATGTATAAGTTGATAGTCCTCTATCAATTGCAGCAGCTTTGAGTTGTGACACTATTTCGGGATATTGACCCATTCGAGCAATAAAAGTTCGCTGGTCTTTTTGTTCCACAGGACGTGTTAATCCGACTCTAACTTCACGCCAATCTACCTGACGCTTACATTTTTTGATTCGGCGTAGTGGTGTAAGTTCTTGTGTTTCAGCAGGCGCATTAATACCAGTACGAATTTGACAACCGTCTAACTCCACCAAAATTCTGTTCCAACCACATCTTTTTTTAGGTGGCTCTTGATTTTTAAATTTTGTTGCTAAGGATAGCAATCGGTTTTCTACATATTCAAAAGCTTCTTGGGCGATATTCTCTACTTCTCGTCTAACACAACTGCGTTCTATTTTCCAGCCATAATGTTCTTCAAAACGTTGACTGGCTTGCCCAAAAGACTCTTCTGCACCAAAGTCAGTTAAAGCTCGCTTAACATAAGGCGATCGCTCTCCTGGCTTAATTCCCAATTTTTCTTTAACAGGGCTGATTCCTCTGTGCTGTTTTTTGTCCCATAGATAAGGAGAATTTACTTCTATATTACCAAATATTACTGAGTATTTGATTTGAGAATTACGGTGAATAACTAAACCTTTCTGTTTTGCTTCTTGTGTTACTTGCTTTGCCAAACTATTGAATAGCATTGACATGACTTGCTTTCCTATTGAACGGAGTAGTTTAGCTAGTGAGGCATCTACTTGTTTCACATTTTCACATAAAAAAGATTCTCTTTCTTGAATAGCTTGAAACAGAATTTGGCTCACTTGTTCGGCAATATCAGAGTAATTTTTATTCATGGTACTATCTAATCTAGGTTCACATTCTCTTAAAACACTCTCATATTTCGGTACTTTGTGAAGGCAAAATTTTGCTGCATTACCGTTGGTACTTACTTAATAATCTTTATTAATTAAACCAAAATGGAGAGGTGGAGCATCGCTCCACCTCTCCATCCTCCCCCAACTGATTATCATTATTGTTCAGATTCATATCTTAAGCGATCGCTCATCGACCAACTGCTTTTGACCACACCCGGATGTTGACTATGTTGAGCAATGTTAGAGGCACTTACTGATGAAAATTCCAAACTAGATGTTGTGCTTGATTGGTGATGAAATTGAAAGTAGGTGGCTTGAATGCTGATATCACACCCCTGTATGCAGCAAAATCCACATCTTTTAGCGATCGCCTACATTTGTGATGACCCGTAGGGAAAAATGGATAAAGTCGAGCTAAGGAACAAACCTAATAAAGATAGGTTTGAGAACAAGCTCAAGTTCAAAAAATGCAGCTTTTTTGTGAAGATTATAAAAATTGGTTCTTCAGTACTTGGTATGCCAAAATAATAAATTAAACCCAATTTAATAAACATCTAACTCTAAAGTTGTCAAAATTTCTGAATCCATATCCAGAACGTTTTATCAGTTTCAGTTTGTTGTTAATTCCTTCTACAGCACCACTGGTTGTCCCATTGTCAAAGTAAGCAATAATTTCATCAAACCAGCGAATAATAGTATTGTTACTGTGTAAGGATTCAGGTGGCAGGGTATTGACAAAGGGGACGCTTGAGGGAGAGTATC
>JBODRP010000432.1:0-3627 GCA_050633005.1 Trichormus sp. | reverse complement strand
ACCATACCTGCGAGTTACCGCCAAAACCCCAGGAAAAACAACATTATTGGTTAACGGGCCGGGAGGACGTTTTTGTGTGATGGCAGATAGTTCTCCTGGTAGCCAGGCTGAGTTATCTGGTTATTGGACACCAGGGGATTACTCAATCAATGTTGGTGATTTATCTCAGAGGCAGTATAGCTATACTATTGAAATTTCCCAACAAAAGAAACCAAACAATTAGAATCTACTCAAAATTCACCATACAAGATTAGGACTTACGCATCTGAGATATTTTGTATATAGGGGAGGAAAATTCACACTGCAAGGGACTTCCCCTACGTATCTACGTATCTGTTTAAAAATCAAGCCAGTAGGGTGTGTTAGGCGTAAGCCGTAACGCACCAAACACCTTGGTGCTAGGTGCGTTACGCTGTCGCTAACACACCCTACATATCTATCTATGTATCTGTTCTGTATCTGTTCAAAAATCAAGTAGGAATCCTATATCAAGTGACTGATAACTGAATCATACTTGCCTGAGTATTTATCGAAAATTTGGGTATAAAACCCCGTCCTTCTAGGATGGCTTTATACTTTTTGTGTTAGCATAAGTACGTGGTTAATTGGTCGATACCCATGATTGTTTACGAGTTTAAAGTTAAAGGTAAAGAAAAGCAATATCAGGCAATAGATGAAGCAATTCGTACCAGCCAATTCATTCAAAATAAGTGCTTGCGCTATTGGATGGATAACGGGGAGTGTCAAGCTAACCTTTCAGGAACTCGATCATGATGTCTGGGTTGTGCTTTCATCCATTGGAAAGCGACAAGATTTAATAGTAAACCAATCAAAAACAACAGTACCATTAAAGCGATTTGATACCAGAGGACTTGGGGTAAAAGCAAGTCTAATACTAAATGCAGGAAATTAAGAACAGTATAAAATACAGTCAGACCAAAGTGAATGACTCGATACCGTCTAGCATCGGTGAAAACAGTAGCAATTATTGCGAATATTGGCAGAACAAAAAACCCTAACATCAACCACATAATTCCTGATATTTGATTGATTGATGTTGCTGGTTGAGATTCAATTACATTCAATCCGTGGAAAAGTGGCATTAAACCTAATTGGGTATGAAACAATGTTCCTAGTAAAAATGCTACCCATAGGACAATGATTTTTTCTTGATAATTATTCGACATATCCTAACCATTTGATAACCAGATTATGTTAAGTAATGCAAAAATAATAGGCTTCAGTTCGTAGTAAGGACTTTAGTCCTGATTTGAGAACTAAATTTCTTACTACAAACCTAGAATTATTTACACTGTGCTACAACACCCGTGTTCATTAATATCTCTGAAGAGTTGTAAATACATCTGTCTGAAGATACGAACACAAAAACTGGTTTAAACAGAGGGTTTGATCAAATTTTGCGCTTTTTTGTGAATACGTTCCTATCTGCCTTGAGGGGTAAGATTACCTAACTTTTGACGTTAAACTGCTTTTCCATTGCCAGAAATTCGGGAACGCCGACGAGTTGCTGAAAATCTTCAAAACTAACTAAATCATTAAAATTAGCTGTAGTTCCCTGTTGTTTTAACTGAGTTAAACAATTGGTGAGAGTTTGGGTAACTGCTAATAAACCAGTTAAGGGGAAAAACACAATTTTAAAGCCTAAATTTTGTAATTCAGCCGCCGAAAGAGAGGGAGTTTTACCACCTTCGACAATATTAGCTACTAGTGGGATATCAGGAAAAGCTGCTGCGATCGCTTTTAATTCTTCTACAGATTGGGGTGCTTCTACAAAGAGTATATCTGCTCCGGCGGCAATGTAGGCACGACCACGGGCGATCGCTGTTTCTAAACCCAGAGGCGCACGGGCATCAGTACGGGCGATAATCACTAAACCGCTATCTCCCCGCGCCTCGACTGCGGCTTGAATTTTTCCGGCGTGTTCCTCGGTGGGTATAACTCTTTTCCCTTCAAAATGACCGCACTTTTTCGGCCATTCTTGATGACCGAGTTTGCTTGTCCATTTACCATCAGGTAATTGTTTAGCAACATGAGTTGGTATTTTACTGGAGTTCACATATATCGAGATTTTTTGAAATCCTGACTCCAAAGCGTCATCTTCGCATATTTCATAACCAAGTGTGCGAAATGCTGCTTGAAAAGCCTCAAGAGTTTCTTCTCTGGGAATATCTGGTGGCCAGTATTCTTCATATTGAGCATCTGGCCACCACCAGTTTTCATCATCTTCTGCTGCCCAAGCAACGCAGTTATAGTCAGTTGTATCTGGGCTTGTAAGTTTGTAACCGTGGATGACTAAATTAGGATAATCACGTTCAATAAAAGATTTTACATAGCTATCCCAAGCGTTATTACCTACCACTGATAACCCCTTTGTCTACCCCATTCTAGCCAAGCTTTAGTCATTTCTTTTGTATTTCCTCTATACTGCCAAGGCACAGGATCAACTCTTGCAATAGATTTTAATGCCCAAAACCAACGCCCTGATTTTTTCTCAATTTCTCTGAGTAGCAAAGGTATTACAGGTTCACCCATGCCTATAATCTGTTGATATGCAGGGTGCATTGACATTTGATTAGTAGATGAGACACCACGATTTTCTTCACGCCATTGCTGGGCTAGTGTCATGAAAGTTGATTCTATTTCAGCTTGATTAGAAATTTGCAGTTCCTGTTTTTTAGTCAGTTGTGCTGCATACGCAATAGCAGCTTGAACATCTTTTAATGTTATTGGTGGGTAATCTTTGACTATTTCCTCAAATGTCAATCCTTGAGCGATGTTATCAAGGATGACTGAAACCATCACTTGTGTACCTGTAATATGCGGTTTACCATGACAGGTTTGAGGATTGATACTAATGTGTTCTTGCCAGTTAGTCATGGTTTTGAGTGTTTTTGGTTAAAGCTGTTTAGAGGCGATCGCTGTTTGGTTGCTATGATGTCAATTGAAATGCTTGCAGCATAGTTGAATTTAACTGCTGAATTTGATTAGCTCCTAGTTTACCTATCCGTCTGGTAATAAATTTGCGCGCAAGACATTAGATAGGCTCTCCATCTTCCAGAGTATATAAATCCGGTTCATCATATAAAAAGTTAAATACTTTACTTCTGTCTGCAAGTTCCATAATCTCTGGTGTAGATGGATAGTAAGAGTTGAAAAATAGTCTTTCTTCCAACAGCAAGCGTTCTTCATCAGAGAGAGAGAAGATAATTTGTATGAGAGATTCTACGAGTTTGGTATTCATTACTAATGAATTACAACTTTTACATTTGATACCTACCCATAATACACAAGTTGAATGAATAGATTTTTCAAAACTTAATTTGTAGTATCACTATTAGAAGGATCATCTATATCTATTTTAAAAAGATTCTCGGCTCTAATTTTGTTTATCTTACTAGATTCAGCTAATTTACGAATAGCCTGTTCTAAATTTTTAGGCGCAGGTTGATACCCGCAATTCAGAACCCATACAACCAGGCTATATAAATCAGGATCATCTTTTTTAAGCCATTGGCAATATTCATCAACACTAATATTTCTTAAAAATTCAATGTCAATGTCTTGTTTTAGTCTAGGTAATCTGGAAAAATGATCAGCATTTATTAT
>JBODRP010000431.1:0-3629 GCA_050633005.1 Trichormus sp. | reverse complement strand
TACCTACTCTATTCTTCTGTTGTTTTTTTACTACTTTTTCAGCAAGCCCTAATTAGTTGGTTAACTCGCTCTTCTATAGAACTGGTTTTGAAATAAATACAAAATCTTGAAATTAACTTCTCTATCTGTTAACCCTGGTACAAGACAGAGTAGATATGGCATACTTTGATTCTCCTTGATGAGAACTCATATTCTATGCTGTTTCCAGCCAATCATAAATTTGCTCTAGTTGATCTAAAGTAATCAAACCGTACTGCCAAAGAATCATCGGTAAAGGGCCAGGATCTTGTTCTCTATGTCGCTGTGCGATCGCCAGTGATGCTGCGGAAATAGACAAATCTTCCTGTAAGAAATGAATCAGTCGTGAATATGTTGATGGTGACATCTGTAAATCACCTCCTTGTCTAGTATTTACTGTTAGGTATTGGTTTTTCATGGATACGTAGCCTGCAACTATTACTTCACTAGTGAATATACGATTACCGGATAAACACCCTAGCCAATTTAGCTAATTTTCTGAAAAAGGAATCATAGAGTCTCGAAAAACTAGATAATTATAGTCATTTCTAGCTTTCACGCTATCTTCCTGCTGATTATTTTGACTAAAAGTGCTTGTGAAGTATGGATTTATTTTTCCTACTGTCATGCTTGTTGACTACACATCTAGTAATCAAGATTCCATAGCTAATAGTGCCTTATCCACGACTAATTACACTTATGCCAAAAGTAAGATTTTCAGCTATCTAATTCATTAGGTTGTGATTTTACCTGATAAATCGTAGTATTTGATATTTTTGACATCATAATAAATAGTAACCTCAGAATTTATTATTTTACGTATACTTGATAGATTTTTTACGTAAAACTTATAAACTGGGATTACCTTGAGCCTAGCAAAATCAGCGATAACAAGGTGAATCACTGTAAAGCTTGCGTATCTAAAAACTCAATTTTGATACTGTCACCTTCCTGAAGGTTTAATTCCTTAGCTCGTCCGGCGCGCAATTCAATAACCTGATTTATAGGTACTCGCGGCCCATAGGTAGGACAAGGTTCACTAGCACAAGGTGGGGCTGACGTTTGAATATACTTAACTACACCATTTTGTAAAAACACCATATCGAGAGGCACAGGTACATTTTTCATCCAAAAGCTGACCGGTTGTGGTGAGGAAAACTCAAATAACATTCCCCGGTTGTCTGGTAAGGCTGGGCGATACATCAACCCCAGTGATTGTTGTTGAGGTGTTCGCGCCACTTCTAACTCAATTTTTGCACCATTGGGAAAAGTAGCTTGGGCAGAAATAGGTAATATTTGCCCTGATGATATTGATGCTTGAGGAGTAGCTTCAGGAGATTTAGCTGTTGATTCTAGAGAACATCCCATTAAAACAAGACTCAGCAGCATCGGCATCAAAGTAAACCAACGCATCATATAATTTTTAATTTGGTAATTTAGATTTTGATTTTACAGAAATTTTTCAAAAATAGCTTATGTGTCGGGTGTTGGTGTAGGGGAAAGGGGGCAAGGGGCAGGGAGTAGGGGGCAGGGGGCAGGGGAGCAGGGGAGCAGGGGAGCAGGGGAGCAAGGGAGCAGGGGGAGTAAAACTCTTGAATTTTGAATTTTGAATTTTGAATTGATATGCCCAATGCCCAATGCCTTACAATTATGATTCTCGCAGTACGTAACCTACGCCTCGGACTGTTTGAATCAGGCGTTTTTGCCCTTCATCTTCGATTTTTAAACGTAAGTAGCGAATGTAAACCTCTATAACGTTAGACTCGCCCATAAAGTCATAACCCCAAACGTTTTCTAAAATTTGCTCACGGGTTAAGACTTCACGGGGATGTTCCATTAAGAACTTTAAAAGCTCAAATTCTTTCATGGTGAGATCAACTATGCGCCCGTTATAAATAGCACGGCGGGTAGCTATGTCTAAGACCAGATCCCCAAAACGCAACTGTTCTGTAGTATCAACATCTGGTTTGAGGTAGAGGCGAATTAATTTTAAAAAGTCTTCTGAGCGATAGGGTTTGAGAATGTAATCATCAGCACCGGCTTCTAGACAAGCTACCCGGTCATCAACTGTATCTCTGGCCATGAGTATCAAGACTGGCGATCGCATTCCAGCATTTCTGAGATTTTTACATAGTACCAGTCCTGATTCACCTGCTAACATTCGGTCAAGAACGACTAAAGCAGGTTGGCGATCGTGGTAATATTGCAAACCACTCGCAGTATTATTGGCTAAAACAGGCTCATAGCCAGCTTCCTGCAAATCAAACGATAGCTGATGAGCTAGGCTATCATCGGTTTCAATGACCAAAACACAAGGACTGTGAGCAGGTGTCATAACCGTTAATTAACCTTTGGGTATTTTAGGTGTATAGCAAAGGGTATAGAGGTGTTAGGGAGTTAAGTTTTAAGGGGAGAGAATGTAAATTTTGTAGCCAATGCCCCATGACGGCAGTCCGCTCAAGTCGGGAAACCCGCCCACACGGCTGCCTCCCCTATGCCCCATGCCCCATTCCCGTAACCCCATGCCCCATGCCCTATGACTAAGGTAATTCTACCGAAGCTGGTTTGGCAATATGAGGAAGACCCCAACCTAATTTTTCGCGTAGGATACGGAAAAATTCTGGTGGTTGTAGACGGATGAATTTAACGGTGTAGTGCGATCGCTCCAAATATACTCGATCTTCTGGGAAAATGTAGCACCCGCCATTGCCATCTACTATCATTACCAACCGAGGAATATTAACTGGATAGATGTTAACTGGTTCTGTGTCAGGAAATACTAAAGCTCTAGAAGCCAAGGAATGAGGACAAATAGGTACTAATTGCAATACAGGTACACCGGGGGTGACAACCGGGCCACCAGCACTTAAAGAATAAGCTGTAGAACCTGTTGGTGTAGAAACAATCACCCCATCAGCCGCAATATCAACTGGCGCATGACGACCTACAGCTATTTCAAAATGGCACATTGAGGTTAATGGTTCTCGATGTAACACCATTTCATTCAAGCATAAGGCTTCCCACAGCACAGACTCCCCTCGTAGGACTTTAACTGTGAGCATGGCGCGTTCTTCAATTTCATACTCACCAGCCATTACCTGCTCTATTGCTTGCGGCAATTGATTTAGGTATGCTTCTGTTAAAAATCCCATGTGTCCGGTATTCACCGCTAAAATCGGGATACCACAGGGGGCAACTTGACGGGAAGCCGCTAAGACAGTACCGTCACCCCCTAGGACTATTGCAAACTTCATTTCTGAGTCAAATCCAGGGGGTGTCAGACCATCAATAGGGGTGTGGCATACAGGACTTTCAGGATTGGAATAGCCCAATATGCCACCGATACTTGATGTAATAGATACATCCCAACCGGCTGCGGTTAGCTTGTCTTTCAGCTCAGTAGCCACACGAACGGCTACCGGTTTAACGTCATTGTAGATAATGCCTGCTTTCGGCACACTCAAATATCCAAATAATAGGCGATGCTTTTTCTTATGTAATCCTTACACATTTTGGATCACGAGTCATTAGTCTAGAGTCAAAAAGGTGGGAGGGGGCAGGGGGAGCAGGGGGAGCAGGGGGAGCAGGGGGAGCAGGGGGAGCAGGGGGAG
>JBODRP010000430.1:0-3629 GCA_050633005.1 Trichormus sp. | reverse complement strand
TATTTATATAAAAAGTAAAGTTATATATCTTACTAAAAAAAATAGACAAAATCTGAGGCAACAAACAGTATAATTTTGCAGAATTTGACTAACAACCCAGACATGAAAAACTTCCGCAAGCGTCGTTTCTCCACAAGACTTAAAAGAGTTGTCATTGTAGTTTTAATGTTGGGGTTATTGTTAGTATCTTTTTTGGGCTATACAATACGGCGTTCTTTTCCTGTGGAAAATGGAGCGATCGCAATTTCTGGTATAAATGCAGAAGTGACAGTCAAACGAGATCAATGGGGTGTACCTCATATCTACGCTGCCAATTCCCACGACTTATTTATGGCGCAGGGTTACATCCATGCCCAAGACAGATTTTGGCAAATGGATTTTTGGCGGCATCTTGGCTCTGGTAGATTAGCAGAAATGTTTGGTACTTCGCAATTAGATACTGATAAATATCTGCGAACTCTCGGCTGGGCAAGGGTAGCACGGCAGGAAATCCAGGTAATGGATGCAGAGATGAAGGCTAATTTGCAAGCCTATGCTGATGGTGTGAATGCTTATTTGCAAACTCATCAAGGGAGTGCATTAAGTCTGGAATATGCGGTAATGAAATTACTTAATCCTCGTTATCAAGTCGAACCTTGGCAACCTCTACATTCCCTCACTTGGGCTAAGGTGATGGCTTATGATTTGGGGAGAAATTTTCAACATGAAATTGAACGTGCTGTTTTATTGAAAACTCTTCAACCTCATGAGGTGGAGGAACTTTTTCCAGAGTATCCGCAGGATTTGCCTGTGATTTTACCGGGGTGGGAGGTAGGGAACATAAAGTCAGAAAAACGCAAAGGGGAGGCAGCGCGTTGGGCGGGCAATGCCCGACTTGTTCGCGGAGCGTCTCGAAGAGAAGCGACTGCCGTCGCGCGGAGGTTGGCGCAAAGGGGCGCGGAGGTTTTATATGGGGGAGAAGTTGCGTCTAGTTTAGAGTTAATTAGTCAACCGATGTTGGCGTTGGAAAAACTTATTGGGGCGACGGGAGTTGGTATTGGTTCAAATAGTTGGGTGATATCAGGTAAGCGCACGGCTACTGGTAAACCGATTTTGGCGGATGATCCCCATTTAGCTGTGCAAATGCCTTCTATTTGGTATGAGGTGGGTTTGCATTGCACTACTAAAAATGCTGAATGTCCTTACAATGTGACTGGGTTTTCTTTTGCGGGAATGTTGGGGGTAATTGTTGGACATAGCGATCGCATTGCTTGGGGTGTGACTAATGTACAATCCGATGTGATGGATTTATATATTGAGAAAATCAACCCCAATAATCCCAATCAATATGAAGTTAATGGTAAATGGGTAGATATGCAGCTTGTACCAGAAACTATTCAGATTTCTGGCAGTAAACCTATTGTACAAACAGTCCGCTATACCAGACACGGGCCGATTCTTTCTGATGTTTCACCAAATTTAAAAGCATTTAATCAAGCAGTAAAAGTACCACAAAACTATGCTGTAGCTTTACGTTGGGTGGCGTTAGAACCGACAACTATAGTTAATTCAATCGTCCAAATTAATCGCGCACAAAATTGGCAAGATTTCCGCACTGCTGCTAGTAAGTTTGATGTGCCTGCCCAGAATTTAGTCTATGCTGATATTGAGGGAAATATCGGTTATCAAATGCCAGGTAAGTTACCCATACGAGGCAAGGGAAATGGACGCTACCCTGTTCCTGGTTGGACTGATGAATATGAATGGCAAGGTTATATTGACTTTGAAAAATTACCTTATAGTTTCAATCCACCCCAAGGTTATATAGCTACGGCAAATAATTTAGTGGCTCATGAATATCCTTATATAATTACTACAGATTGGGTTTATGGTTATCGTGCCAAACGCATTGTTGAGATGATCAGCCAACAAAATCAGCCGATTTCTTTAGCTGATGTGCAGAAAATTCAAGGTGATAATCTAAATTTAAATGCTCAAAATATTGTACCATTTCTCAAAAACATTACTTTTGATGACTCTAGATTAAAAGCTGCTCAGAAACTACTAAAAAATTGGGATTTACAACTAGAGATGACATCCCCTGTAGCGGCTTTATTTGAAGTATTTTGGCAACATTTATTAGCCGCTACCTTTCATGATCAATTACCGCCAGCATACTTTCCTGATGGGGGCGATCGCTGGTATGCTGTTTTGCAAAATATTATCCAACAGCCTGATAGTAATTGGTGGGATAATACCACAACCACTACACTAGAAAACCGTGACCAAATTTTACAGCAAGCTTTTAAAGCAGCTGTAGATGAGTTAGAACGTCTTCAAGGTAAAAATCCTCAAGCTTGGAATTGGGGAAAACTACATACTATTAACTTTCGTAACGCTACCTTGGGTAAATCTGGTGTTGCACCTATAGAGGCTTTATTTAATCGCGGTGGTTTTAGTACACCTGGGAATGGTGAAACTATTAATGCTAACCGTTGGCAAGCGAATCAATCTTTTGAAGTGACTGATATTCCTTCACTAAGAATGATTGTAGACTTAAGTAATTTAGATAATTCCTTAGCTATTCATGCCCCTGGACAGTCAGGTCATACGTTCCATAGACATTATGCTGATATGATTGACCATTGGCGCAACCTCAAATATCATCCCATGTTGTCGGAACAAAAAACGGTTGCGGCTCAAACTGTGGCGACATTAAAGTTAACCCCAAAATCCAGCAAGTAAAGTTTTGTCTAGCGTCTACGGAAAAATAACATCCCAAAATGTATATCTAATTTAACTTTTTTCTACTTCAGTGTAATTCCATACACCTTTGAAAAAGAATGAAGTATAAAGTAACAGGGCTAAAAAAGTCAAAAGCAAAATAGCCTCAACTTATACTTTTGTAAATTTTTTGTGCCAATTCTCTAAAATTCACCAGCATAACTAAATTTATTAACCTTTGTAAAATCAGGATTTTGAATTGGTATTGTCCATTTTTACGGAAACATAGCTGGAGAAATCACAATATATGTCATCTACGCTGAAACGAACTGCTACACTTTCTTTAGTAGGAGCGATCGCATTATTATTTGCAGGTTGCAGTGAAAGTAAAGTTGCTCAATGTAACAAAATTATTAAAGTAGCCAATCAAGCAGCCACATTAAGTCAGCAATTCGGCAAAGATCCCAAATCTGGAAAAGGCTTTCAAGCTTTAACTGAACTTGCTACTAAAATAGGTGAAATCAGCACTCAAATGAAGGTTGTAGAAGTAAAAGACGAAAAATTAAAAGGTTTTCAGGAACGCTTTCTTACACTCTATCAAGA
Organism: Trichormus sp.; assembly: GCA_050633005.1. GTDB lineage: Bacteria > Cyanobacteriota > Cyanobacteriia > Cyanobacteriales > Nostocaceae > Trichormus. Next base: position 323 of record JBODRP010000430.1, on the reverse strand, counting down.
TATTAGCAAGGGATTAAATGATACAGCCGTAGCGATAGATAAAAAGAATATCCGAGATACAAATCTCTTTTTAGTAAATTTGCGAAAGAGTAGTGCAGAAGAAAGTACCATCGTCAGAGAAATTAATAGCTACTGCTCTGGTAAATAAAAACTTTATTCGTGCAATTGTAGAGAATTAATCACCCGACTTTGTTATCAAAAGCGGGGTTTTTATAAATTACGCCTCATGTGAATTAGCAGAACCGCCTATGCAATAAATAGCCCATAGGTGGGGCGTATCAAACTTGGTAGGGGCGGGTTAACAAACATCATTCATGATTAAC
>JBODRP010000429.1:0-3634 GCA_050633005.1 Trichormus sp. | reverse complement strand
CTTAATGCTGTCATAGCCGAACAAAGTTCGTCTACCTTGCTAATATCATTTACCTCAACCAAAATATCAATAATGGGCTTGGCATAGATATGAGGAATCGCAGTGCTGCCAATATGGTGAATAGTCACTAAATTGTTAGCGAAAACTGGTGCAATCAGCTTTTTTTCATCCTCAAATTTGCTACGCCAAATAAGATTGTGGGGTAAAACTTCTACTTTCATGGAAATTTTTACAACTTTATCATGTACTTCATTTTTCCATAAAAGAGTTAAGCAATTTGAGGATGTGGAAGAACAATACTCGGCTTGATAATTGCTGGCACAATTTTTTCACTGGCCATTCTCGCCCCTGATAAATTTCGTGCTGTCGGCCCTATCTGTAAAGCGGCTAAACCTCCCATCAGAAATAATTCACAACCAGGCCAACGCAGACAAGTATCTAACACAGGTAAGCCGTTGACTATAGGAATGGGATAAGTTTTAAAGACTTCTTGTAATAATGGTTCAGCCTCAACATCAAATTTACTGCCAGTGGAAAGCCAAATGCGATCGCACTCGTATTGATTACCATCATTGCATTTTACCTGCCAATGATGGCCTAACCATTGAGCAGCAAGAATCTCGCAATTTTCATCTATTATCGCCTGACCAGCCCGCACAAATCGCCGTAGCTGCATAGCCATTGCTGGTGTCATCGAACCACCATTACGGGCCTGTTGAATCATTTGCGATCGCAGTTGATAATCTGATGTAGCGAAAAATCCTTTTAAGTATTTTGGCCCTAACCAACCCGGTTCAGCATCAAATAATTTGGCTTGTAACTGTCTGCGTATCAACAACTGGACTTTTGCACCACGAGTCATCGCACCAAGGGCTAAATGTCCACTAGTTAAACCACCACCAACAATTAATACTCTTTCACCCGCCAAATTTAATTTCCGTAAGTCTACTTGCTGGGAATGGCAGAGTTGATCTTCAGGATATGCTGATGCTATCTCATTTACCCAGTCGGGAATCTGGATTTGACTGTTGTTAGTAGCTAATATCACCCGTTTGGCAATAATTGACTTCCCATCTGGCAACCACAGACGAAAACCCTGATGTAAGGGTTCAAGACGTTTGACTTTCGCCGGTACAACTAAATCTTGTACATCCCAACGCTGAATCACATCATGACACAAATCTTCAAACAGCTTAGTTCCGGGTAAATCGTAGGGGGGAAATAATTCTTGGGTACGGGATTGGGCAAATTTTCGTAAAGCGAAGGGGTTGGGATCGGGATGGTGTACCGCAGGCGATCGCAAATGTGGTATTTCTAAGGCTGCAAACTGCTGCTCCCACTGACTCAGCCATCTCCCACTAGGGTCAAATACTAACAATTTCCCCCTCATTTTTGGCCGTTTTTGCAGCAAATGAGTCACAAATGTTAACGCATGAGGGCCAGCACCAATAATCGCCAAGTTAATTTTACTGGTTAACTGTGGTGGACTAGTTGCCATTGAAGAATTTCTGATCTACAACGATAATCGTTATCATTGTACCTTGACCACTATTTAACTGCCATTTATTTCTCAATAACTTGCCGCCATACCAGTTATGTGGTAAGGCGGCAAGTTGTGCAATTTAGGATAATGCTGGGGAGAAATTAGGATTAAATGGTGCTGGAATAATCCTCACCGCTTGAGTAGCCGTCAGATTTACCGCTTTCTCCAAAGCCACTAGGACTAGCTTCTTTGAGGAATCCACTATAAGCTTCCATACCGTGTTCACCGATATCCAAGCCTTCGAGTTCTTCTTCTCTAGTAACTCGAATCCCCAAGGTAGCTTTCAGTACCAACCAAAAGATACTGCTCAGAAGTACAGTCATACCACCGACTGAAATCACCCCTAGAAACTGGATGCCTAACTGTCCAAAGCCACCACCAGCAAATAAACCCTTAGCAGGGCCAAGTCCTTCACCATACCAGGAATAAACACCAGGACCCACAGACCATAGACCAACTGCCAGAGTACCGAAAACACCACAAACCAAGTGAACGGATGTAGCACCTACTGGGTCATCAATACCGATTTTGTCAAATAATGTAACAGCGAAAACAACGATGATGCCAGCAATTAGACCAATAATGGCAGAACTAACAATGCTGACATAAGCACAAGAGGCTGTCACTCCAACCAAACCAGCGAGAATACCGTTGATAATCATCGACAGGTCAGGCTTACCCAAGTAAAACCACGCTGTTACTGTAGCTGCAATCCCACCAACAGCACCAGCCATGTTGGTTGTTAAAGCAATATGAGTAATAGCATTGGGATCAGCAGCCATGACAGAACCAGGGTTAAAACCAAACCAGCCTAACCAGAGAATCAGACAGCCTAGGGTAGCAATACTCATATTGTGACCAGGTAAAGCCACAACTTTGCCATCTTGATATTTACCAATCCGAGGCCCAAGAAAAGCTGCTCCCATTAAAGCTGCCCAACCGCCAGCTGAGTGAACTACTGTTGAACCTGCAAAGTCCCAAAAGCCCCTGTCAGCTAACCAACCACCACCCCAAATCCAGTGTCCAGTAATGGGGTAGGCAATACCTACAAGTAAGATGCTGAAAATTAAGAAGTCAACAAACTTAATTCTTTCGGCAACTGCACCAGAAACAATTGTGGCGGCTGTTCCAGCAAACACCAACTGGAATAAAAATTTGGCAGCTAAGGGGACACCAGCCCAACTTAAAGCATCAAAGACACCTTTATAAGCATCTCCAGTATTAGGACTGCCATCTTCTCCTGTTAACAAAAACCCATTTAACCCAATAAAATCGTTGCCATCGCCAAACATTAAGCCAAAACCAATTACCCAAAAAGCTACGGTGGCTAATGCAAAGACAATTAGGTTTTTGGCGAGGACGTTAACAGCATTTTTTTGACGACAAAAGCCAGTTTCTAACATTCCGAAACCAGCATTCATGAAGAATACCAAAAAAGCAGCGATCGCTACCCAAAGGGTGTCCAAGGCAACTTTCAATTCTGCTGTTGTTGGCCCGGTTGCTGGGGTTTGAGCAACTGCAACATAACCCCATCCCAAAACAATCAAACAAGCCAAAGGTAGACAGGCTTGCCAACTGGGAGAAAGTCTCTTAATAAAATTAATTAACTTGATTTCTGAGTTAAATTGTGAGCTTCTAGCGTAATTTCTTGCCGAAAATCGCCTATTTTTTATTCTTGATTTATGCTTGTACATGGGTTTCAACAACGTCCTCCAAACGATCATTGATAGCAAGAAACAGGTTAAGCAGAAAAACTAGCATTGTTCTTGCTAGGTAGTGGTTTTGATGATTATTCTTTGAGACCACCGCATTGGTAAACCAAAAACTCAAATAATATTTAGGAGTTTAAGAAATTAATGACACCTCTGTAAATATTTTTTGTGAATATCCTTAAGAAATTATGAGGTAATTTCTGTCACAGTCAAGTATTCTTCACTTAATCTTTAATGAGCAAAGAAATACTTTTTTACAGTGATGTCTGGCATTTTGTCAATAGAATCTCCATAAAACATAAAGATAAATATTAATCACAAATTCGTGCCACAAATTACTACTATTTGTCAATTTTTGTCAATTGATAAGCTGAACTGC
>JBODRP010000428.1:0-3683 GCA_050633005.1 Trichormus sp. | reverse complement strand
AGCAGGGGGAGCAGGGGGAGAAAAATACAATGCCCTATGCCCTATGCCCTATGGCCAATTTATTGACAGCGATCGCAAATTCCCTGCACTATTACCTCAAACCTTTCTGCTTTTAGTCCTGAGCGCAGTTGATTTAAATCAATGTTGCCGAAGGTATTCCATTCAATATCTTCGATTTTGCGGCAGCAGTTACACCGGAAATGATGATGAGGTGCAACATTCGCATCGTAGCGAGATACTCCTTCTTCTAATAGCACTTCTCGCACTAATCCCACTTCCCGCAATGCCTGAAGCGCAGCATATACCGTCGCTTGGGATGATGTTGGTGCATCTTTATTTAAATCCGTTAAGATTTGTTCCACCGTAGGATGATCTTTTCTTGCCAGCAGGTTTGCATAGACTGCGAACCTTTGGGGAGTGACTCGCAATCGTTTACTTTTCAGGACTTTGATAATCTCATCAGCTTGCTGCTGCATAGGATTTACACCAATTCAGAATTAAAACTCAAACATAAATGTAGGGAGTTGACTGTTGACTGCTGACTGCGAGTAAGTTGGAATCTTGTCTACGAGACGCTAGGTGTTCAGGAAATTCTCCTGTTCACCAAGTAAATAAGCTTAGACCGCTATTATAACCTTTCTTTTCTCAGAACTTAACCTTCTTTATAAAAATAAAAATAAATCAGTATTTCTAACTATTGACCAATTCTTAAATCAGAATTATTCTGGTTTACAAGCGGTAATTCACCATTACCAAATAAAAAACTCCACCTACAAGGGGATAGTGTTTTTGGGCATTGGGAATTGGGCATAGGAAAGAACATACCAATGACGGCAGTTGCTACAAGTCGGGAAACCCGCCCATCGCACTGCCTCCCCTATGCCCTATGCCCCAAGCGGCGGGGCAGCTATCCCTCTCCACCCACAAGGGGATGGAGTTTCCCGCCGCTTTCAATCAAACTGCCACCAAACTTTAATTTTTCCATCTAAAAAAGAGGTATTTATGACTATTACTCGTGTTCCTGATGTTGTATTCAAAACTCGTGTTCGGGATGAGTCCGTACCTGGCCCTAATCCTTATCGTTGGCAAGATCAGACAACTCAAGAAATTTTTGGCGGGAAAAAAGTAGTCTTATTTGCCTTACCTGGAGCGTTTACACCCACGTGTTCTTCTACCCACCTGCCCCGTTATGAAGAACTTTATGATGAATTTAAAGCTTTAGGTGTTGATCAAATTATTTGTTTGTCAGTAAATGATGCCTTTGTCATGTTCCAGTGGGGTAAACAACAGGGAGCTAAAAATGTCTTCTTGTTACCCGATGGTAGTGGTGAATTTACTCGTAAGATGGGAATGTTAGTAGATAAATCTAACATCGGTTTTGGGATGCGTTCTTGGCGGTATGCAATGGTTGTCAACGATGGCAACATTGAGAAGATGTTTGTTGAGCCAGGCTTTGCAGATAACTGTCCCACCGATCCTTTTGAAGTATCTGACGCGGATACAGTCATAGCTTACCTCAAAGGTGTAGAACGCTCCAAAGAAGTTGCACCCCGGCTGTCATTCGTTGGTTAATAGGAGAGGCAGGGGGCAGGGGGCAGGGAGCAGGGGGAGTAAAACTCTTCAATTTTGAATTTTGAATTTTCCTGCCCAGTCTCCAGTCCCTAAATTGTTCATTATTCTGCGCTTGTTGGTTTTCAGGCAAGGGAAGTTAGACTAAGATTACTTCCTTTGCCTGTTTCATTCGTAATTCGTAAGTAGAACGAGTTGAAAAAAACGGACTTTGTTAAGTAATGTAAAAATATTAAGAGTTCGTAGTAAGGACTTTAGTCTTGATTTGTTCCCTGCGGGACGCTGCGCGAACGCGGAGCGTCTGTCTACGACACGCTATGCGAACGCAGTGAGAACTTTAGTTCTCACTACCAACTTATTCTTGATTTTATGTTGAATTTTGCACCTTAATTTATTTATGGGGTGATTAATTGTTAATTTTGAATTGGGAGTGTAAGTAACATGACATACGATTTTGATTTATTTGTAATTGGTGCGGGTTCTGGTGGGATAGCGACAGCTCGCCGTGCGGCAGAATATGGCGCAAAAGTAGGAATTGCAGAGTTTGATAGACTGGGTGGTACTTGCGTTAATCGTGGTTGCGTACCAAAAAAATTGATGGTTTATGCTTCTCGCTTTCCTGGGATTTTTGAAGAAGCACAAGGTTATGGTTGGAGTGCTGTGGAAAGTTCCCTTAATTGGGAACAGATGATTACTAATGTGAATAATGAGGTAACGCGACTCAATGGTATTTACCAACGGATGTTAGATAACTCCAAGGTGCAGATATTTCGGGCGCGGGCGAAATTTGTGGATGAGCATACCTTGGAAGTTGGGGAGACTAAAGTTACCGCCGATAAAATCTTGATTGCTGTGGGGGGGACACCAATTCGTCCTAATATTCCTGGTATTGAACACGCGCTGATTTCTGATGGTTTATTTGAAATGAACCCCCAACCGAAACGGGTGATTATCTTGGGTGGTGGGTATATCGGCTCAGAATTTGCTTGTATCTTGCATGGTTTAGGTACAGAAGTGATTCAGATAATTCGCCAAGATAAGATTTTGCGTGGGTTTGACGAAGATTTGAGAACAGAAATTCAAGAGGGGATGATTCGCCACGGCATTAGAATTATTAATAATGCCGATATTGCAGAAATCACCAAGACAGATAACGGTGTGAATGTGAAGGTAAAAACAGACACTGAAGAAAATATCTTTGCAGACGCGATTAGTTTGGCAGCGTTGGGAAGGAAACCCAATACTGAGAATTTAGGTTTAGAGAATACCTCTGTCAAATTAGATCAAGAGGGTATGGTTTTAGTTGATCGCTACAGTTGCACAGAGGCAGAAAATATTTATGCTGTAGGTGATTGTACTAGTAAAATTCAATTAACCCCTGTAGCAATTAATGAAGGCCGAGCCTTGGCAGATACGGTATTTGGGGGTAAATCTCGTGTGATGAGCTATGAAAATATTCCCACAGCGATATTTACTACTCCCGAAGCTGCCACAGTCGGGTTAACGGAATTAGAAGCCATTGAAGATTATGGTAGCGATCGCATTAAAATCTACCGCAGTCGTTTCCGTCCTATGTACTATACCCTAGCAGGTAAAGAAGAAAAAACCTTGATGAAATTGATAGTCAATCAAGAAACCGATCAAGTACTAGGGGCGCACATGGTAGGAGATCATGCCGGAGAAATCATCCAAGGAATTGCGATCGCACTGAAAATGGGCGCGAAAAAAGCCGATTTTGATGCCACTGTTGGTATTCACCCCAGTTCGGCAGAAGAGTTTGTTACGATGCGTTAATTGACATCCACTCCCGCTAACCGCAAAGCAGTGTAGCGGGAGTCTTCTGGCTTATCTAGATAAGTTTAGGCATACCGCGAGTTCTGTAGACGGATTTCCCGTTTACAGAACTTTTCAATGTGGATTTTGGATTGTGGAATGGTTTAATAGTAAGGTATTCAGAAATTCATTTGTCGCAATTATTTTTTAAATTGGTATCATTTTATATATATTAATGTGTATATTTTTAACTAGTTGTGAAAAATGCTTGACTCAATATCAAGCAAGTAAGAGAGTAAATTACGTAATTGTTTCTACGGGTTTGAGTATGTAAGAAATTA
>JBODRP010000427.1:0-3698 GCA_050633005.1 Trichormus sp. | reverse complement strand
TTACAACCGGATGGTAACTGGGATGATGGGCTATACGCTGTATCCCAATCAACTTGGAGAAGGTTTCGGGAAGGCAAGCCCATTGATGCTACTAATTTCCAAGCCTTTTGTGAGATGTTGGGTTTGAATTGGGAAGATATCAAAGAAAATGAAGCAGATGCTAATCGAGATTTGAGCGAAGCACCTCCTCTGGGTAAATTTTATGGGCGTAGCCAAGAATTAAATAAACTAGAGGAACAGATAATTACACAAGGTTATCGATTAGTTACAGTTTACGGCATGGGAGGAGTTGGTAAAACTGCTTTGGTTCGCCATTTAGTAGAAAGAGAGAAAGTTGCTAAAAAATATGATTACTTAATCTGGATTTCTTTACAATCAGCACCTCTATTTTCAGAAATATTAATGAAACTTGTGCAGTTTTTATCGAGAGGCGAACAAGAAAACGGTAACATTGATCAAGTCATGGACTATTTACGTCAAAGATGTTTGATAGTGCTGGATGGTTGGGAAGAAATTGTTGACAATCATAGTGATGATTATACAAAATATAATTCATTTTTAGAGAGGGTTGCTAAAGAATCTCATAAAAGCTGTTTATTATTACTAAGTAGAAGAAAACCGAAAAATATTGAACGGTTAGAAGGACAATTTGTTTACTCCAAAAGATTAGGAGGTTTAAGTTATGAAGATGCACAAGAGTTCTTAGTTGCAGAAGGTTTGTCAGGTGCAGATAGTGATATCGAAGAACTGAGCAGGCGTTATAATAACCCGTGGGTACTCAAAAGGATTGTTGCCAGTGTTAATAGTGTATTTGCTGGTGATATATCCAATTTTATGAAAATATCAATTTTCGTGGATGAAGTCACCACTGAGTTTTTAGAGCGACAATTTCAAGGACTTTCATCGGCGGAAATAAATCTGATCTATTGGGTAGCAATCAGACGGAATACAGCTTCATGGGATCAATTAGTGGAAGATAGCCAGCAATTCTTAAGTTATGATAACTTGTTTGAAACATCCAAAGATTTAATTGCTAAACATTCTTTACTGGATAAAAATACTGAAGAAAACCCGGTGATTTATATACTAGATCCGGTAATTTTGAAATACAGCACTAAGCGATTCATTTTTCAAAATTGCGAACAAATTAAACAAGTTTTTACTACTGGGATTATTCAGGGCAATGAGCTATTTATTACCCATAATTTTATTACACAATACCCAAAAGATGAGGAACTGAATCAGGAGCAGATGAGACGAATTGTGAAACCTATTCAACAAATGCTATTAATGAACTTTCGTAACCGTCAGGATCTAGAGACTCAACTGCAAACAGTTATAGCTGTATTAGAACAGCAAAAATATCCCTCGAAAAATATTTCATATTTGCTCGCATCTGGTGAATAAGTTAGAGGATGTTTGAAAAGTCGCTATTGGTGTAGCAAAACATTTCAGATCCCCCTAAATCCACGACACTTGCTACAAGTCGGCAAAGCCGCCCAACGCAGTGTCTCCCCTTAAAAAGGGGGACTTTGATTCTAGTTCCCCCCTTTTTAAGGGGGGCTAGGGGGGATCAACAAGTGTCTAAAATCACAGCAAACCACTTTTCAAACACGCTCTTAAATATCCTGTCACCTATTCCCTCTGATTTCCGAAGGCGCGAATTGATTCAGCTATGAGAGCGACAATTGCCGAGGCGAGAATTAATAAAACACTCAAGGCATTAATATCAGGTTTAACTCCGGTTCTGATGCGACTAAATATTTCCATTGGTAGGGTATTATAACCACTACCAGAAGTAAAACTAGAGATCAGAAAATCATCTAAACTGAGGACAAATGCTAGTAAACAACCTGCGATGATTCCCGGCATTAATTGGGGTAATAGAACTTGGATAAAAGCTTGTAGGGGTGTTGCACCTAAATCTAATGCCGCTTCTTCTAGGTGGGGATCTAAATTAGTTAATCGGGAAGAAACTACTAGTCCGATATAAGCTAAACAAAATACTATATGAGCGGCGACAATTGTCCATAAACTTAAGGGGATAGCAAAGGCGGCTAGAAATACCAGAGTTGCAACTGCGATCGCAATATCAGGAATAATTAACGGTAGGTAAGAAATACCACGATATAGCTTTTTGCCAAAAAACTGATAACGCGCCAAACCAACCGCCATCAATGTTCCTAAGACAGCAGAGATGCTGACAGCACACAAGCCCACGATTAAACTATTTTTCAAGGACGAGAGAATGCGATCGTCATTTAGCAATTGAGTATACCAATCAAGGGTGAAGCCTTGCCAACCGGCACTGTAAGGTGATTGGTTAAAACTATAAAACCCCAGCACCATAATCGGTAGGTACATAAACACAAACATGATGATTGAGAAAACCGCTTGCCATGTGGAAAACTTAAAACTCTTTACTGACAACATTTTTACCTCTTAGTGTCACTTTAATGCTCAAATGATTCTCAAAACCTCTATCCTTAGTGTTTTTTGTCTTGTTTTGAGTATTATTTTATACATAAGCTTGATGCTCGTTTAATGCTCAATTTTATTATCATTTACCCCGCTTACGCAAAAAAGAAAGGGAGTGTAACAACTCCCTAACGCTTCACCAGTTTTAAAACCTCAGTTACATCATCACTGACAACTCTATAACCTTGCTAAATTATTCTTGATATTGTATTTGCTAAATAATCTGTCTTGTTGAGATTCATCAGAGCGAGACATATCAAAACATTCAAATGGTATTGTTGTGACATATCTAATAGAGTAATCAATCACCTCTATAAACATGAGAGCCGTGTAGATTCTTTACGTAAAACTTTAATTGCTCTAAGTTGTCATGCACATAATAGGGATACTCGTTACCTTCACGTAGTACCGCAAAATATTTACCTTGTCCAGTGATTTCGTAAATTTCTACCTTGTCGCATTGAATTTCCATCCCCTCAAGTTGCTGCCATTGTGCATTGGACGGATGAGCCGACGAACGCCTAGAATCTGGAATTTTAACCTTACTCTTGCAGCTTTCAGCAAGCCATGTATAAACTTGAGGCGCAGTTATTGGCATTCTAGAATCAGCAGCGTCAACTAGCTCATAATTTGTTTCACCCTTTGGATACCATAGCGATACATACATTCCATTTAGTACAAGAGCATCAATAAGAGGCTTAAAATCTAAATCACCTGCAAGTAAAGTTGCTTCATCCATATTTTTGTGGAAAGAATGCGTAAGCATATCCACGGCAATCATAATATCAATTTCCTTTTGCTCTTGCGTTTTCTTCTTGTCCCTGAGCCGAGCAGTACCTTCGTAAACATGAAATCCATTGATTGATTTTAATTTGTTGAATAGATTGTTTTTAATTTGGCGTTTACTCTTATAAGATTCTTCATCTTCTCCTGGCTTTTTAACGGGTAAACAGTCATAGTAAAAGACCTTTTGGAAACCCCTAGCTAATTCAGCGTAATTTAATTCAAGCTCTATACCTCCAAAAAGTTTTTTTGATAAGGTTTCTAATATTGTATTTAAACAAGCACCATCAATAAATAAATATTTAGTTTTCGCTAAGTTACTATATATAGAGCTTTGTGGCATACATAAAAATACGTAATATTGTAGTTTTTAAATTGTAGCATCATTTTTTCATATGAGTTAATAACTTGTTTTTTATGCCTAATTGATAGGCTTT
>JBODRP010000426.1:0-3707 GCA_050633005.1 Trichormus sp. | reverse complement strand
ACTCATTACTCATTACTCATTACTCATTACTCATTACTCATTACTCATTACTCAATGAATAAAAAATGGGTAAATCTTATCAAAGTCAACAGCCTACCCTTACACCCCTGCTTTTCTTGAGAGCTTAGTTGCTGCACCCCAAGAATATACAATATATCGAGATTAGTTGAGATTGTTCTAATCCCAAATGTAAAAAGAATCAGTAATTTTACTTCAATTTATAGTTAAAAGGTAATTAAATTAGTATATTTTTTAATGTCTGTCCACAAGTATAAGATAATTCAGGTGATAAATGAAATAATAAATACAACGTCATGGACAATTTAACTGATCAAGCCATTATATAACTTAGTTTGTTACTTGCTTGATTTTAACACACTAATAGGATAGCACATTTTCTATGTTAAAGAACAAGATGTTTGTATTAATTACTGGATGTTAATAACTAAACCTAAGCCAGAGTAAATCCTAAGTTTTTGGTAACAGAGAGATGAAAATTTCAGATTAGCTACATAAATAGTGAAATAGCGTCATTTTTAGTTCTTTTTCTCTATTAAATCATTCTTTACTACATAGGGTTTACCAGCATGAACAAACTCATTCCAGCTATCAGAGTCAAAAACCTGACTTTTTATTACGACATCCAAAAAATACTAGAAGGGGTGTCAATAGATATTTATCAGAGTAAAGTCACTGCAATTATTGGCCCTAGTGGTTGCGGGAAATCTACCTTCCTGAAATGTCTGAATCGCATGAATGAATTAGAAGCAGAGATCAGAGTGGAGGGGAGAGTAGAATTTTTTAATCAAAATATTTATGAGCGACGAGTGAATTTGAATCGGTTGCGGCGACAAGTTAGTATAGTTCTTTCTAAGCCCAATTTGTTTCCCATGAGTGTTTACGATAATGTGGCTTATGGGGTGAAAATAGTAGGATGGCGGCCAAAGGTAGAAATAGATGGAATTGTAGAATCTGCCCTTAAGGATGCTGACCTTTGGGATGAATTAAAACATAAAATACATAAGTCTGCTTTAGAATTGTCTGGTGGTCAACAACAGAGACTTTGTATCGCTCGTGCTTTAGCCGTCAAGCCGAAAGTGATATTAATGGATGAGCCTTGTTTTGGTCTTGACCCCATCGCTAGTATGAAAGTGGAAAGCTTGATTCAAAGTTTGCGTTTGCGCTCGGAATTGACCATCGTAGTTGTGAGTCACAACTTATCACAAGTCACCCGCATCTCTGATTTTACCGCCTTCTTTCACTTGAATGAAAATCGAGTTGGCGAATTGGTGGAATTTGGCGCGACGAAAAAACTGTTTACCAGCCCGGCTCATTCTCGTACTCGTGAGTACGTTCTGACTCGTATTAGTTAAAGATGTGAGCTAATGCAGGGGAGCAGAGGCAACGGGAATATTTAGTGTGAAAGAAGTATGCTAGTAGAGGGCGTTAGCGGAGCTTACCGTAGGTATCGCTAGCACTAGTCCTATAGAGATGACTTTGGCTATACAGTTCAGATCAATTTTGGGGAATTATGGCAACAGACGCAATTATTAATTAAATTAAATCAAAATTATCTGTAAAAGAACTCTACAAAAAGAGATAATATCTGGAGGAAAAAATCTCAGAAATACAGAAGGACGCAAAAATATAGACCTTCTTTGCCTGAGCAATGACCATGATCCTTCATAATATAGTTTTGAACTAAGTTTGTAAGCCCGTGACTGTAAGCTTGTCTATTGCCCAATCTCATCGCCAACCCTGGCCCGGACTCATCGAAGCCTATCGTGAGTATTTACCTGTCAGCGATTCTACGCCGATTGTCACCTTATTAGAAGGTAATACTCCCTTGATTCCCGTGCCAGCGATCGCAGAACGCATCGGTAGACAAGTACGGGTATTTGTCAAGTACGATGGTCTTAACCCCACCGGTAGTTTTAAAGACCGAGGGATGACAATGGCGATTACCAAAGCCAAGGAAGAGGGAGCAAAAGCCGTAATTTGCGCTAGTACCGGCAATACTTCCGCCGCCGCCGCCGCCTATGCTCGTCGTGGGGGAATGAAAGCTTTTGTGTTGATTCCCGATGGTTATGTGGCGTTGGGCAAATTGGCGCAAGCTTTACTCTATGGTGCGGAAGTTTTAGCCATCAAGGGTAACTTTGACCGCGCCTTAGAAATTGTCCGCGATATGGCGGAACATTATCCCATTACCTTGGTAAACTCCGTCAACCCCTACCGTTTAGAAGGACAAAAAACCGGAGCATTTGAAGTTGTTGACGCTTTAGGTAACGCGCCAGACTGGTTATGTATCCCCGTCGGGAATGCCGGGAATATCACAGCATACTGGATGGGCTTTTGTCAATATCACCAAGTCGGGAAATGCGATCGCCTGCCTCGAATGATGGGATTTCAAGCCGCAGGTGCAGCACCGTTAGTCAATGGTCAGCCGGTGACACATCCCGAAACCATCGCCACAGCTATACGTATTGGTAATCCCGCTAGTTGGGATAAAGCGATCGCAGCGCAATCAGCTAGCCAAGGTCAATTTAAAGCCGTCACCGACGAGGAAATTCTCGACGCATACAGACTTTTAGCCTCATCAGAAGGTATTTTTTGTGAGCCTGCTAGTGCCGCTTCCGTCGCTGGGTTGTTACAAGTGAAAGACCAAGTACCCACAGGTGCAACCGTGGTGTGTGTCTTGACTGGTAACGGTTTGAAAGACCCCGATACAGCGATTAAACACAGTCACGCCCAATTTAAACAGGGAATTGAAGCAGAATTAGATGATGTCGCCAAGGCGATGGGATTTTAGATTAGGGACTGGGGATTGGGGACTGGGGACTGGGAAGATTTTGGCGTAGGTTGGGTTGAGCGGAGCGAAACCCAACATTAACCTCTACAATCTATCTAGAGTTAACAGTTAACTGTCAACAGTCAACATGATTTAAAAATCAGCACAGTTTATGAAAACAGTACCAATTCAATTACCATCTACTGTATTCTCGGCTCTCCGCAAGAATCCCGAAGAATTTGTGCAAGAAATGCGGATTGCTGCGGCAGTTAAATGGTATGAATTAGGTGAAATATCTCAAGCGAAAGCAGCAGAAATTGCAGGATTAACACGAGCAGATTTCATTGATGCTTTATCTCGTTACCGAGTTGATTTTATGCAGTATACTCCCGAAGAACTAGCGCAAGAAATTGCCAATGTCGATTAGCCGAATTATCATCAACTCTTCACCTCTGATTGTCTTATTTAAAAGTAAACAAGCAGAATTACTCCCCCAACTATTCAAAGAAATCATAGTGCCAGAAGGTGTTTTTACAGAAGTCACCTTAGCAGGGGAAAATGATGCAGCATCAAAAGAATTACCCAGTGTCTCTTGGGTAAAAATAGCGAACATTACTAATGTAAGTCCCGAAGTTGCCGCTTGGGATTTGGGTCTTGGCGAGTCACAAGTATTAAGCCTAGCTTTCACAACTTTAGATTGTGCAGCCGTTGTTGATGATAGAGCAGCACGGCGTTGCGGTCAATCCTTGGGCATTACTACCATTGGGACAGGTGGCTTACTTGTATTAGCAAAACGACGCGGCATAATTTCAAGTGTATCCCCTGGGATTCAAGCCTTACGTGATGCAGGTTTATGGTTATCTGATACTGTCAGTAGACCGAAAAGTTTTGCGATCGCCAAAAAATGGTAGTTTACGAT
>JBODRP010000425.1:0-3715 GCA_050633005.1 Trichormus sp. | reverse complement strand
TATCACCAAGTTACCGCGAAATTATCCGCCATTTGCGCCGCCAACAACTTCCCGTTAAGGGGATTTACAGCCATAATATGTATCTGGATTTGTTGCCCATTAGAGCCTCGAAAGGAGATGCCCTACGTTATATTGCCTTAAAATGGGGTTTACCTGTGAAACGCTTCTTAGTTGCAGGGGCATCGGGCAATGATGAAACGATGTTAGCGGGTAATACCTTAGCTGTGGTTGTGGGTAATTACAGCAAAGAAATCCAGAAATTGCGGGGTTATGCCCAGATTTATTTTGCTCAAGGACACTATGCTTGGGGAATTTTGGAAGCACTAGATCATTATGACTTTTTCGGGAATCTGTCTCAAACTCAGCCGGAAATGGTTGTAGCCTGATCATCTTTTTGACACTTGTTAATTTTTAATGGCTAATTGGTACTTCACCAATTAGCCATCATCATAGAATCAAGAATCTGGGTGGCTTGAGCCTGGGGACTGTTAATTAACAACAAAAGTCAAGTAATACCGAATTGGGATAGGTAGTATTATTTGTATCTGCTGGAATAGCCTATAAATCTAGGCTTTAAACCCAAAATCCAAAATCTAAAATCCAAAATTGGTATAAGATGCTGATCTGAAACCTTGATATTAGAAGCATCTCATTTGTGGTAACACACTCTAGTGGCATGATTAATCAACATCCCCCAAAGTTTATGATGTCTGGGCTGAGTCTGAGTATATTTGTCTTACTCGGTAGCCTAGATTTGCCTGTGGTGACAGCAGCATCTGTGGAAGATACACAACTAGTAGATCATTTACCCAGCAAGTTCAAATATGGCTCGTCGTCGAATATTACAGAAGTTGCCATTACGAAACAATTCTCTCGGCTGCCGGTGGGAAATAAACTACTTCTATCACAACAATTCCCACCACCACAGGATGTCCAACCACCAACATCTCCTACTTTACCATCACCCCAGCCGCCCTTACAGCCCCTACCACCACCAGCCGAATTACTCCAGCCTGATACCCCGGATACCCAACAAGAGCAACCACTACCAGAGAATATTCCTCAAACTATTACTGTAGAAAGATTTGAAGTTTTAGGTAGCACTGTATTTAGTAAAGAAGAATTAGCAAAGGTAACGGAGAATTTTACTAACAGACCCATTACTTTAGCAGAATTGTTTCAAGCGCGCTCAAAAATTACCGAACTATACGTCAACAAGGGTTACATAACTTCCGGTGCTTATATCCCTCCCCAGACAATTCAGTCTGGTGTGATTAAAATTCAAGTGGTGGAGGGGAGTTTAGAAGACATTCAGATTAGTGGAACACAGCGACTCAATCCTAATTATGTCCGTAGTCGGTTAGCGATCGCCACTTCACCCCCATTAAATCGAGATAAGTTATTAGAAGCATTACAACTGTTGCAACTTAATCCTTTAATTGATAACTTGTCAGCCGATTTATCAGCCGGGGTGCGTCCTGGTACAAGTTTGCTACAAGTTAAAATCAAGGAAGCTAGAACATTTAACACCCAAATAGCTTTAGATAATGGCCGTTCACCTAGTGTGGGTAGTTTTCGTCGCCGTATCCAAGTTAATGAAGCTAATTTACTAGGTTTAGGGGATGGTTTGAGTTTAGCTTATACTAATACCGATGGTAGCAATACCTTTGATACTAGCTACACATTACCCCTGAATCCCCGCAATGGCACACTCAGCTTAAGTTTTGGGACTGCCGCTAGTAATGTCATTGAAGAACCTTTTAATATTCTTGATATTCAATCCTCTTCTCGTTACTACGAGGTGACATTTCGCCAACCTTTAATTGAAACTCCCAGCCAACAATTCACCTTGGGATTAACAGCGTCCCGGCGAGAAAGTGAAGCAACTTATATAGAGGGTGCAAGATTACCTTTTCCTGCCTTGGGTGCTGATGACGAGGGACGCACACGCATATCTGCATTACGCTTTTTCCAAGAATGGACAACTCGCAATAGTCGCCAAGTCATTGCCTTGCGATCGCAATTTAATCTCGGTCTAGGTGTATTGAATGCGACCGTTAATAATAATGCTCCTGATAGCAGGTTTTTCTCTTGGCAGGGACAAGCACAATGGGCAAGGCTACTAGCACCGGACACTTTAATGATTGTCCGTGCTAATACTCAACTGGCATCTAGCAGTCTGTTACCTTTAGAACAGTTGGGCGTAGGTGGACTAGATAGTGTGCGGGGTTATCGCCAAGATTTCTTGCTGGCTGATAATGGTGCTGTGGCTGGCGCAGAAGTACAAATACCAGTTCTGCGCCTATCTCAAGCTGATGGTTTATTACAAGTTATACCCTTTGCTGAATTTGGGGTAGTTTGGAATAATTCCCGTACCAATCCCGATCCTAACACCTTAGCATCAGTGGGTTTGGGTTTACGCTGGTCACAAGGCGATCGCTTTAGTGCGCGTCTTGATTGGGGTATTCCCTTAGTATCTGTTGATTCCCAGGAAAGAACTTGGCAGGAAAACGGATTATATTTTTCTGTGCTTTATAATCCTTTTTAGCATTCACTTTCCTCACCCACATTCAGCAACTTTTATTAAATTTGGGATTTACTAATTGATATTTATTTTCAACTAAACCCCTAAAGATAGACATCTCTCCCTGTAATTTTTTTTGCCATACTCACAGGATTGTTGTTGTTTCCTCCAAGCTTTGGGAGGTAAGCCATGATGCTGGCGAAATTGGCGAGAAAAATGGCAGGCGTTTTGATAACCTAATGCTGTAGAAATCTGCTCAATTGTCTTGTTGGTGTTTTTGAGTAAAGGACGAGCAGCCGCCATGCGACGCTGAAGAATCCAACCGTTGACGGTATCTCCAGTTTCCTTAGCAACTCTATTTGTTAAGTAAGCAGGTGAATAACCCACGGCATCAGCTACATCTGATAAAGTAATTCCCTCATGATAATGAAGCTCTATATAATCAAATACTTCCTTAAGTTGGGGTGTGGCAGGGAACACAAACTCAGGCTCAACAGCTAACGAGTCAGAAATTTGCTGAGATTTCGCCGCATACCAGTACCTTAAAAAAGCTTGCTTCTCTAATCTAATTGCGATCGCTTTGAGTATCTCTTCTATCGTAGAGGGTTTAGTGATATAGTCATCTGCACCCAATTCCATGCCTTTACGAACAGCCGTCTTATCATGGCTACCCGTGAGAAAAATAAAAGGAATAATTGCGGTGAGAGGATCTTGCCGTAGCGCATTTAAAACAGCGTACCCATCCATATCAGGCATGATAATATCGCAGATGATTAAATCAGGTAAATACTTTTGTGCTTGCTGAATCCCCACAAAACCATTTTCAGCACCTATTGTTTCAAAACCTTCAGTCTCCAGAATAGTTAAAAACAGATCGCGCGTATCAGCTTCATCTTCAATTACCAGAATTTTTATTGATGATTCTTGGGTCATTTTTCCATTACCAGGAGTAGTGGACGGGAATATTGAACTAAAAATTATTTTGATTAATCTATTATTTATTTAATACATGATATCAAACAAAATAAATTAAATAATTTCATTTGATTATCAACAGTAATTATAATTATTATAAATAAAAACCTTTTGTTTTACTTTTACGCAACAAATACTAATAAGTGACTTAGTGATTATAAATTTATCTGTGTTCATCTGTGGACAAAAAATATATGGAAATTTTAATAGTCGGCG
>JBODRP010000424.1:0-3734 GCA_050633005.1 Trichormus sp. | reverse complement strand
AAATTGTACAAATAAGCTGAAAATATTGGAAATAAAGGATTTTATATAGCCTTCCAAGCTATTAATGCGGGTTCGATTCCCGTCGCTCGCTTAAACCTTAAAACCCTTGTCAGGTAACGCTTACAAGGTTTTTTTGTATTTATTCAATAGTTATTTTAATAGTACATAACCTGAGTTCGGGATAAGCTCAAACCCTGATTCTATCTTTGCCTGAAACTCCTATTCTTTCGTATAACTAGCAGCGAAATCGTCTTAACCCGAACTGACGTTACATAGGGTCTGCTGAATAAATTTATACTAAAACAACCCCGATTTCCTTCAGGAAATCGGGGTTATAGTTAGGGAGCTAAAATTTTGATGAATTAGCGAGCTGCACCTTGGGCGGAAACAGCGTCAATGGGTTTCATCAAATAGAGCTTGAGCAACTGCCAACCACTGGAGATAAATATTGGTAGCTTTTGGAAGAATTGCAGGAATTTAGGAGTGTTGGAATTAGCGATCGCACTCAGTTTTTCGTTATTCTGGACACAGATATCCAAACGCTCATAGAACTCTGGGCTATCTACATCTAACATTACTGGGAAGACTCTACCTGCTGTTTCGTTGGTCTTCTTAATGACATAGATGTCATACTCCCGTGCATCTAAACCAATAGAGGCGTAGAAATCTTGACGTTGGATGTCATTGAGATACATCGTCGCAAATACTGACAACAGGAAGAAGCGACTCCACAGTTTTGCTTTCCAATCATTCAGCATTTGTGGCTGAGATTTCATGATCGCATCAAAGAAATCACCATGACGGTTTTCATCCTGACACCAGTTTTCAAAGAACCGGAAAATCGGATAAATTCTGTCTTCAGGATGTGCTTCTAAGTGACGATAGATGGTGATATAACGCCAGTAACCAATTTTTTCTGAAAGATAGGTGGCGTAGAAAATGAATTTTGGTTTAAAGAAGGTGTAATTACGGCTCTTTGTTAAAAACCCTAAGTCCAAAGACAGGTTAAAGTCTGACATTGCCTTATTCAAAAAGCCAGCATGACGCGCTTCATCCCGTGACATCAGGTTGAAACACTCTGCCAAAACTGGGCTTTTATCCTTTAAGCGGCGACCGAGTTCTTTGTAAAGTAAGAAGCCGGAGAATTCTGCCGTACAAGACCGTTCGAGAAATTCGACGAACAAGCGGCGAGTATCCCCGTCAATGTGATCCCAGGATTGTTCAAACTCGGCATCCCGAACAAAGTGATGGCGGTTATAGTCAGTACGAAATTCTTCCAGAATGGCTAATAACTCGTCTTCGTTGACGGAGATATCCATCCGCGCCATCTCGTCAAAGTCAGTGGTGTAAAACCGGGGTGTTAATAGAGTTTCTTTTGCCGGGACTTTAATCCCCGGACGGATTTCTTCAAAGCCTGGCTTTTTTAGGGAATCTACCATGTCCTAATTGCTCTTTTGTCTTGATTATCTGTGATTACGCCCAACAAAAGCAAATTTTATGCTCTCATCAGAGGTAGCAGCCGACAATAATTAATTTGTATAAATTTCAGTCTACCAAGGTGCAGAGGTAAACTGGTAGGTCAAACGTTAAGAGTTGCAACAATTCTTTAGGGAACTGGGGTTAATCAACAGACATTTGAGATATTTTTCCGCCCAGTCAGTCTAAAATCTCAAATCTAAAATTGGTTGACCCTGTTTAATTAGTTAAAATTTTGATAAAGCCATAAAAGCAACACGGGAATCGATGAGTAATCATTTGAGTAAGCTGCAACTAGGCTGGGAGCGATTGCAAAAAGCAGATAATGACCCTGAATTACTGGGTTATGCGCTAATGAGTTTTCATGGTGCGTTGGAGGATTATTTTCGTTACAGCTTGGCTACTAACAATTTCCTTGATGTCTTCCAACGGGCGAGGGTACAAGATCCACAACAGGTGCAATGGCAAGAGTTACTTGACCTGATGCAACAATATCGCCCTTTGAGTATAGATGATTGTCGTAGTATCCTCAACGCCAATAGGCTGTGTCAACAAGTCGCTCATGGTAGTCGCTTTCAAGGTACAAGGGTTGATGTAGAACTTTATGGTCAACTTGTACAACGACTGATTACTACTCCTGGTTTTGCTAGTCCTCCGGTATCTACTGGTTATAGACCATACAATACATACCAGAGTTCTCCAGAAATATCTAAAGTATTTTATACGTTGACAAATGAAATTAACCGTTTAGATCATCAGGTTAATCCTACTGGTAATAATCGCTTACCTATTTCTTATATCTTGTGTGGGTTAGGGTTCGTTTTCCCCCTTGGAGGCTTACACCGTTTATATAATGGCAAAATTGGTACGGGCTTGTTGTGGTTGTTTACTTTTGGGTTATTTTATGTTGGGCAGTTTGTAGATTTGTTTCTGCTACCTGGGATGGTGGAAGAATATCAACAAAGTTTACGAAGTAAAGCGGGTGTTTCTTCCTTTGGTGTACCAGTCAACCCACCAGTCGTTGCCGCCCAAGTTCATCCCCCCAAGGGGCATGAATTGATGATGAAACTCATTGAAGTCGCAGAAAGCAGAGGTGGGAGTTTGACTGTAACTCAAGGTGTTAAAGCTACCGGTGCAAGCTTTGCAGAAGTCGAAACTATGCTCAAAGAAATGTTTAAATCAGGTTACGTCAAAATAGATAACGACCCCATCACAGGAGCCGTTACCTACCATTTCGATGAACTGAACTAGTTTCTACCTAGCCACTTTTGTCCGTTTAAGCGATAGACTAAGCGAGATACTAGTAATTCCAAGGTAATTTTCCGCTCATCGATTAAGAAGGATTCTAGAGTGCTGGGTCTTCTACCTTCGTTGCAAGAAAAGCCTTTTTTACCTTGAATGTCTTCATCGGGGAAGTAGACATTAAACTGACGCTGACCATTTTGCCAACTGCCAATTACTTGCCAACATTCTTCTGCTGTTTGCAAGCCAGCAATAGGTAGTTTTTGTTTAGCGAGAGATAATTGTATATCTTTTACCCCTTCTGCGGCGATCGCTTTTTGCAATGCTGGTAAGTAATCTTGCTCCATAAACTCGACAAAGGGTTTGTCTTCTACGGCTGGAGCTTTTTCTTTCTTCGCGGCGGGTTTGGCTGCTGGTTTTTCTGTCTGGGTAGCTGCATTGGGGTTAGCTTTCGGGTTGGCTGCTGCCGGGTCTGGCGTATTAGCAGTAGGAATATTAGTCGCTACTGGTTCGCTGGTGCTGGGAGCTACATCTCCCGCTTGATTTTGATTGGTTTCGTCTGCCATTACTCAGGTCAATCCTTTATCTAGCTTTTCGAGCGTCGCTCACCTTTCATTAGTAAGTTATCTTCATTTTGGCATAGTAGAGAAAGGGAGAATAATTCGTAATTCTTAATTCGTAATTCCTAATTTCTAATAGCTTGCGGCATCGCGTAGCGTTCCGTAGGAAGGGCTTGCGCCTAGGTAACTCGTCAATGCAATCTCAGTATGCTCAGGGAGCTTGAGTTTTCCAGGAGTTATGGTAATGGCGAAGATTGATTTGTGCTACATACAAATTAGCTGGAGTAGGTGTTAGTCCTGCCTCAGCTACTATTACTTTTTTATCGCCACATACCATTGCCCAAGCACAGCTTGAATCTTGCTCTACGCCACGAATCCCCACCAAAGCACCGTAGGAATGTGCATCAGGTTGGTAAACAAATTTAGCTCTTGAGCCTGTAATATTGATGTTCCAAT
>JBODRP010000423.1:0-3752 GCA_050633005.1 Trichormus sp. | reverse complement strand
CATTACTCATTACTCATTACTCATTACTCATTACTCATTACTTATTACTTATGGTGTACCTCACTTAACTGGCAATCGCTATATAATTCCACAACCTCACCCACAGTTGGGCAATGAGTAACTCCCAACTCACTCCCTAATCGTTAAGTTTTAAAACACTAGCTTTATTATTAAGCCTAAATAACTATAAAGTTATATAAGGATAGATTTCAAAATGATAAGTTATGGAGGAAAGCAACGTCCTAATTATAACTTCTCATAGACAATTCAGAAATATGGATACAAAAAATGATTGTATCTGCAAGGCTGAGAAGATGAAATCATGGGAATATTTCTTAACTAATTTCTCTCATAGAGAAATGTAAATTACTAGTAAGAAATATTGCAATCTGTCCTTAACACTTCATAGCAGAAATCGCCAAAAGACACTTTTTTATCAAGCAATTAAATGCTAGCCATCTGTCAAGAATTAGGAGATAGATTATGCGGATCATGATGATTCAACCCAACTATCATTCTGGTGGTGCAGAAATTGCGGGGAATTGGCCGCCTAGTTGGGTTCCTTATGTTGGTGGTGCATTAAAGACAGCTGGCTTTAGGGACATCAAGTTTATTGACGCGATGACTGATGATATTCCTGATGATGCTTTAGCCAAAATGATTGCCCAGCATCAGCCAGATGTAGTACTGGCAACGGCAATTACACCGATGATTTACCAATCACAAACCACTCTGAAAATTGTCAAAGAAGTTTGTCCCCAAGCGAAAACCATTATGGGTGGGGTGCATCCTACCTATATGTACAATGAGGTGTTTCAGGAAGCCCCTTGGGTAGATTATATTATCCGAGGTGAGGGGGAAGAGATTACGGTAAATTTGCTCACAGCCATCGCTAATGGTACAGATGAGAGCGATCGCCGTAATATTTTAGGTATCGCCTTCATTGAAAATGGGCAAGTCATCGCCACACCAGCCCATCCCCCCATCGCTGATTTAGATACCCTCACCCCAGACTGGAGTCTTTTAGACTGGAGTAAATACATCTATACCCCTTTAAATGTGCGGGTGGCTGTTCCCAACTATGCCAGAGGATGTCCATTTTCCTGCCGTTTCTGTTCTCAATGGGCATTCTGGCGTAAATACCGTTCCAGCACTCCTAAGCAATTTGTTGATCAGATTGAAATTCTGGTAAAAGAACACAAAGTAGGATTCTTTATTCTCGCTGACGAAGAACCCACTATTAACAAACCCAAATTTATCGCCCTATGTAACGAATTAATCGAACGTAATTTAGGGGTTTACTGGGGAATTAATACACGGGTGACAGATATTTTACGAGATGAACAAGAATTACCACTATATCGCCAAGCTGGACTCGTTCACGTTTCTTTAGGAACAGAAGCAGCAGCACAATTAAAGTTAAACTTGTTCCGCAAAGAAACAACAATCGAACAAAACAAAAAGGCAATTCAACTATTAAGACAAAATGGGATGATTGCCGAAGCTCAATTTATTATGGGTTTAGAGAACGAAACCCCAGAAACCATTGAGCAAACCTATCAAATGGCCTTAGATTGGAAAGCAGACATGGTGAACTGGAATATGTTTACCCCTTGGCCATTTTCCGAATTATTTCAGGATTTAGGCGATCGCGTCGAAGTTAGAGATTATTCGCAATATAACTTTGTCACCCCCATCATGAAACCCGATGCAATGGAGAGGGAAGACGTACTCAAAGGAGTCTTGCGAAACTACGCCCGTTTTTACCTCCGCAAAACCATTGAGTATTGGTTTGTCAAAGATCCTTTTAAACGCAAGTATCTGTTAGGTTGCTTGAAAGCATTTGTCAAAACCACCCTCAATAAACGTTTTTACAACTTAAAACGAGTTAAGTACAATGGCTTACACACAGAAATTGAGCTAGGTTTTGACGAATCAAAGATTCTCACCCGCGAACAAATCGCCCAACGCAAACAAGCACATCCAGAACTAATGGCAGATGTCAATTTTACAGGTAATATCGCCGCTTGTGGCGCACCTAATGATCTGCCAGAATATCATGAAGAGCAAGTTTAACATTTTTTCCTCCTTGATTCTTTTTTCTTTACGAGTCGTGATGCCTCAAGCTCCCGCCCTTGAGCCATTAAAGCAGTCTGTACTATAGCCGTACAACTCCCCTAACGGGGAGTTATTTTACGGTTCACTGTCGGGCTAAAGTGAAATTGATATTATTGATAAAAGAAAAATTTTCAAATGACCATTTACTTTTATAAAGTTTGGCAACCTTTTGGTTGTTTTTCTAACTTTTCTCCTCACGGTATTGAAATTCATGGTACTTACTGGCCTACAGTAGAGCATTACTATCAGGCACAAAAATTTGTTGGTAGTGTCGATGCAGTTATTATCCCCGTCATTCATGCAGCCAAAACCCCAGAAGACGCGGCTGCTTTGGGAAGATGTACTAGCCGCAGACTACGCTCAGACTGGGATCTAGTCAAAACCCAGGTGATGCGAGAAGCAGTATTCAAAAAGTTTCTCACCCATAGGGATATTCAGGAAACACTTCTGAGTACTGGGAATGAGGTTTTAGTAGAAAATTCGCCCACCGATTACTTTTGGGGTTGTGGAGCAGATAAAACTGGCCAAAATCATCTCGGTAAAGTTCTTATGAGTGTGCGGGAAGACTTGTCTAGGTTACAGCTATTATCAGCATTGTCTGGTGATTCCTGGGAGGAACAACTTTCAAATTAAAAATTCCCTGGTAGGGTGCGTCAGTAGGAATAATTCCTAGCTATATTTAGGTTTTCTTCCATTGACGCACTCTACATTTTGCAAAATCAATAAGAGATTTAATTAAGTATCACAATGGATAGTTGGTGCGTGACGCTATAAGTTTGATGACTACGTTGCAATACTTTGGCTGCGTCACACACCCTACATACTTATTACTTATTACTTATTACTTATTACTTATTACTCATTACTTATTACTTATTACTCATTACTCATTACTCATTACTCATTACTCATTACTCATTACTTATTACTTATTACTCATTACTCATTACTCATTACTCATGCTGTACCTAACTTACTTCAAAATGACTGTAAAAAATATGCCAGATGTGGCAGTTATTTTTCTAGAAAATTTGTCACTTTAAAATTGGATGTTCCTTCCCAACAATGATTTAAACAAGCATGGATTTGAGCATCCGCAGTATCAGCCGAATCAGAAGCGTTTAACTGTACTGCGGTGACAATATACTCAAAAATAATTACAAACTGTTTTTGAGTTGAAATTCTTTCAACTACAATTGTTTCACCAACTTTGGGAATTTGTGGTAAGTTCACCACAAATCTTTCAATTTTTGGTTTATCAAGTGGATTCTTAAAATTGAAGTACTTACAGTAAACAATAATTTTCACGCAAAGAAACACCAAAAACAATCAAAATGAAATCTTTGTAGTGTTCACTACGGATGATAGGACTAAAGTCCCCACTACAAACAATCCCATATTTTGACATCATTTAATATATTTTTATTGATAATTTTTAACTTTACTTGATATTTGCGTCCTGTGTTCATTATTTACCACGCCATAAACTTTTTGACACTCCCCCGACTTCTAGTCGGGGGATTCTTGGTTCACCGAGCCAACTTACTTGAATCTGTCACCAGATTCAAGCAGAGGTCGTTCTCTGGCGGGTAAGGGAGAATACGTCGCCGTACTTCCCTCCCCTAAGAACCGGA
>JBODRP010000422.1:0-3802 GCA_050633005.1 Trichormus sp. | reverse complement strand
GCTATGGGTGTAGGTGCGATCGCCACTTCTCCAGCACAAGCTGGTAGCCTGCGTAATGCTACAATCGGTGGCACGGCAGCAAGTGATTACTTAATCTATGATGCCAATACCGAAAATACTTATGTTCTCCCTACTACTTCAACTAACATTACAGCTAATTTAAAGAAAGTCTTAGGTGGCAGTGCTACTAGCCCTACTGGTAATGTAGAGTTAAGAGCCAGCAGCGAAAAAGCAGGTTTCGATTTCAATCTGAACACCACCTTATCCGGGACAATCGGTGGTAAAACCTTAACACTCAGTAGTTTAACAGCTTCAGATTGGAGTAGTAGTTATCAAGGAACAACTTTTGGTCAATTTTGGTTTAATGAGGCTTTAAGTGCTAATAAGATCATCCTATCTTCCACCCAAAGAGGACAACTGTTTAACATTTTCACTAATTATGGGGGATTCCAAAGATTTAGTGACCCCAATATTTCTTATGTAAATCAAGATGATACAACTGGGAAGATTAGTATTGGGCTAGCTGGTCACTTCAATGCTACACCTTTGCTACTTGAGTCTGTTAATGCTTATTTAGCTGATCCTCGCATACCTCTAGCATCGAAGACTGTGGTTGCAACACTGAAAGATACCCTAGCTAAATTAAGTATTCAGGCTAGTGAAATTGTCAAGTATAGTTATGATGGTGGTGACTATAAATATCTGTTTAGCTTTAAAGCTACTGAATCTGGTTTAATTGAATCCAAGGATAAGATATCCCACAGTGGCAATTATGAAGTTTACATCCAAGGTACACCTCTACAAACTTCTCAATCAGTCCCAGAACCTTCTATTGTGTTTGGTATTTTAGGTGTGGCAGGGATATTGACTACACAACGCAAGTTAAAAAATAAGTAATAAGTAATGAGTAATGAGTAATAAGTAATACCCATTACTTGTTACAATCAAATTTACGGGGCATTTAGCTCCTTTTTTTTTGCTTATTCATCATTACTTGGGTAGGGTGCGTCAGTGCGATAGAACCTACCTATACTCAGAAATTATTCATTCTGATACACCCTACAGTTTGAATATTTTGTGTCTGAATATCCCATTATCCGCAGTCAAGACTTTTTTCTTAAAATAGGAATGAGTGAATTGGGAAAATTACCTAAATTAAGGTTGTGACAACATCGGCGCAAATAGTACCACTAGTTAAAAACCCGGAACGCTTAGAGACTCGTCTGGCGGAAATTCCCCCAGAACCGGGGGTTTATTTGATGCGAGATGGTAGCGATCGCATTATATATATAGGTAAATCGCGGAAATTGCGATCGCGTGTTCGTTCTTATTTCCGGGATGGTTATCACAAAACTGAGCGTATCGCCACAATGGTGAAGCAGGTGACGGAAATTGAGTTTATCGTCACTGATACCGAAGCAGAAGCCTTGGCGTTAGAAGCTAACTTAATTAAGCAGCATCAACCATATTTTAATGTGCTGCTCAAAGATGATAAAAAATATCCCTACGTCTGTATAACTTGGTCAGAAGACTATCCCCGTATTTTCATCACTCGCAAGCGTCAAATCGGTAAAGAAAAAGATAAGTATTATGGCCCTTATACTGATTCAGGTCTACTCAGAGGTATATTACACCTATCTAAACGCATATTTGCCTTAAGACAACGACCCCAACCACTATTTAAAGACCGTCCTTGCTTAAATTATGACATGGGTCGGTGTCCGGGGGTGTGTCAACAGTTGATTTCCCCAGAAGAATACCGCAAAACTGTGCAGAAAGTAGCAATGGTATTTCAAGGAC
This sequence comes from Trichormus sp., assembly GCA_050633005.1. Taxonomy (GTDB): domain Bacteria; phylum Cyanobacteriota; class Cyanobacteriia; order Cyanobacteriales; family Nostocaceae; genus Trichormus. The sequence continues at coordinate 2,002 of JBODRP010000422.1, read as the reverse complement.
GGACGCAAGAACTGATCGATATTTTGAATCAACAAATGCACACAGCCGCCGAATCACTCAATTTTGAGTCGGCGGCGCGCATTCGGGATCAAATTGCTGGCTTAAAGTCTCTGACTGCACAGCAAAAAGTTTCTCTCCCAGATGATACTATTTCACGGGATGCGATCGCTCTAGCAGCTGATGCCCAACACGCTTGTATTCAATTATTTCAGATTCGCGCCGGTCAATTGGTGGGACGTTTAGCATTTGTGGCAGAATCTCAAGCGGAATTTGGCGCGATTTTACAACGGGTATTAGAAGAACATTATCAAACAGCTGATTCCGTGGAAATTCCCGCCGAAATTTTGGTACAGCATGAATTACCAGATGGGGAAATCTTAGCAGCAGCTTTGACACAACGCAAGGGTAAAAAAGTCACAATTATCACTCCCCAGCGTCAAACTAAAGCAGAATTAATTGAGATGGTGGAACGCAATGCCCAATATGAATTGCAAAGGATGCAAAAATTGGGCGACTATAATCACCAAGCCATGCAAGATTTAGCCGCAATTCTGGATTTACCCGACTTACCCCACCGCATTGAAGGTTACGATATTTCCCATATTCAAGGCTCAAATGCTGTCGCTTCCCAAGTTGTATTTATTGATGGCATACCCGCCAAACAATACTATCGTCACTACAAAATTAAAAATCCCACAGTTACGATAGGACACTCAGATGATTTTGCTAGTTTAGCAGAAGTGATTCAACGACGGTTTCGCAAGTATGCAGAAGATCCACAACTACCACGGGTAGATAATCCTGACTGGCCTGATTTAGTCATGATAGACGGAGGGAAAGGACAACTATCTTCAGTGGTGGCAGTTTTGCAAGAGATGAATTTATTAGAAGATTTACGGGTGGTGAGTTTAGCGAAAAAGCGAGAGGAGATTTTTTTACCCGGAGAATCAACACCTTTAGCCACCGAGAGCGAACAACCAGGAGTACAATTGTTGCGACGACTGCGAGACGAAGCGCATCGTTTTGCTGTGACTTTCCATCGTCAACAACGGAGTGATAAATTAAAGCGATCGCGTTTAGATGAAATTCCCGGTTTAGGACACCATCGTCAAAAGCTACTCTTAGCTCATTTTCGCTCTATTGATTATCTCCGCCAAGCCACACCCACACAAATCGCTGAAGTTCCAGGAATTGGCACAAAGTTAGCCCAAATTATCTACAATTATTTCCACCCCTCTTGATTTTTTGCAGTAGCGTGGCAACTCTTAAATGTTGCAATAGAAATTAGTTTTATCGGCGTTTATCTGCGTCCATCTGCGTTTTTTATCTAAATCTTAATGCACTATTTTAGTCTAGACGCGCCAGTAGTAGTGTGTCAGTATCAATAATCATCTCGTTTAACGTGAGTTCGACGAATTTTAAAAACCCCTCTCCAAACCTCTCCCCTGCAAGGAGAGAGGGTTAAAAATCTTAATTTTTAGTTGCCCTTTCAAAATATTTAAGCCCCTCTCCGCGTCAGAGAGGGGTTGGGGAGAGGTCATCGAACTCACGTTCGTTTATTTTCTTCTACTAACGCACCTTACTAAGTTTTTAGTGCTGACTACAAACTGATATATTGTGTTTACTTGACTTGAACATCGTTAGCTAAACCGTTAAGCTGAACTAATGTTGCACCGAAATCCAGAATTAATTGATTTTGATTTTTAGTAGTGTATGCACCAAAACTTCCTCCTAAATTGTTCAGAACTCTGGTTAAATCAGTTATGTCTTCTAAGCTCGTCACTCGCAGCGCACCTAGATGACCATAACGGTTATTAGGATTGAGTCCTGTATCAGTCCAAGCTTGGGCAACTTCGATAATATTATTGATATATAATGAGTCATTTTTTGGTTGAAAGTCTGTAATTATATTGTGACCCCCATCTCTACCGTCAATATAAAAAATATCATTGCCTAAACCGCCTGTGAGTTCATTATCACCTTTACCACCAACGAGTAAATC
>JBODRP010000421.1:0-3825 GCA_050633005.1 Trichormus sp. | reverse complement strand
AAAATTAAAGCTCTGCCATTCTCTACATTTGGTATAATTTCACCTAAAGCAATCAGATTAGACAATTTAAAGCGACGCAACCCAGGCTCAAACAGAAAGGTAGTTTTTTGATCTACCCGAATCAGAGATTTATCATTAAAAAATAATTGTGCTTCTGAATTGATTCCGGTTTTTACTGCATCTCTAGGAACTATGACATCATTTTTTTGTGCATCTCGTTGAGTGCGGTTATGCAGCAGTAAATTAACTTTGGGGATCAGTTTATAGACTTCAGCACGAGTAAGCGGTTTATCTGTTTGGGCAAAAGTTGGAGTTAACCACGCCCAAGCTAGCAATGTACTGAGAATTACTGTTTGATGTAATGACCAATTGTGCCACTTCATCTTGTTTTACCTAAAAATTGATATTAAATATACGGATATTGATGTTCTTTTAGACTACATAGATTTTTACTAAGTTTCTCGATTCTTTATATTACTTAAGGGTTTAATACCAATTCTCTATGAAGTTGCGCCAAATAAATGATGTAGAGAATAAAGTGCATCTATGGCTACGCCAGGCAAGCTACATCAAGAAACGGTATAAGGTTAAAACCCGCACCTTCGCTTATATCCCCCACTTAAAAGACGTATGAGGTACAAAACCAATAAGTTTTGTACCTCATACTTGGGGGCTTTACGCATCACTCAGGTAATTTTGAGTCTTGACTAACTAAATAAAAACCCCTGGGGTTAACCAGGGGTTATGGTTTCGCTGAGATAAGTAATGATTACTACAGTTTGTTTTGAGATCATTCCCGATAAGCGAGAAAAATTTTTTGTGTCTTACACCGAATTGGGATAGGTAGTATTGTTTCGAGATTCTGGCATAGGCTAAGAATCTAGGCTTTTAATCCAAAATCCGTCTTGGAAAGTTCTGTACGGAGGAAACCTCCGCTCAGACTTTCCGCAAAATCCAAAATCCAAAATTGGTTTACACCCCTGTAAGTAAACGATGTACAGCTTGTTTGATGTCTGTCTCCTTAATTAAAGATTCTCCTACTAACACTGCATTAGCACCGGCTTGAGCGACTAAAGATAAATCCCCGTGTGCATACAATCCAGATTCAACTACTACCGTCACACCTAAACTTTGCAATTGCGATCGCCTGGCTGCTAGGAGGTTTTGAGTAGTGCTGAGATCAATGCTAAAATCTGCAAGGTTTTGGTTGTTAATGTTGATCAAGCGAAGGTCTTGCAGAGTCAGTACCCGATCTAGTTCTCCTAGGGTATGTACCTCTACTAAAGCATTCATCCCCAAGTAGTGAATGATGCGTAAAAAATCTTGTAGTTCTCTATCAGTGAGAATAGAGGCGATAAGGATGACGGCATCTGCACCGGCGGCTCGTGCTAAATAGATTTGGCAGGGATCAATAATAAAATCTTTGCAGAGTAAGGGTAATGTGATTCGTTTGCGAAGAATACGCAAAATATCGAAGCTACCATGAAAAAAAGACCTATCAGTAATCACCGAAATACAAGCTGCTCCCCCATGCTCATAAGCTTGAGCGATCGCAATGGGATCAAAGTCTGTACGGATGATGCCATGACTGGGTGATGCTTTTTGTATTTCTGCGATCAGGCTGGGTTTATGGGGGTTTTGCTGTAAAGCAATTAGAAAGTCTCGCACCGTTGGCGCAGCCGTTAACTGACGTTGTAGAGAAGCTAAAGACATCTGTTGATGTAGTTGAGCTACTTCTTGTTTTTTCTGCCAGACAATCTCTCTCAAGATAGGTTGCAGACGTGTCATATTCATCGCACTAACTGGATACATAATCGTAATTCGTAATCCGTAATTCGTAATTCGTAATTGGGCAATTCAATTTTGGATTTTGGATTTTAAATTTTGGATTGAATTTCAATCTAAAATCCGTCTTGGAAAGTTCTGTACGGAGGAAACCTCCGCTCAGACTTTCCGCAAAATCTAAAATCTAAAATTCTTTCCCCTGCCCCCTGCCCCCTGCCTTCATAGGGTGCTAGAGTTTTAGTTTGTCAAACCCATGTTTTTATTTTGTATCCAGCCAGATTGCATCTGAAAAACTTCTTGAGTATCTGATGTTTTAGCGTTTTTTGTATTCCCTAAGCAATTATTTTTCAGTAATCGAATATAAGTACGGTACGGGATATATTCCATTGGGTTGTAGCCGGAGAATCGCAGCAGTAAAACACAAGCCCAGGAATACTTCCCGGCGATGATAGCCTTGATAATTTGTTCTATTTGCTCGTTATTGATTTTTTTAACATTCTGTGAATTGCAATTGGCATTTTGTTGATACATAGCGTTCCCTGATGATGAAAATTGTAGTCTTTTGTGAAAGACTTGCAAATAAAAGTTGGTCAGATCAATTGATGTCAAATATGAGATTGCAAAGCATTACACTCTATTGTCAAATTATTGAAAATAGAGTTTTGGTAATTGTTTTGTGTGCTTGTACTTACAGTATGGAATGATCAAAGAAGATGGACTGATGTGTCCCTGGTAGATGCGTGATATGTTACTATTGCGGCAAACTTATACTGAATACTAGTTGACCGATGCCTATTTTCGATTTGATTGACACTACAGCATAGGTAAATTAGCACAACTCTACAAATAGTTATTGAAAATAGGGGTGAATTTAACTAGTCAGCATTTTTATTTGCTTAATAATTATCTAGTTAATCCAACCCCTAAAGATGAACCGTTTTGCAGAAGCAGCTTCTTTGCTAAGATTACTCAATTTTGGGCATTATATATATGATTATTCTTTTGGTAGATGTATCTCTTTTTTCTTTTTTTTAATTTGCGATTTGCAATTATATTCCTATGCTTAATACACAGACTGCTTATAAAAAACAATTAATTATACCATTGTGTGAACAAAATAATTAAAAAATTTTCTAACGCTTCTGATAGATTGGCAGTTATGACTGATACAGCCTACATCTAACGTCAAATTATGTTTAATGTAGTTTTACTGATAAACATGAACACTAATTATTTATTGTGATCATAGTTGTCAATCTAGTAACAGCAATTTTAGGAATCATCAATTATTTAGGTTATTTATAATTCCTAATTTCTGGTAAAAAACATTTACAGAAAATATGAATATATAATTGTCAAATTTGTCATTGGCTAGATTTTCATCTCACTTTTCACGGCATCTGGAAAACCCCTCTCCATAGAGCGAAGCTCTTCTCGTAGAGTACCTCTCCCCTACCAATGTAGAGACGTTTCATGAAACGTCTTCTACATATTCGCCCTTCCCTGGTAGGGAAAGGGGTTAGGGGGTTAGGTTTCACGTTAGCTTTTCCACATAACATGAACAGTCAGGATTTTAATCAGTTTTTGAGCTGTTGCAATTAATTTATGACTACGGATACCTGATGATCCAGATGTGATATGAATAAAATTAAAAAGGTGATTAATTATACTAGGTTAAATTCAATATGCTTGATCATCATGCTGTTAGCAATCATTTGATCAAGTAACCAGCCATTTAATAACAGGTTCTTAGATGTTTAATAAGAAGTTAAGCAGAGTAAGTAGTGACCAACTGTAATTTTTGTAACAAAATTAATTAGCCTTGATTAATTGTATAGCATGATACAGTTTAAGTTAATGTTTTCTATTTCTTATGGTAGATAGCTGATCAATACTGAGACAGATGATCAGAAAAAGGTACTCCTCATGACAGATGACTGGGCATATTATGATGTAGTTTAATCCCTCTTAAATAAACTAATATCCTAAATAAATCTATGATATAGATATTTCGTAATTAAAGTTCCATACTTGGGGGTA
>JBODRP010000420.1:0-3916 GCA_050633005.1 Trichormus sp. | reverse complement strand
GCAACTGTGTTGCTGCTTCTCAGGAGCTTTCACGCTCCCGTTAAATCTTTTGTAATTCTACTGTCTACTCCCTACTCCTAGTTGCCAATTCCCAGTCCCGTTTGATAAATGGGTATACAGTAGAAATACGGCGAAATTTTTCATCAACTATATATGATAACCATGCTTAACTATTGACTAAAGTCTAAGAGGGCGTTTGAAAAGTCGAAAAGTATACTATAAACCCCCATTCCCTTGTAGGGAAGGGGGGCTAGGGGGGTTAGGTTTTTAAGAGTTTGGTGTTAGGAATGATACTTTTCAAACATCCTCTAATTTAAGCCAATACAAACGAATTAAAATTTCTCAGATAAAAAATAAAAAAAGACGCAGTATTGCGTCTTATGAAATGCTAAAACAAAGGCTAATTTTGCCTTTAGTGGTAGTTTTATCGGAAAAAGATAGGTTCAAAACCTCGCCCCTGGTGGGCGAAAAAATCCTTGTTTCCCAAGGTAGGTAAAAACCCCACCCCTTGTGGGTGGCTGAATTAATTGCGAATTGCGAATTGCGAATTGCGAATTGGTTTTATGGTGGAAGTTTGCAGTAATAAAACAAGATTAATATAGCTTTTCTAGATTTACACATCATTACTGAACTATTAGACTCTTGCATTATCAGCAAAGCGAATTTTCAGATAATCATCTTCCATTTTTGCACCTGCGGGTTGTAGTGCTGCTAGGGCTTGGGGTAATACGAGATTACGGCGATGATTACCAATGGTAATATTTAATTCATCTCCTGTTTTACTGAGTTGAATTTGATTTTTGGGAATCCCTGGCAAGTACAATTCTAAGCTGTATTGATTTTGTTCTTGCACTACTCGGACGGTGGTTTCTTTGTAATATACTTGAGTTGGGTCTTCGTCTTGATAGAGAGTTGCTTTCAAACGCTCCAAAGCTGCTAAACCACACATTTCTTCAGAGAATAATGGCACTTCCTTAACAGGTAGAGGTAGGAAATTTTCGTGGATTTCCTGACGATATTCTTCCTGATTTTGTTTCCAGCGTTGAAAGAATGGATCTTGGACTTCAGCCGGGATAATTCGATTAGCCACAACTAAATCTGTGGCAACATTATACAAGCTCAGATAAGCATGAGCGCGGAGAGATTCTTTAATCACCATCTTTTCAGGATTGGTGACTAAGCGAACTGAAGTTTGGGTGTTATCTGTTAATACCTTCTCCAAGGCTTCAATCTGCTCATAAAATTCATAAGGCGCATCCATAACTTCTTTGTCTGGTAAAGAAAAGCCGGCGATAGGTTTAAAAATCGGTTCAACTAGGGGACGCAAAGCTACGGAGATGTTTTGAAATGGTTTATAAAAACGTCGCATATACCAGCCACCAACTTCCGGTAAACTCAACAGTCGTAATGCTGTACCGGTAGGTGCGGAGTCGATAATCAAAACATCATATTCGCCTTCATCGTAGTGGCGTTTCATTCTTACCAAGCCAAAAATTTCGTCCATACCTGGTAAGATGGCTAGTTCTTCGGCTTGTACTCCTTCTAAACCTCTGGCCTGTAAGACTTGGGTAATATATCGTTTGACTGCACCCCAGTTACCTTCTAATTCTTGTAGTGCGTCTAGTTCTGCTCCCCACAAGTTAGGACGAATTTGTCGGGGTGCGTGTGCCAGTTCCATGTCAAAACTGTCTGCTAGTGAGTGGGCAGGGTCTGTACTCAAAACCAGTGTACGATATCCTAACTCTGCACAACGGAGTCCAGTTGCTGCTGCAACTGAGGTTTTACCCACGCCGCCTTTTCCTGTCATTAAAATTACTCGCATGGATGATTCTGCCCTGCCTGAGAATTGTTTACATTTATTTACGATATCTCTATTATCGATGGTTTTGGGGCAAGGGGTATTGAGTTAGGGGAATTGGATATTAAGGATTTATTCATTTTCGGAGTGGGGCTGCAAGAGTTGATCAAGTTTGGTTTCGATATCTGAGAGTTTTTTGAGGATGGTAGGGCGATCGCCATCTCCTGAGAGTAATATCTTTAATATGCCTTCTTGTACTTGGGTTAATTTTTCTACGGCTTTTTGCAGTTGAATCATGCCTTCCCGGAGTTCTTGCCGTTCTTCTCTGGTGTCTGCCATATCATCTAACATGGCTTGCACTGTTTTAGCGTTTGCTTCGATGAGTTGTTTAAGTTCTTTATCAGCCATAGCGATCGCTCTTTTGGGTTCAGTATATTATTTCTTTTGTCAAAGACTTCAGTTAGTTTGCAGTCAGTTTCCGCAAAATCTGCTTATTCGTCTGTATTTTCCAGGTTTACCCCTAAAGCTTTTAACCTCGCCTTAAGTTCTTCTACTTGATTTTCTGCTTTGGTTGCTCTTTCTTCTGCTGTGGGTAATAATTGCTTTTCTGGGCTAAAAAACCGCAATTTTGACTCATGAATGCCCAAGAACAACTCTAATTGTTGACTCCACAACCATCCTTGCGAATTTGGTTCTATAGGCTGATATTTGCCACTAACTAAGCAAAACCCTTGAAATTCCAAAGTCACAGGATGAAACCAAAAATATTCCGGTGTGCGAAAAGTCTCTTGGTATAGCTCCAATTTAGTTCCTTTATCGACTTTGGCAGTGCTATCTGAGAGTAATTCCACAATCACGTTAGGATATTTACCCTGTTCTGCCCATAATACCCAGCTTTTGCGGGGACGGTTTTCACAACCTAAAACTACGAAGAAATCAGTCCCACGAAAATCTTTGGTGGTAATTTGCTCTGGACTAAAATAAATTGTCAAGTTGCCACTGGCGTAGAAATCATTACGGTTACGCCACCACCACTTCAGACAAGCCAACAACAATTCTATTTGTTCTCGGTGCAGATCGCTTTCCACAGGTGGCTCATCACTCCACAAATCACTAGGTGGAATAATAATATTTTCCACCTCTGTATGTATAGTGTCCGCAGTTACTTCTGAATCCTTGGCGGCGGTCATAACACTTAGTGACGATATTGATTAATTTTAGTTTAATGCTAATTTCATTGATTATTTATTGCCTGGTAAAAATGTTGTTTCAGTACATCTAAACGAGAACAATGCCAATAATCAATGTGAGAAATGATTAAACCTTCTGAGTTGAGTTTGAGTTCACTCCAACCAGAGATAGAGATGCGGGGTTTCCAGGGTAGGGGAGTATTCCAACTCAGTGTCCATTCGGTTTTGATTATATCTCCCACAGATTGAATATGATGTACATCCATCTGGCAATTTAAAAACCAAGTTTGGATAAATTTAATCATCTGTTTGTAGCGTTCAACACCATGAAAGCTATTTAAGGGGTCTTGAAAATAAACATTTTGAGCATAGATGCTATAGGTTTGATTATCTGGGAAGCGTTGATAGTCTTGTTTGAGGATGGCAATGATATCCATGTTGTGATTTTGGCTGAGGTTATACTTGATGCCATAGGCGTTCTAGCTGCTGTTGCCAAGCTGCTAAAACTCCTTGTGTGGTTTGAGATGTTTGGTTAATTTCCCCTAAGAGTCCTTCTGCATAGAATCTTTCTAGGGTTTGCATTGTCGCTTGTAGAGATTGTCCTTGTTGTTTTGCTGCTTGGACAATTTGCCGCAGGCGATGTTCAATGAGACGATTGAAGACATCGTTTAAGCCAGCCTGATGTAAGGATATGAGTCTAGCGATCGCATTCCTGAAGTCATCTTTAACTAAAGTACGGCTATGATGCTGATATACTCCCCAAATTACATTATCTTGCAAGGCATAACGGACTTCTTGGGTGTCATCAAAGTTGGCTGCTAATAACTGTGCTAAAAATGGTTGCGCTTCTTGTAACGGCACAATTGGTAATAAAACTCGTAGCCAATCGCTATCTTCCGACAGCAATACTAGCAGTCTCAATGTAGAT
>JBODRP010000419.1:0-3931 GCA_050633005.1 Trichormus sp. | reverse complement strand
ATGAGTAATGAGTAATGAGTAATGAGTAATGAGTAATGAGTAATGAGTAAATACCATTACTTGAACGCACCCCATCTAAATCAAAGATTATAGATGGGGATTCATTCGCTAAAAATAGCGTTACCAGAAAAACTGGCGAACGAGCGTGTGCCGTTGGAACTTTTGCCTACGGACACTCTAGTAAAAAAATTAGTAATAATAGCCACAAAACTAGTAATTACTAATATAAAAATGGTCGTGTCTCCAGGCTTTGCCTTTTACCGTACCAACTGTATTTTACAACGATCTTGGGTTTCGCTTACCCTACCTATAACTTGTTTAGGTAGGGACTGCGCTCAACATTCTTTGTTCAAAATGAAAGACGGTTGGAGTTGGGAATTTAAACCCTAACTCAACTGATACTCTAAGTGTAGACGTAGGGGTCTTAAACCCTTGAATTTACCATAAAATTTGTGGTGAGCAGTCGTATTTCCTCTGTGTAGAGCGGAAATAGGACTACTCACCACTATTAATTTGCCTATTGCTTTTGGCTAATTTAGCTGTGGAGTATGGAAATCAAATGGTCTAGCCTTCAACAGTAACTTTACCGACCATACCAGCACCGCGATGAGGTTCACAGTAGAAGGTGTATTCCCCAGGTGTAGTATCAGCTGCAAAGGTCGTTGTTTCTTTTTGACCAGGACTCATCATCAACTGTTTATGAGAGAGTGATTTAGCTAAATCAGCACTCTTAGCAGGGTTAAGGCCAGGATCAAAGACAACGTTGTGTGGAGGTACTTTATTATTTAACCATTCGATGGTGTCTCCTGGTTTAATTGTCAACTTGGCTGGTTCAAAGGCAAGCATTCCTTTATCAGTACCCAGTTTAACTGTGTAGGTTTCAGCCACAGCACTAGGTGTAAAGATGGCGAAACTACTCACCATTAAAACAAGTGCCAATACAGCCAGGCTCAAGCGTCTCCAGCTTGCCGCAATTAATTTCATGGCGTTCTCCAAGAGAATATAGTTTTTATTTTGCTAATCTCATTGTAAATAAAATCAACGCCAAATATGACAACTTGTCGTAGATAAATTTTTTTTCCTAAAAAATCCCAAATGAAAAACAGAAATTTAAGTTTAGAATTAAAATTTTATTTTTTTTAATATTTTTTTGCCCTTTTTATGCGTAGCAAAAAGTCTGAGTTCTGGATTCTGAGTTTTGGGCATAGTAGGAATTGAATTATGATATATTAAGTAATTATACTCAATATAATAATTCCTGGACTTAAGAACTCAAGACTCAGAACTCAGCACTCAGAACTCAGCACGGGTTAAAGCCATGCTACGGTAAAAAGACTGGGTTTAGTAGTAGATTTTACCGCCGCCCCATTTGTCGCCCAGGATTTTTGGCTGTAGAAGGATATGACCTGCGATCGCTTCTAAGTCATCATCGGTCAGATTTCGCATTTCTGTGAAAATATCTGCACTCTTGATGCTAGGGTGTAATTCAGAAATTTCCTCTTCACCGTCGTAGGTGGTGGGATTTTTCATGTAATCCACCAAACCTTCAACATTGTCACGCTTGGGTGTTGCTAAAGCCAACGCTTCTGGTTCAAGTCCGACGTTTTGGTTAGTCTTAGTCACACCGCCGACGTGACATTGGGCGCAGGCGTATTGAAATAAACTTTTGCCTTCTTTAACTTGTTTTAAACTGAGGGTAACAGTATCACCCTGAGCATTTAATTTTACTGTTCTGGTAGCTTCGTCCAGTTCCACTGCTGTTGCGCTACCGACAACTAACTGAAAAGTCAGTAGAACAGTAACCACAACAACGCCAATGAGTCTTCTAAACATGTTTCCCCTTAAAGATTTTGACGCTCAACACAGCTAAGAAATTGATACTCAACCTCTACGGTTGACAAAGATACAACTTTGCCTACAGTCACACTGTAGTCTCCTGTTATCTCTGCGATCGCTAGCTTGGCAAACCCCATAATGTGTGTTAACTAACAGATAGAGATTGAGTCGCTGTAATACCAATATCACGTTAAGAGTGCAATTTGTTGCCCAAAATCTGGATTGGGGATCGGGGGCAGGGAGGCAGGGGGCAAGGGAGGCAGGGGGCAAGGGAGCAGGGGAGCAGGGGGAGCAGGGGGAGACAAGGGAGACAAGGGGAGAAAAACTCTTAAATTTTGAATTTTGAATTTTGAATTTTGAATTTTGAATTTTTCTGCCCCATGCCCCATGCCCATTTATCCTTTACCACCAGTGAAGGTGACGCTTTGGATGAGGTAGCGGTTGAAAAAGGCGTAAAGACATAAGGCTGGTAGAGTGAAAACCATAGAGGCGGCCATGATGTAGTTCCAGTAGCTAATGTATTGCCCTTTGAAGGTGTTTAAGCCTAGGGGGAGGGTAAACATTTCTGGATCAAATAAAATGACTACTGGCAGTAAAAAATTATTCCAACTGCCCATAAAGACGAAAACTGCTTGGGCTGCTAGGGCTGGTTTGGCTAAAGGTAAAATAATATGACGAAAAATACCAAAGGTATTTAAACCGTCTAGTTGTCCAGCTTCTTCTAGTTCTTTGGGAAAGTTGACAAAAAACTGGCGCATCATAAAGATAAAAGTGGCATTCACCATGCCAGGCACAATCATGCCCTGATAAGAATTGAGCCAACCTATGGCTTTTAAGATTAAAAATGTGGGTATGAGAGTGATTTGAATGGGGACTGCTAGCACTGACAAAATCAAAAAGAACCAAAAGTTTCTGCCAGCAAATTGCAGTCTAGCTAGGGCGTAACCAGCCATTGAGTTAAACAGCAAGTTTAACACTGTGACGCTGACAGCAATCAATACACTATTGAATAGCCACCGTAAAAATAGGGGTTCATTGAGGAAGATTTGCTGATAGTTTTCTAGGGTGAAATTTTTGGGGAAAAAATTAGGCTCACCACTGATAATTTCAGAGAGGGGCTTAAATGAGGCAGATAACGCCCAGAGAAAGGGAATTAAGGTGATGATGGCATAGGTAATGAGGACAATGTATAAAAGTCCCTTGAGCCAGGGAAAACTAGAGATATTTTTCACCCTCGTTCACCTCCGAAAAGTTGTCTTTGCAGGATGGTGACGATGATGATGATTACGGCTAATAAAAATGCGATCGCAGCTGCATATCCCATTTGAAGATACCGAAAAACAGTTTGATAAATCAACAGCACTACAGTTAGAGTGGCATTATTCGGCCCACCAGTCCCGCCAGAGAAAATATAAGATTGATCAAATAATTGAAAAGTACCAATTATGCCTATAGCGACTACAAAAAAAGTCACTGGTTGTAGTAAAGGAATAGTAATATAAATAAATTTTTGCCACCAATTCGCCCCATCAATCTCTGCTGCTTCATAAAGTCTTTGGGGAATATCTTGCAAAGCTGCTAAATATATCACCATATAAAATGGTGCAGTAGACCAAATATTCATAATCATAATACCTTTGAGTGCCACCCTTGGATCACCTAACCAATTGTAAGTAGGTAGTCCTAAAAAACTGAGAAAATCATTGAGTAAACCGTCAGTATTATAAATCCACATAAAGATGAGGGTTAATACTGCGGATGATGTGACTGTTGGCAAAAAATAAAGGATGCGCCACCAATTTTTACCACGGATGCCAGAATTTAAAGTGACTGCTAAAACTAAAGCTAAAATTGTTTGGCTAGGTACAACAATCACCACATATTCAGCTGTGTTTTTCAGGGCAATACCCACTCTCCCATCTGTTAATAATCTTTGGAAATTACGCAAACCAATAAACTCATAATCAATACCGCCCAAAAGTTGAACTTTATGGAGGGAAAGGAACACAGCATAGAAAATCGGCAGTAAGACAAAAGTTCCTAAAACCAAGATGGTGGGCATCATGAACAAATAACCTACAAGGCTATCTTGAAT
>JBODRP010000418.1:0-3943 GCA_050633005.1 Trichormus sp. | reverse complement strand
GGATTGGATGAGAAGCCCACACTTACCGCTTGCGGAAGTGTGGGAGTATGTCACTGTAAATTGAACCATGACCACCAGCATAGCCATTGCCGAAAAAATTACCACCCTTCGCCAAGTTGAGGAGAAACTGGGGTTAAAGCTAAGTGGTAATAGTGAATTTTTTACAGAGTGGATGGCGGATTTACCTACATTAAATGAGGCAGAACAGGCAAGGTTAGAGCAAGTCCGACAAAACTACTTATATCAAATCTCATATGGAAGTTTGTTAGAAGAAACCATCAAAATGGTTGTGCTGTCACCATTACTAGAACTTGCAGGTTTCTATCAAGCACCCTACAGATTTAAAACTGAGGTATCTGTTGAGATTGAAGCACAAGGAGATGATGAAGAGATTTTACGGGGAAGAATTGATGTTTTAATTTTGCAGGGTAGATTATGGATTGTGCTAATTGAGTCAAAAAAGACGACATTTGATTTAGAATTAGCGATTCCCCAGACATTAGCTTATATGGCAGTTAATCCTAAACCAGAACAAGCTCTATATGGCATGATCACCAATGGTAGCAGTCATTTGTTTGTCAAAACCTTGGCTAAACAGTATGGTATTTCCGATATATTTGCAACGCGATCGCAATATCGCAACAGTTTATCTGAAGTCTTAAGAATCCTCAAGCATTTGGGTAAGCTGGTTACGAGTTGTGATGCTTAAGGAACTTCGACATCAAACAATATCCCAACTCTAGGGTGCGTCATAGGTATTTACTCATTACTCATCACTTATTTGTTAAGAACTAGCTACGCAGTTAGAAAAATAAAGCAATCAAAATACCGATACAACCCAAGACTCCTGATGGAATAGTGATAATTCCACCCCAAGCACCAATAAATACCATTACTGTAACCATCTCTTCCATTGAGGGATGTTCAGGACACTTATAAGAAATACCACTTTCTGCTTGACAGCCAAAGCGTTCTGCTAATATTAAGCCGATATAGCCGATGATAAATGGGGAAACACTATAGAGAATGCAAACAGCAAGCAGAATTATTTTCCAGCTAATTGCTAGAGGATAGTATATAGCGATCGCAGCCAGCCCTGGCCCCAACAGCAGCAACGCCAACAGTAAAATTGAGTACAACATAGCCATCAAAATAGTAGTTTTAATGAAATTTTCATAAATTACTACCGTTTGTACCACTTAATTTCCGAATATTTCGGAAAGCTCAAGTTAAGTGCATAAACACCATTTTTAACAATTCAGCACGGCTAAAAGGTTTTGTTAAATATCCCGATGCGCCTACTAGTCTAGCTTTGACTTTATCTACTATACCTTTAGAGCCTGTAACAAAAATAATTGGTGTATTTTTAAACGTAGAATTATTACGGATAATACGGCACAATTCATAACCATCAATTCCAGCCATATTGAGATCGAGTAAGATTAAGTCGGGTTTGTGCCTAATAATTGACATTGCGGCTTTTAAGGGGTCGCTAATGGCTATAACAGTAAAGTTTTCATTTTCTAAAAAATAACTGATTTCTTTTAAGATTGTCGGACTATCATCTACAGAAACAATTTTGTAAAGTTTTTCTGGGGGGACGGTAGCAGGGGTTACTCTTTCGGGAGTTGTATTCGTGTTATTTAAGTCTTGGTTGGGTGCTGTTGTAGAAGTAGAAATCTGCGATCGCTTGACAATGGCAACATTTTCTATCTCTACAATTGGGGTGATGGGAGTAGCATTACTACTGAGTTCTACAACTGTATCAACTAACTTTTTATCTAGTAAAGCAGTTGTGTATTCAGGATTTGCTGGCGGCTGTGCCACTATTTTAGGTAACTGATCAAATGGTGGATCTGGCTCATGTAAGATAATCTCTCCTGTGACAATATAAGGATATAAATATTGTGCTAGTTGCAGTTCATCTTGATTCATGATTACCGCTAAATGGCGCAGACTAAAACCCTTCATCCAGTAAGTTAATTGGGGTGGCAGTGAAGCGGTATTTTTACCAGGAATTGTCTGATGTAGTAGCAAGTAGGGACGCTGATGAGGAGAGGTAATGTTGGGTACACAAGCCTGCCAATTTTGCAATCTGCTTTGACATCGTTCTATGACTTTAGCCACATCTAAGCGGCAAATTACAGGTAATTGCTGTGATGAATCGCTTAATTGATAATTACCATTTTCAATGAGCAGAAATGATTCAATTACTTCTTTGACTAATTCTTGAATTAGTTGTGTAGCTTGTTGAGCATCTATATATCTCTGATTAATTAGCCATTGAATAGCTAGATAATCCTGTGGCTGTATGATATCAGAATTTTGATTGTCGTTGATTTGAGTGTATAAGTCAGTTTCAAACAGCAAACGTACTTTAACTCGGATTTCCGGTGTTACCTGGGGAAGTTGCTGATTTAAACGACGCAAATGACGCTCTAATCTGTCAAAGGGTTCTACAGAATGGGTTGCATAGGTAATTGTCCCATTTTCTAGATAAATTGACCAAGTAACTAACTTACTCGCGGCTTGCAAACAAGTGGTATCTAAACAACTAGATAGTTGTCTTAATAAACTTTGAGGATTGAGTGTTGCAAATGTGCCGGAATAATTCATATAAAAAAAGGAACAGATAACAGGTAGAAGATGACAGGAAGATAATTTGTAGAATTACGTCTGCTTGAGTGCTTATTAATAGTTGGTAACAATGCTAACTTCATAGTTTAGTCTTGTATTTTTTAACAAATTTTTGTCTTGAGTTCTCTTAGTTACAATAGGTATTTTTGAACATGGTAATTATGATGTTTTCAAATTTATTTTCTCTATAGAAAAATAAAAATTCCATACGAAATCTTTAATAAATTATGTAGGCAAAGGCGAATTATTTATT
The DNA here is from genome assembly GCA_050633005.1 of Trichormus sp. Lineage (GTDB taxonomy): Bacteria > Cyanobacteriota > Cyanobacteriia > Cyanobacteriales > Nostocaceae > Trichormus. The sequence continues at coordinate 1,053 of JBODRP010000418.1, read as the reverse complement.
ATATTCTGTGTTTGCTCTATATAAATTTTGGTGGATGATTAATGTCTGAAATCAGAACGATTCATCATATTTTGATTTCATGGAGATTCTGATTAAGATTTGCTTAAATATGGAGAATGTGCGGTAAAAATGGTCTGTTGAATGAAGATTGAACCAGCTACCATCAAACATCTACCTCTGGTCTTGTCGGTTTCGGCCGGGGAAAATATATACTTTGGAAAAAGGAACATAGAGCTTTGGACTATAACATAACACAAAACGTTATGAGCGATACATTAACACTAGATGAAGTAGTAGAGTTTGCGGAGAATCCAGAACCACGTTGTCCTTGTGTATTGTTACTTGATACATCAGGTTCAATGCAAGGGCTGGCTATAGAAGCTCTCAACCAGGGTTTGCTGAGTTTGAAAGATGAGTTAGTCAAAAATTCCATAGCAGCGAGACGGGTAGAAATTGCGATCGTTACTTTTGATAGTCATATTAATGTAGTACAGGATTTTGTCACAGCTGATCAATTTAATCCTCCGATTTTGACAGCACAAGGATTAACTAGTATGGGTGCAGGCATCCATAAAGCCTTGGATATGGTGCAAGAGCGGAAATCTTTGTATCGTGCCAACGGTATTGCCTACTATCGCCCGTGGGTGTTTATGATTACGGATGGTGAGCCACAAGGTGAATTAGATCATTTAGTAGAGCAAGCAGCAATTCGGCTGCAAGGAGATGAAGCCAATAAACGGGTTGCGTTTTTTAGCGTTGGTGTAGAAAACGCCAACATGATGCGCCTGAATCAAATTGCTGTGCGTACACCTTTAAAACTCAAAGGACTAAATTTTATTGAGATGTTTGTTTGGTTATCGGCTAGTATGTCAGCAGTTTCCCATTCCCAGATAGATGAGCAAATTGCACTACCGCCCATTGGCTGGGGTTCTATTTAACAGTTATCAGTTATCAGTTATCAGTTATCAAACCTTAAATCACTGTTGACTGTTGACCGAATTTTAGATTCAAGCCCCTGCATTAATGTATGGGGATAATCTAAAATCTAAAATC
>JBODRP010000417.1:0-3967 GCA_050633005.1 Trichormus sp. | reverse complement strand
ATAATTTTGCTAATATTTATAGTATTAGGAGTTTTAGAATATTCTACACCAAGTGAATACGTATTTGGATATCTCTATAGTGGCGCAATTCTCTTAGTCAGCTCCTGGTTTGGGGAAAAGGCAACTTCACAAGCGACATTTGCCGCAGTTTTCCTCACCATATTAAATGTATGGCTACCTGGAAACTCAGCCATGAGATTTTCTGTATTTGCTAGCCGTTTTATCGCCGCAACGGCTTTAATGGTAACGGGGTTTTTAAGTCAAAGATTGCGCCGTTCACAAGAAGCGATCGCTCTCACCAAAACCAAGTTAGAATCACAAGAGAAATTAGCAAGATTACGGGAAGATTTTGCTTCTACACTTACTCATGATTTGAAAACACCACTGTTAGGAGCAATTGAAACGATTAAAGCCTTTCAGAAAGAGCAATTTGGCGCAGTTTCATCAACTCAACAGCAAGTGTTAGCGACAATGGCGCGTAGCCATGAAACATCTTTGCAACTATTAGAAACTTTATTAGATATCTATCGTAATGATACTGAAGGGTTAAAACTAAATTTAGCACCTGTAGATTTAACTTGCTTGGCACAAGAAGTTTTATTGACTTTGACGCAATTAGCAGCTAATCGCCGTGTGCATTTATCGTTAAATTATGGTGAATCAGATTTTAGGCGATCGCTGTGGGTAAAAGGCGATGCCCTACAATTACAAAGGGTATTCAGTAACTTATTAGTCAACGCCATCAACCATTCTCGACGAGGCGATCGCGTTGAGGTAATCTTAGAAACACAAGCCTCCTATCAAGTAGTGAAAATTTTAGATACAGGCGCAGGTATCCCACCAGAAAACTTTCCCTACCTATTCGAGCAATTCTACCAAGGCCACAGCGATAGACAAGCCAAAGGTTCTGGATTAGGGCTTTACCTATCCCGCCAAATAATCGCTGCACATAAGGGTATAATTTGGGCAGAGAACAGAACACCCACTGGCGCAATCTTTAGTTTTAAGTTACCAGTTTTGCCCATGAGTAATAAGTAATGAGTAATGAGTAATGAGTAATGAGTAATGAGTAATGAGTAATGAGTAATGAGTGATGGGTGCTATTAGCGGTAGCGCAGCGTTTAGTCAGTGCTGAGTGCTAAACGAGAAATAAATACTATCTTGTCTCCCTTGCCTCCCTTGTCTCCCTTGCCTCCCTTGTCTCCCTTGTCTCCCTTGTCTCCCTTGCCTCCCTTGTCTCCCTTGCCTCCCCAATCCCTAATGTCTTCTACCACCATTAAAATTCTGTTAGTTGAAGATGATGAACTGTTTCGTTTAGGTTTGCGTGTGCGTTTGCAACAAGACAGTTTATTTGAGATTATCGCGGAAGCTGAAGATGGGGAAACAGCAATTGAATTAACCAAACAATATCTTTTGGATGTGGTGCTTTTAGATGTAGGATTACCAGGAATTGGTGGAATTGAAGCCTGTCGCCTCATCAAACAACAAAATCCCCATTTACCTATACTAATACTCACATCTCATTCCCAAAAATCTCTCATTGCCAAGTTGATTGAAGCTGGCGCACAAGGTTATTGTTTAAAAGGTATCCCGGCGGAAAAATTAATATTAGCACTGCGTTCGGTTGCAAGTGGTGCATCTTGGTGGGATGAAACTGCAACTCAAGAAATTCGCTCTTCTTTTGGGGGTAATTCTTTACAGCCTGACTCAAATCTCTCACACATTGCTAATCCTCTCACCCAGCGCGAACAAGAAATATTAGAGTTATTAGCACAGGGAAAAACCAATCAGCAAATAGCAGAAACTCTCTACATTACACCTGGAACAGTGAGGGTTCATGTTCATGCTATTTTACATAAATTAGAAGTAGGCGATCGCGCTCAAGCTGTTATTGTGGCTTTACAAAAACACCTAATTCAACAAGAGTAATTTATAAATGAAAAACTCCACCCACAAGGGGATGGTGTTTTTGGGCGTTGGGAATTGGGCATGGGGGATCATTGGGGTAAATATTTCTCCCTTGTCTCCCTTGTCTCCCTCTCCTTACCCTACACCCTTACACCCCTACACCCCTACACCCCTAATTAATCAGTCAACAAACTAGGAGAAGTCAGCACGAAGACATCCCTAATACCTTGAGCTTCTGTCTGGGGTTTAATTGGCGTGGTAAAGTGGAAAAAATCATGATCGTTGACTAATAATAATTCCCCTGGATAGAGAATTTTACTAAGTACTGGCTTCTCTTTCTTAGCAGTATATAAATGTGTTTCTCCACCTTGAATATTTTCCCGATTTACAGAGAAAATCCCAATAAAATCAGTACCATCTTGATGGATACCTTCAGGTGCAGGATTACCAAAATTAGCGGGAGAACAAATCGTTCTAATTTGATGCACACCAATTTCCGCTTCTGGATGGAGTTTACAAGAATCACTAAATGCCAAAACTAACTTTTGAAAACTATCAAGTTCTATAATGGCATCTTCTAAATCAGCGAACTCTCGTTTAATATCACCTACTAATGGGTTGTATGCTTTACTTTGAAAAAGATAGCCATGAGGTAATTTATGTAATTCACCCCCAGACACTGTAAACCGGGATAATCTTCTTAAACGGTAGTTACCTTTAATATAAGGATCTACGGGTAAATTATTAAAAAATGGTTGAAAATCTTCTGTGTTAATTGAATTAACTTTTCTCAAGGTAAACAGAAAAGCGTATTCTAACTCCGTAGTTTCCCCTACTTTTTGCATAGGATTTTTCTCCTTGCATTTTATGAATCTCCCCCTTACAGCACTTTTGAAGTAAGTGAGGTACACCATCAGTAATAAGTAGTGAGTAATAAGTAATAAGTAAATTTCTTACTCATTACTCATTACTCATTACTTTTTTCAATCAGTTGCTGTACCTCATCAACATCGAATCTGCTGTATTTGTGGGGAGGCTGATACCACCGAGTATATGCTACTTTTTATTAAATTGTGGTCAAGTTAAGTTCAAAAGTTGTCAAATCATGATAAGTGCTGTTTGTAGTGAGGACTTTAGTCCTCAAAAATAATCAGGGCTAAAGTCCTCACTACGAACCCATAAATCAGGGAAAATATTCTTGTTGCTGCACTTAATTTTTCCATGACTGATTGGCTCTACCGTTACCCACCTCTGTATCCTGGTATTCTGTTGAAACGCTACAAACGCTTTTTTGTGGATGTGCAGTTAACTAATGGAGAAGTTGTTACAGCCCATTGTCCTAATACTGGCCCCATGACTGGAGTTTCTACCCTAGGTAGTGCTGTACAACTTTCTAAAAGTGATAATCCTAACCGCAAATTGGCTTACACTCTAGAATTAATTGAGGTACATGATAACCAGCCGACTTGGGTAGGGGTGAATACAGCCTTACCAAATCGCATCATCAAGTTAGCTTTAGCAAAACACTTGTTCCCGGAATTGGGTAACTATAGCCAAATTAAAGGCGAGGTAGTTTATGGCCAAGATAAAAAAAGTCGGGTAGATTTCTTGTTAACAGGGAGTGATACCGAACCCCCAATTTATTTAGAAGTCAAAAATACGACTTGGTGTGCAGGGACTTTAGCATTATTTCCAGACACTGAAACTACTAGGGGACAGAAGCATTTACGAGAACTGATGGCATTACTTCCCCAAACCCGTGCAGTTATGTTGTACTTGATTAATCGGGGTGATTGTATAGAATTTGCCCCCGGTGATACGGCTGATCCTTTATATGGTAAGTTACTACGGGATGCGATCGCTCTAGGTTTAGAAGTCCTACCTTGCCGATTTGATATATCTCCCGAAGGTATCCGCTACATAGGTTTAGCTAAACTTAAAATTTAAGCTCAACACAATGATAGTTCTCATTATGGGTGTATCTGGTTCGGGTAAAACCACCATCGGCAAACTGTTGGCGGAGTCTTTGGGATGGCAATTCCAAGATGCAGATGATTTT
>JBODRP010000416.1:0-3972 GCA_050633005.1 Trichormus sp. | reverse complement strand
TAATGAGTAATGAGTAATGAGTAATGAGTAAGAAATTTACTTATTACTTATTATTTATTACTTATTACTCCTGGTGTACCTCACTTACTTCAAAAGTGCTGTAATTAGTAAAAAATATGATTCTTGTGCAAGTGGCGATCGCTCGGTGAGAGCGAATCATGAAACTCTATAAAAATACTGCTATTCTCAAGAGCAAATATCTGACTTGAGTTATAGATTTATAGTTAAAATGCACGTTTGGCAGATATTATTAAGACTTCTGCAAGTGTCACGATTGATGGTTGGTGCGTGACTACATAAAAAATATGCTAGTTGCGTAAATCAATTAGGGAGTTTTAGGCATCTACGGCTATACTAGCTCTGAAGCTAGATCAAAAGTAACATGGTGCGGTTTGTTGTAACAGTAGTTTTGCTGGTGCTATTGGTAGGTTGTGGCAATATAGGATTGTTACCAACGAGTGAGTTAGTGCAGAAAGCGATCGCACTCCAGCTAGAACAAACCCAACTACAACTTAATCAGCAGTTAGATATTAAGTTTAAAGGGTTTGAAATTAAACACTTGAAAATTCGCCAGGAACAACCATTGACGATTGAAAATTTACCGGCTTTTCGAGTGCGGGGAAACTACGACTTAATTTTTCAGCTACCTAAGAGACAGTTGAAAAAACTGCAACAACCATTTGAAGTTTACTTACAGATTCAACAAGAAGGTAAAACTTGGCGATTGCTGTTACCTAGTAAGGCTAGTGCAGATAGTCAAACAGTTTGGCGGAGTTATCTGATACCCTAAAGCTATTATGCAGCTAGAAAAAGCATCACAAACTTTTCCGTAGAAATGCCATAGCCTAGTGATGATTGAGGTGATAGCTTCACCCAAAACAGGGCTATATATATGTATTTCAATTTTTTTATTAGTTCGATTGTCGGTATTGTGGTTGTAGTGCTGCTAGCTTTTGGTGTACTGCAATGGTTTCAAGTGCCAGCCGGAAACTTTCTTGATTGGGTGATTGGGGGTGCAAGTTTTTGGTGGTTGTTAGTGATTGTCACTGTCCCCTGGAATATTCATTTTCAAGCCAAGCAAGTTTTAGCAGAAGCCGCACAGTCAATTGAAAAAGCAATACCTGTAGACGAAAGACAACTTAAGTATGTCAAAATTCTCGCCAAGCGATCGCTCTGGGTTGCCTTAGCTTTACATTTAGTTTCAGCTATTGGCCTTTATACCCTTGCCGCCACGGGTATTAGTGCTGTAGGTTATATCAGTTCTGGTGCAGCTTTGTTATTAACTATCTTGCGTCCAGCTATTCGCGCTTATGAATATGTATACGCGAGGCTAACAATGATTAGCCAAGAATGGAAATATCCCCGTGAAGATATTGTAGAACTCCGTCAACGTTTCTATGAATTAGAGCAAAAAATCCAAGCTGTAGAAGATCAACTCAACCCAGAACAACCCTATTCTTTAACAGCGACACAACAACGGTTTGCTGATGAAACCCGTAAAGACATAGCGAAAATATCCGCTAACTTAGAAGAATTTCGTGCTGTCAATCAAACCGAACATGAGCGATTATCCAGGGAAGCACGGAATGCGATCGCTCAACTTTCCACCGATGGACAATTTTTAGATCATGTCCGCGAAATCATTCGATTTTTTAAGACAGCTTAACTCATACTGCTGAAAGCGGGTTATATTTACCACATCTGTTCCTTTACGTCTTGTACCTAAAGGTAGAAAATAAAGGTTAACCAAAACTTAACTTGGACAACTTTTATTTTCAGTGAACAGTGAACAGTTATCAGTGATCAGGATCTCTTGGGTTGATAACTGATAACTGATTACTGAATATAACCCGCCAATTTATTTGCAGTGCAACTGAGGTCAAATGACACAATATTGCAATCAAGCCAAAGAGTGGGAAGAACGCCGTGATACAGCGAATAGGTACTATCAGCAGGGAAAATTTCAAGAATATCTCGATTTAGTTCAGGAAAATTTACAGTTAGCTAGAGCTATTTCTGATCGAGCCAGAGAAGGACATACATTAAATGATATTGGTTTAGCTTATCTGGGTTGTTCTCAGTTGCAACAAGCATTGGAATATTTTAATCAAGCTTTAGCGGTAGCAGTTGAGCTTGGTAACTTACAAGCGCAAGCAACAGCACTGAGCAATGTAGGTTCTACCTATAGTCGCATGGGACAACTTTCTCAAGCTTTGGAGTATTTGGAGAAAGGCGCGCAAATTTTTCGGGAACTACAAGACACCCCAGGGGAAGTTTCTACTCTTAACGATGTCGCACTTATACATATCAGATTGGGTCAACCCAAACGGGCTTTATTGTTACAAAACCAAATTTTAGCAATACGTCGATTACTGGGAGACTTTTCTGGGGAAGCGACAACCCTGAATGGAATTGGATTTGCCTACAGTATTTTAGGTGATCATGAAAAAGCTCTAGAATTTCTGCAAGCAGCATTACCAATTCAAAAGGCGACGAAAAACGTTGTTGGTGAAGCGATTACCATCAACAATATTGCCTCTATATATATAGATATAGGACAACCCAAACAAGCCTTATTGCTTTATCATCAAGTATTATTATCACGTCGCGCCATAGGCGATCGCATCGGTGAAGCGAACACCCTGAATAATATCGGTTATATCTACAACCACCTAGATATTCACCGCAAAGCCCTAAAATTCTACAGACAAGCCGTAGAAATTTATCAACAACAGGGTGATTCTATTGGTGAAATTGCGAGTTTACTGAATATGGGCAGTCTTTATGCTAAAACAAAACGCAAAAGTTTAGCGCGAGTTTGTTACCAAAACGCCCAGGAATTAGCACACCAAATTGCAGATCCCAAGCTGCAAGAGAAAGTGAGGCAGTTTATCGATACGCTGTAATAATTCGTAATTGGTAATGGGCTTCTCTCCGAGACGCTAACGCGAACGCCCCGCTACGCTAACGTAATTCGTAATTCGTAATACCCTACGGGTACTCTGCGAGAACGCCTTTGGCGAACGCGTAGCGTTCTCGGAGAGTAGCAAGCTACGTAATGGGCTGCGCCCCGCTACGCTAACGTAATTACGTCTAATGTTAATTCAAATTTTGCGAATACCTAGATATTTGTAGGGGCGGGTTCACCGAGATCAAAAGTTAATCATGAATGATGTTTGTTAACCCGCCCCTACCAAGTTTGGGGACTTCCAGATAAAAAAATATCCAAGTTGTAGGGTGCGTCAGTGCGATATAACCTAACTATAATCAGATATTCTTCATACTGACGCACCATACCCAAGCATCAATTTTGGATAATTTATTTTTTGGTGTTCCCTAAATAGGTATTTATTATTGGGTATCTTGATTCATTTAAAACTCTCCTAGACACATATTTTCTAAATATTGAGAAAGTAGTTTAGCCATTCAGAGATGATTTATAAAGTAAAGCTTAAATTGTAGGGTGCGTTAAAGCAACGCGTAACGCACCGTGTGATTATGGTGCGTTACGGCAATTCATACTTTCGCTGATACTCAAATCCTCACACTGCCGTAACACACCCTACTTAATATTTACTTTATAAATAGGCTCTTATTAGTAATTACTCATTACTCATTACTCATTACTCATTACTCATTACTCATTACTCATTACTCATGCTGTACCTCCCTTACTTCAAAAATGCTGTAAGTCCTATAATTTCTGGGAAACTCTAGATCATGCCACTACTTACCAAAATTCGCAGACGTTGTATTTTTTCTTTAGCGATTATTCTTCCTATTGGGCTTTTATATAGCCACTATCGCTATTCTGCTTTGTGGTTAAACCAAGAAGTAGGAGGAATTTTTTATGAGATATTTTGGTGTTTGTTCGCCTTTCTATTTATTCCTACACGTTCTGCTGTTTGGAAAATCCCTTTATCGGAAAAAGATAGGTTCAAAACCTCGCCCCTGGTGGGCGAAAAAATCCTT
>JBODRP010000415.1:0-3979 GCA_050633005.1 Trichormus sp. | reverse complement strand
TTGTAATGTTCCTATACACGTCCTACACTTGAGGAAACTTTTAAAGTTTCCATGTGTTCTGGAATAGTTAACGATTGGTTCTTGGTGATGCCTATAACGCCCTACGGTAAGTAATAAATGTGTTGACGCATGAATAGCCGTTACAATACCGTTACCTGTTGTAGCTAACATGAATCGTCCTATTGTGCATTTAGTAGCGGCTTGCTAAGTGTTTGTGGTGACAGCGCTTAGGAATGCGCTACTTTTTGCTATGTCCATCAATAAAACCTATTCGCTACAACCTAATAACGCTTTAAGCTTCAGAGAGTTAACAATGATAGCTTACAAAGAAATGTCATTTAAGATGACATAAAAAATGACACACGATATGACATAAAATATGTCAGTTCGTATGTCATTTCTTTAGAAGGGTATAAGGTAGATTATTTAGTCTCTTTTTCAGCTAACAACTTGTTAATTAGTTCTTGCTGCTTTTGCATTTGTTCCTGTTGTTGCCTTAACTGTTCCCTCATGATGTCTAACTCTGATTGCTGTGTTGATTGTTGGTTAGCTGGTAAATCGGGATTGGTTTTTTCTGCAAAGATAGCCACATCTTGATAATGCTTATTGCTTACATCAATGTTATGCCCACACCATTTAGCAACTATTTTCTCGTCTTGTCCTAAATCAAAAACTTGATGTGTGATAAATGTATGGCGTGTATTATAAGGTGAAAGATACTTTGAGAGTTTACCTTGTTTTATTAACTGTGGGATTATGCCTTCCTTATTGTGTGTCCCTCGCCAAATATGACCAAAATTAGCGTCATTGATAATTTTTCCGTTTTTGGTTGTGAACACCACATCATTATCTTTGCCTTCAGGAATTGATTTTAGTAGCTTCCATAGCTCACTGTCTCTAGGCATCGGAAACCTGCGAATTAATTCACCTTTGTAACTACTGTCATTTTTTAATGGATAAAATTTGCGTGTTCTAGGTTCATAAGTTCTACGAATTAAAATTCTCTCTTTGTCCCACTCAATATCGCACCACATAAAAGCTATCGCTTCACCAGTCCTACACCCTGTAAGAAATTTGAATTTAATGAAATTATAATAATGAGTGTATTCGTGCTTTACTAAATCAAGTATTGCTTGCGCCTCATCCCAGGTGTAGGCTTTTGATTGGTCAAGCACATCATTATCGTTGCTTACTTCATTTTGTTTTTTCCCTTTAGCGCCTTTAGCGGTTATCTCATCAGCTAGACCGTCATAGGGATTATGAGTTAATAACTTGTTTTTTATGCCTAATTGATAGGCTTTTGAAAGATTAGTTAAAATCTGCTTAGTTGATTTAGTGTTCCTATTTTCTATCAACCAATTCCTTATTTTTAAAGCATCTTCGCCGTTTGTAGCTTCTATCGCTAATTTAATAAAATTGCGGTACATCGTTTGATATAAATTTTCATACGTACTCTCTCTCAACCCTGGTTTTCTGTACTCACAATACATATCCCAGACTTCTAGTAGCGATAACTGGGGTTTAGGTGGTATCTCGTCAGTAGTATTTATAGCAGCATCTCTTACTAATCTGAGTTTTGCCCTTAAGCCGTACTCCTCAAGTATTTCTTGATATCTACCTAGATTAAATATCCCCTCGTCAGTAGATAGCTTGCCATCTTCTAGCTCAAGCTGTAAGCGTCGTTGCAATTTTGTGGCTGTAGCTTCCCAGTCATCTGGGTTGATACCTGTACCTAGTTTTATCTGTTTACCATCTGCAAAGTAACTGCGAGGGAAACACGCCTTAATTCCTCCTGAGTCTGGACGGACAGTCACTTGACCTTTCTTAGCCTTGCCTGTGGGTGTTTTTGCACTGTTAACCATGATGCTCAATCAATGCTCAAATGTGGATACTCAATATTGTATTTATTGAGATATAAGCATTATACAAAATAAACCGCTTGTACATGTAACAAGCGGTTTTTTGTGAGAGGGAAAAATATTCACGTTTTTATCAATTAAATTTATATTTTACGGAACTATATACTATATGTGCTTAAACGTCAATATATTTAAGTAAATTGATGTAGGGTGTGTGACGCTACCAAAGTATTTGAACGTAGTTATCAGACTGATAGCGTCACGCATCAACCAACCATCCAGAAATTAGATTTGGATAAAAACGCAGATAAACGCGGATTAACGCGGATAAAATCGATTTTTTAATGCAACATTTTAGTCTAGACACGCCACTACTAGCCTGTCTAGCCTGACTTCTAGTTCGGTGGAATTATAGCCAAGATGGCACTAAATAAATGGCGATTGAGCATCACGAGTATTAACCTAGAAATATTCTGAATTTAAAAATAAGAATACAAGTAGGGTACATGACTAAAGTTATTGTTACTGGGGCAGCAGGATTTATCGGTTCTCACCTGACACAAACCCTTCTAGAACAAGGGCAAGCAGTAATTGGTATTGATGAATTTAACGATTACTACGACCCTATGCTAAAACGCAAGAATATTGCTCATTTAGAGTCTTCACCTAACTTTACTTTAATTGACAGCAATATTCTGGCTTTAGATTGGTCAAAATTGTTACAAGATGTTGAGGTGATTTATCATCAGGCGGCTCAAGCAGGTGTCAGAGCTAGTTGGGGTACAGGTTTCCGTGCTTATACTGAACGCAATATCAACGCTACACAAGTAATTTTAGAAGCTGCCAAAGATGCTCCACAATTAACGAGATTTGTGTTTGCTTCTACATCTAGTATCTATGGTGATGCGGAAACATTACCCACCCATGAAGGCATTCCGCCGCAACCGGTTTCTCCCTATGGTATTACTAAACTAGCTGCCGAGCGTTTGTGTGGTCTGTATCACAAAAATTTTGGTGTGCCTTTCGTTTCTTTACGTTATTTCACGGTTTACGGCCCTAGACAAAGGCCTGATATGGCATTTCATAAGTTTTTTAAAGCTGTTATCCAAGATGAGGCGATTCCCATCTATGGTGATGGACAGCAGACACGAGATTTTACATTTGTCAAGGATGCTGTCGCTGCTAATTTAGCAGCCGCTACTGTTCCCGGAGCTATAGGTGAAATTTTTAATATTGGTGGTGGCAGCAGGGTTGTGTTAGCGGAAGTGCTGAATACTATGGAAACAATTGTCGGTAAACCAATCAAAAGAAATCATATAGAAAAAGCAATGGGAGATGCTAGACACACGGCTGCTGATGTGTCTAAAGCACGACAAATTTTAGGATATCAACCCCAAGTTTCTTTAACAGAAGGGTTAAAGCAAGAATGGGAATGGGTGAAAGCTTTATATATTTAAGATTCATCTTACGAGTGGAGATCGCCATTTCAGCAGAGGATAATCTTGTGTGAACGGCGATCGCCTAATTTGATGTGATACTATCGCTGCATAGAACAGTGGATTATTGACGGTGATTAGCTCCTTTTAGGGAGTATTGAATCAAAATAATATGACCTATACTCCACCCAAACTATTAACCTTTGCAGAATTTATCGCCCAATATGGTGATAATGCTCGTTACGAACTCATCGACGAAGAATTAAGAGACATGGAAGCTACAGGACTCCATGAAGCTGTGGCAGGTACTATTGCTGGTAGAATCTATGTCGAAATCTTTAATTCTAATTTTCAGTGGGTGATTCCTAAAACTTGTCTGATTAAACCACCTGCTGCTGAAGCTACAGCACTGCGTCCTGATATAATTGTTTTGGATAAAGCAGAACTTAGTAAAGAACCACTTTGGCAAAAAGAACCTATTATTTGTAACGGCAGTACTATCAAACTTGTTGCAGAAGTTGTTAGTACAAATTGGCAGGATGATTATGCCAGAAAAGTAGAAGAATACGCTTTTTTGAATATTCCTGAATATTGGATTGTGGACTTTCGTGGCTTAGGTGGTTGGCAATTTAGGGACTTCCAAGAAATAAAATCCCCAACACATAAGAATGATAATCATTATAG
>JBODRP010000414.1:0-3987 GCA_050633005.1 Trichormus sp. | reverse complement strand
ATGTTGGGTTTCGTTCCTCAACCCAACCTACATCTAATACACTATTTTAGCCTTGCCACGCCAGTAGGGTGTGTTAGGCGTAAGCCGTAACGCACCAAAGACTTTGATATAAAAACTAGTAAAATTAGTCTAATTGAGTTCGTAGTCAGGACTTTAGTTCTGAAAGAAGGGCTAAAGCCCTTACTACAAACTTTTGTGTTTGCATAAAAATACAATCGCAACCCTAACAAATTAATGAAGACAAGGTATCTTAATTTTGAGTTGATTTTTCCTTAACTAAAATGCCACGCGCCGTTGCTACCAGTAGTTCTCATCAAACCAAGAAAACAATCACTCCGAAACTGTGGTTGCTACTGGTGGGAGTGAACCAATACCAGGATGTACAATTGCCATCTCTGCGTTATTCGGCAGTTGATTGTCAGGTATTAGCAGAAGCTTTGACTGGGGCAACTCAAGAGCAATTTTCCCAACAACAAATCAATATCTACCATGATTTTGCAACAGAATTACCACTGTTAACTCATATTCGCACCCGCTTGCAGCAAATAACTGCATCGGCTCAACCTAGCGACACAATTTTATTTTATTTTTCTGGTCATGGAATGTTACATCCCAAGACACAACAAGCATTTTTATGTTTGGCTGATACTCAAAAAGATAACTTAGAAACTACAGGGTTAGCTGTTAAGGAATTATTAGAGTTATTAAGTAATAGTGGTGTGCAGAATCAGATAGTTTGGCTCGATGCTTGTCATAGTGGGGGTATGAGTTTACGGGGGTTAAATCCCACACCGCAATTATTAGAGGTTTTACAGCAACGCGCCTCTAAAAGTAAAGGTTTTTATGCTTTACTTTCTTGTGATACAGACCAGCTATCATGGGAGTTTCCCGAACTAGGACATGGGGTATTTACATATTATTTAATGCGGGGGTTAAAAGGAGATGCGGCTGATCATCAAGGGGTAATTTCGGCTGATGGTTTATATCGCTATGTTTATCACCAAACACTGCAATATATAGATAAAACTAACCAACAGCTAAGATTAATTAACCAACAAAAACGGGGTAAAGGAGATACAGAACTTTATAGTGAATATCCCCTGCAAACACCAAAACGTATTGTGGAAGGTATAGGAGAATTGATAATTGGAAAAATTCCGGCGATCGCTCAATCAACTCCCCCTAGAAAAGCCTTAGTAATTGAGGGGCTACTCGGCTCACAAACAGCATTAGAATTTAGTAAAGTCTTGGGAACTGCCGGAGCTTTTGAATTAGAATATTTACCCCGCACTGCTAATACAACAACTCAAGATATCCGCCAAACTATCAAAGAATGTTTACGTGCTAGCAATCAACCACAAAAATATCAAATACAAGAACCAATTACCACCTTATTATATCTGCGGGGACGACTAGAAGAAACCCCCACCGGTGAAGCAGCATTAGTATTATTAGATGATATTTGGTTGAGTCGTGCCTGGCTCAGACAACAGTTACACCGTTCGACAGTCACCCAACAAATTATCATCCTAGATTGTCCAGTCGGGACGCATACTATATCATTACCGGAATGGATAGAAGACTTACAATTAAACTCCGCTACCGGACAATGTATTATTGCTGGTACTAGTCCCAAAAGTAACCCACAATTCTTTGCTCAAGCACTCATAGAAACTCTCAAAACAGCTTCTTTATCTAATGGGTTATCAGTGGCAGCTTGGATTACCCAATTACAAATTCATTTAGCTACACAACCACAAATTACACCGACTTTACCTCTGCAAATTTGGCTATCAGGTACACAAGGCGTAATTGAAATTATTCCCCCTACTACCAGCACACGCAACCCTCAAAAATCTCCAACTTTAGATTTAAAAATTTGTCCCTATCGCGGTTTAAAAGCCTTTAGTGAAGAAGATGCTCAATATTTCTACGGTAGAGAATCCTTAACTCAACAGTTAATTGCTCACATTGCCCATAACTCATTTTTAGCAGTAGTCGGTGCATCCGGTAGCGGTAAATCCTCCGTTGTTCAAGCTGGACTAATTTCTCAACTCCGCTTAGGAAAACAATTACCTGATAGTGATTCCTGGTTAATTAAAACCATTCGTCCCGGTGCGCGTCCCTTGGAAGTTTTGGCGCGAGGGTTGGGGGAGGAGGGGAGGAGGGGGGCAGGGGAGCAGGGGGGCAGGGGGGCAGGGGAGCAGGGGAGCAGGGGGGCAGGGGAGCAGGGGGACAAGGGGGACAAGGGGGACAAGGGAGCAATTCCCGATGCCCAATTCCCAATGCCCAATTCCCCAGTCTTAGAAGCCATGCTCTATCAAGGGGTGGAAGGGTTTGTGTATTGGTTGCGGAGTCGTCCAGAACCAATGATAGTGTTAGTAGTTGACCAGTTTGAAGAATTATTCACCCTTGCACCTACTGAAGATAGACGGCGATTTTTAGAATTGGTGCTGGGAGCTATAGAGTATGCCTCTGATAAGTTTAAGTTGGTGGTGACGGTGCGAGCCGATTTTATTGCGGCTTGTTTGGAAGTACCTGCACTAGCTAATTTATTACAACAATCTAGTATATTAGTGCCGCCGAATTTGAGTGATGATGACTATCGGCGTGTGATTATCAACCCAGCTGAACAGGTGGGTTTAAAGGTTGAGTCGGGACTGGTGGAAATTTTGCTTCAGGAGTTAAACCACTCGGCGGGAGATTTACCTCTGTTGGAATTTGTCTTAGAACAGTTATGGGAATACCGTCAGGCTGCGGAGTTAACGCTGACAGCTTATCAGCAACAAATTGGCGGTATTAAAGGCGCGTTGGAACGCAAGGCACAGGAAGTTTACGAAAATTTAGATTCTCCAGGACAAGAATGTGCTAGATGGATTTTTCTGTCGTTGACGCAGTTAGGAGAAGGCACGGAAGATACGAGAAGACGGGTATTGAAATCGGAGTTGATAGTGAAGAAATATCCTGATGAGTTAGTAGAAAGAACTCTCTCGGTGTTGACGGCGGCGAAGTTGGTGGTTGTGGGTTTGGAGGAAGAGGGGGGAAGCGGTAAGGGGGAACGGAACAGGGAGCAAGGGGGAAATTTCCTCTCCCCTGCACCCTGCACTCCTTCACCGTCTGTGACTATTGAAGTAGCGCATGAAATTCTCATTCGCCATTGGTCAACTTTGCGCTGGTGGTTGGAGGAAAATCGTAGTAGACTGCGATCGCAACGTCAAATTGAGCAAGCAGCAACTCTGTGGAAACAAAATCATCAGCAATCAGATTTTTTATTACAGGGTGTGCGTCTGGGGGAAGCTGAAGAAATTTATGTGAAATATACAGATGAGTTATCTGTTGATGTGCAAAATTTTATTGCTGCTTGTTTAGAGGCTCGTCAACAACAACAATTAGCACAGAAAAAGCGTCTCCGACAAGCACAAAAGGCTGTAGCTATTATTAGTGTTTTGGGAATTGCTGCTAGTGGTTTCGGTGGTTTGGCTTATGTGCAGAAACGTGCGGCGCAGTTACGGGAAGTTGCGGCTTTAAATGCTGCTTCTGAGGCGTTTTTGTTATCCCATCAACAATTAGAAAGTGTGATGGCTAGTGTTAAAGCTGGACGAGAACTCAAACAAGTTTTTGCACCAGCTAAAGATATGCAAGTGACAACCGCAGCAATTTTGCAACAAGCTCTCACTAATACTCAAGAAATTAATCGTTTTCCTGGTCATCATCAACAGGTCAATTCTATCATTTTTAATCCTAGTGGTAAGGTTTTAGCGTCTGCTAGTGATGACCGCACTATCAAAATTTGGTCGCCAGAGGGGCAATTAATTGAGAGTATTGTAAATCCACATAGATTAACTGCGATCGCTATTAGTCCTAATGGCAAATATTTCGCTGCTGCTAGTGCTGACTATACTATCAAAATATATGCTTTTAATTTCAGTTGTTTAACCAGCAATCATCACCAACCTAGTACAAACTGTCTAACATTAAGCAAAAATA
>JBODRP010000413.1:0-3987 GCA_050633005.1 Trichormus sp. | reverse complement strand
TTCCAAGACGGATTTTAGATTGAAATCCAATCCAAAATTTAAAATCCAAAATCCAAAATTGAATTGCCCAATGCCCAATGCCCCATGCCCAATGCCCCATGCCCAAACTTAACGGAACATACTACTTATAGAACTATCTTCGTGAATCCGCCAGATTGTTTCCCCTAATAAATTAGCTACTGACAGCGTTACTAGTTGGGGGAATCGCTTGCTTTCTGGTATGGGGATTGTATTGGTGACAATCACTTCCTCAAATAAGCCGCTTGATAACCGCTCAACGGCAGGTGGAGAAAATACTGCATGGGTAGCACAGGCATATACTTGACGCGCTCCTTCTTCCCGGAGCAATCTTGCACCTTCGGCAATTGTGCCACCAGTATCAATCATGTCGTCTACTAAAACGGCGGTTTTTCCTTTGACATCACCAATTACATTCAATACTTCCGCTACATTGTGCGCCTGACGACGTTTATCAATAATTGCCAAGGGGGCATCATTGAGTTTTTTGGCAAAAGCTCTAGCTCTGGCTACACCGCCAACATCGGGTGAGACAACTACAATATCATGCAGTTGTTTGCTAGTTAAATAATCGAGGATGACAGGTGAACCGTAAACATGATCAAAGGGGATATCGAAATAGCCTTGAATTTGAGCGGCGTGTAAATCCATTGCTAAAACCCGGTTAGCACCTGCTTGAGTAATCAGGTTAGCCACGAGTTTGGCTGTAATCGATTCTCTCCCGGCGGTTTTACGATCAGCACGGGCATAACCATAGTAAGGAATTACTGCTGTTACCTGCCGTGCAGAAGCACGCCGACAGGCATCAATCATAATTAGTAATTCCATCAAGTGATCATTTACAGGTTGGCAGCTTGGTTGGATGAGGTAGACATCACAACCCCGAATTGATTCCTGAATTTGGACATATATTTCCCCATCCGCAAATCTTTTGCGAATCATGGGGCCTAAGTCCATACCCAGGTAACGAGCTACTTCTTGAGAAAGGGGGACATTGGCAGAACCAGAAAAAAGCCGCAGGCGATGATTTTCATTCAATCCTGTTGCAGCTGGCTGTACTTTGAAAGTGGCAGAACTTAGCACAGCAGATCCTCGATGTGCATTCATGGCAATATTAGCACTAGATATTTAGTAGGTTTAACCGAAATAGACCAAAAAAAACATCTGTGAGTTTTCTTGAAGCTTTGATAATTACTTTAAATATTTCTCAACATAGTCATGATCGGCTCATGTTCCCTTCCTTGTAGCTGAAAAATTTTCATAGATGAACTGACACGAACTCTGGAAAGTAGTCTCATTAGTCGAACCTGGGGTAATAAGAAAAAACCGATTTTTTTTGGCGATCGCCGCCTCTACCCATTTTATGCCTCAATTCAAGATGAAATAATCTTGAACTCATATAAGCATCCTATTTGATTTGTCAGAAGTCCGAGACTGTAATCACCCGTTTTCTTGAACAAACCAGTCTTCTCAGTTCTCACCAAGGATTGAGGATTGCTGTAGGACTCAGGAAACAGATACATTTACCAACAAATATGTTGGGAGCATCTGAGTGTTTACTGAATATCTCAATGATAGTAGTTGCAAAATTATAATATAAACTGACTGACTATATTTTTGGTTGAAAATCATAAAAAAATTTCTCAGTTTATTGATATACGGCAACTCCTAGCTGTAGAGGTCACAACTGATGAATTTGCTGATGATCGAATGTCGGTTTTTCATAACTCTTCTGAAAAACTCAAGTCAAGGAGTTAACTGCTCATGATCATATCTAGCAGCTACAAAATAGGTATAAGGCACTGAACTCATGCAATTTGTTGTTATGAAGAGACGTACATACTATATTTCTGCAAATTTATAGATAGAGGGATAGTAAGACTAATTATTGCTCTTTCTTCACAAAGAGCAACGGGCAAATCACTGCAATTGTTTTTATTGTTTAAAACCCATTGGAATTGCTGATATGAGTTTTAAAGATATGCTGTCTCTCGCCAGATTATTGGTATTTTTATGGTAGTTTTTAGCCCTTAAGGAAGGGTTTACACTGACAGCATATTAACAATTTAGTTTTTGTCAATATTTTGAGCAAATAGATTCTACCACGGTAATTAACTATGTCAAAACTATATTTTTAAGATGGATTGATTCTCAGACTAACCGCAAAATAACTCTTTCACTAACCCCCACACCCCTACACCCCCACACCCCTACACCCCAAAACCAACGGTTTTTGCGACACAACATAAAACTTACACCTGTCAGCAATGGGGAGTGGGGAGTATTGTGTAAGGTACAATATCGCTGTCTCGAAAATATGGGACTATACTCCCCAAAGTAGTAACTGCTGAGATTATCCTGGTGAATGACTTGCTTGTAAGTTGCCACTACCCTCTAATTTAATGAATTATGCAACCACCAATTTCTATTGGCACTGTTGTGCAGAACCGTTATCGCATTATTCAAATTCTCGGACAAGGGGGATTTGGTAGAACTTATTTGGCGGAAGATCAAAGACGTTTTAATGAACTGTGTGCGATTAAAGAATTGATTCCCTCTGGAGCAGGAACTTTGGCTTGGGAAAAGGCTCAAGAACTTTTTCACCGAGAAGCTACTATTTTGTATCAGATAGTACATCCTCAAGTACCAAAATTTCGAGAACGATTTGAGCAAGACCAACGGTTATTTTTAGTAGAGGACTACGTTGCAGGTAAAACTTATCAGCAAATTTTGACTGAACGCCAACAGAATGGTCAAACTTTTACTGAAACGGAAGTATTACATTTGATACGCTCATTATTGCCTGTATTAGAGCATATTCATGGACGGGGGATCATTCATCGTGATATTTCACCAGATAATATTATTTTGCGCGATGGTGATCATCAGCCAGTATTGATTGACTTTGGTGTAGTCAAAGAACTGGCAACGCGTTTACAATCTCCAGATAGTGCCATGCCTGTCACCAGTGTGGGCAAGTTGGGTTATGCACCTAGTGAACAGATGCAAACAGGACGCGCATACCCTAGTAGTGATTTGTATGCTTTAGCAGTGACAGCAATAGTTTTGATGACTGGTAAAGAAGCATCAGCATTATTCGATGAAAATCAACTAACCTGGAATTGGCAAAAGTGGGTCAGTGTCAATCCACTATTTGCCCAGATTTTAAATCGGATGTTGAATTATACCCCTAGCGATCGCTATCAAAATACAGCTGAGGTACTACAAGCATTACAACTCCTAGAACAATCCAGAATGGGTGTTTCTCTCCCTAACGTTTCCCGTATGCAAACCGTCGCCGTTGGTCGTCGTCCTGACGTTGTACCACCACCTGCATCCAACAAACCAAACATTCCACCCAGTCCCAGTAGTTCAGTTTTAGATAATCCCTTGGCCTTGGGGGCTATTGGCAGTGCTGTAGTTATTTTGGCAGGTTTCGGTTCTTGGGCGTTAGTTAGTTCTATCCGCAGTCAATCCTCATCTCAACGACAAGAAACATTACCACCACAAACCTTTCCGTCTCCAGTAGTGACAGGAGGTACAAACTTAACCCCCACCCCCACATCTACACCTACACCCGAACCTGTCATTATTAACAAACGTCTCAATTTAGCAAATGACAATACTGCCATAGTTGAAAGTAGTCTCCAAGCTAATCAAATCATTCAATACAGTTTGTTTGCAGAAGCAGGAGACAAGTTAACTGTTTCTGTTCTCCAAGGGGAGGGTGTTTTACTGACAGTATTAGCCCCTAGTCAACAACCAATTGATAGTACTGCACAGCAAGTAACTAGCTATGTAGGTATATTGCCCAATACTGGTAGATATACTATTCAACTCACTTTAGTTCCTGAAGTAGCCGCTAGTGACTATAACTTGAATGTGGCTATAGAAAAACCGATTCAACCAACACCAACATTTACATTTACACCAACACCAACACCAACACCCACCCTTACCCCTACACCA
>JBODRP010000412.1:0-3995 GCA_050633005.1 Trichormus sp. | reverse complement strand
TTTTTGTCTGGTAAAGCTGGTTATCCAAAATTTAAAAAGAAAGGTAAAAATGATGCTTTTACAATAGATGCTGGTGGTAAACCTATACCCGTAGGGGGTAGATCAATTAAATTACCTACAATTGGATGGGTAAAAACTTATGAAGGTTTACCTCACACAACTTGTAAATCAATCACCATATCTAGAATTGCTGAGAGTTGGTATATTTCTTTTGCTTATGAACAAGAAACTGAAA
This sequence comes from Trichormus sp., assembly GCA_050633005.1. GTDB lineage: Bacteria > Cyanobacteriota > Cyanobacteriia > Cyanobacteriales > Nostocaceae > Trichormus. The sequence continues at coordinate 3,760 of JBODRP010000412.1, read as the reverse complement.
TAACCGATAAACAGTATGAAGTAGTAGGAGTTGATTTAGGAGTTAAGCAATTAGCAACTTTATCAACTGGTGTAGTATTTCCCAATCCCAAATATTATCAAGCTCATCTAAGAAAGCTTCAAAGACTTTCTAAAAAACTGGCTCTGAAAGTCAAAGGTTCTATCAACAGGCATAAAGCTAAAATCAAGCTAGCTAAACATCATGCCAAAATAGTACACCTGAGGAAAAATACACTTCATCAAATCACTACTTATTTATGCAAAAACCACGCCACAGTAGTGATTGAAGATTTAAATGTTTCGGGAATGCTATCTAACCATAAATTAGCGCAAGTAATTGCTGATTGTGGCTTCTATGAGTTTAAACGGCAATTGGAATATAAAGCTCAAAAATTTGGCTGTGAAATCATCATTATTGATAGATGGTATCCATCGAGTAAAACCTGTTCACAGTGTGGACATATTCAAGATATGCCACTTAAAGTTAGGACTTACAACTGTGAAAATTGCGGTATCTCAATTGATAGGGATTTAAACGCGGCGATTAATATATCGAGGTTGGCTAAACCTTGAAAGCTTACTGAGGGATAACTGCTCCCATGCTCCCAGTGAAGTAAGAAATAAATGTCTAGACTTGTCTAGGATTTATATAGCAGACGTTGAACTTGAATAGATACATCAGGAAAGGCTAGGGGTGAAATAGTGTTTGTGGTTAGATCACCAATCTATCGGTAAACCGAACTGTTCTAAGATTTCCCCATCTTGCAAAAGTGGCTGAATCTCACTGTCAATGGCAATGCGACCACCAGATAGTACCAAGGCTCTATCAGTCACTTTTCCTAACCAATGTAATTCATGGGAAGCAATTAATATGACTTGCACTGGTAAATTTAATAATATTTGGGCTAAATGTCGTCGCCATGCGGGATCAAGTCCAGTTGTTGGCTCATCTAAAATTAATATTGTCGGTTCTAGTGCCAAAATAGCGGCCAGGGCGGCTAATCGTCTTTGCCCCCCGGATAATTCATGGGCGGAACGGTTGGCGTAGGCTGCTAGACCAAAATCTGCTAATAATTGGTGGGCGCGATCGCTGGCTATGGCTGGTGGTACACCATAGTTACGTGGCCCAAAAGTAATATCTTCTAAGATAGTGGGCATAAATAATTGGTCGTTGGCATCTTGAAAGCCAAAGCCGATGTGTCGCCGCACTTGGGGTAAGGTTTTGGGTTCTAAAAGGATGCCATTAATCAAGATTTTTCCTGATTTTGGCTGTTTCAAACCAATGAGATTTTCTAGCAAGGTACTTTTACCAGAACCAGTTGCACCCATTAACGCCACGCGATCGCCTGCATTTAAGGTAAAAGAAATATCTTGTAAAACTGGTTGTTGGTGTGGATAGGCATACACCAAGTTTTTTACCTCAACTATGCCAGTGTGGGGATAACGGGTAGAAGTGTGGGGGTTAGAAGTTAAAGATTTCAAGATTCACAATTTAATATAGGAACTGAGGGTAAAACAAAGAGCGATCGCCCAAGCCATCAGGAGAATAAAACGCTCTTTAATTGTAAATGTGAAATCTATGGGTAATTGTCCGTTGTAACCGCGAATCACCATTGCACCATAGACTCGTTCGGCTCGTTCCAAACTGCGGAGATACAAAGTGCCAATCATGGCTGCACTCGCATAGCGTAACCATCCAGATGTACCATTTAGACCCCTGAGTTGTGCGCTACGCTGCATCCGTTTGACTTCTGAAAGTAATATTTCTAGATACTGCCCAGCCAGGAGTAAATTTTCTTTCATAGCCATCGGTACAGGTAAACTTTTCAGGGCAATACCGAAACTATGAGGGGGTAGTGTTAATAGAAAACTATTCATGACGATGAGACAGACGAGAGAACGAACTAACAGAAAACTGGCTCGTTCCCAACCCAAGGGTAATGCAACTAGGGATAAGAAAATTAACTCTGTGCCTAGCAATCCTCCCATGTGGCGAATTGGTGGGCGTAGAAATGCTAACCAAAAAATAGCGATCGCACCATATACACCCAGCCAATACCAAGCATGATGCTTTAATAAAGCTGTCCCCACAACAATCACTAGAGATAGATGCAAACGCAAAACCATGTCAATTTAAAATTAAAGAATTTTGGGAATTGGGCATTGGGAATTGGGCATGGGGCATTGGGCATTGGGGTAAATATTTCTCCCTTGTCTCCCTTGTCTTCCTTGTCTTCCTTGTCTCCCTTGTCTCCCCCTGCTCCCTGCTCCCTGCCCCCTGCCCCCTGCCCCCTGCTCCCTGCTCCCTGCTCCCTGCTCCCTGCTCCCCTGCCCCGTAATTAAGCATTCTTCGGGCGTACTACCTTAGCAATCCCAAAAGCCACGGCAAAACAAACCGCCGCACCCAAAAGCCCCGCAATACTTGTACCAATCAAACCTAAACCTTCAATTCCATAGTCTGCTAAGGGTGTGGGTACAGCTACCCGTACTTGTTCAGCTAAGTTAATAAAGCCCATGTCTTCTGCTACCTTTTCTAAGCCATCAGGCCAAGCTGAGGCTACGAGTGAGAGTAAACCAGCTACTAAGACAATGCTAACGACAGGAACTACCCATCCGCGCATCTGTTCCTGTTCCCCTGGGAGTAAATCTGGTCTGGCTGTAGCTAGGTAAGTCAACACACCGCCTGTAATTAAACCTTCACCGACACCAATCAAAATATGAACGCCAGCCATTGCAGGTAAAACGGCTATAGATGCAGTTCCAGACAGCAGTAATTCAATTGCACAAGCTATGGCTGCTACTACTACACTTACACCAGCCGCTATCCCAGCCGCTAAGGGTAAACGTCCTTTAGAACCTCCTAAGAGTCTTTGTAAAGTTTGGGTCAATATCCAACCTACCCAAACTCCAATTACTGCCATGTTGAAGATATTTGCTCCCAAAGCTGTAATTCCACCGTCAGCAAATAATACAGCTTGGATAATTAACACTGTGGCGATGCAAAGCATTCCCGCCCAAGGACTACCCAAGATAATCGCTGCTAACGTTCCCCCTAGTAAGTGACCACTTGTGCCGCCGGCTACGGGGAAGTTAATCATCTGCGCCGCAAAAATAAAGGCAGTAGTTAAACCCAGTATAGGGGCGCGACGAATACCAAATGCTTGTTGCGATCGCTCACAGGCAACAAACAGTGCTACGAAACTCGCTAAACCAGTAGCACCAGCCACGGGTACAGAAACAAATCCATCAGGTATGTGCATAATATGCCCTGTATCAAATTTATTTTTACACACAATTTAAATCGTGTGTTTTTAGGCATCAGAGTATTACAAAACAATATTTTTTACTGATTTTCAATGCCCTATTGGGGGATTTTATCCTGTTACTTAGGGGAGATAGGCAATAAAATAAACATCAAATAATGTACTTGTTTAGCAAGTTATTAATTTTTATTGATTTTGCTAGCAAAATGATTGTTAATTGGTTATTTGATTTTGAATAAATTAGGACTTACGCAACTGGCATTATTTTTTATTTTTGAATTGTTAATACCAATTCTCTATGAAGTTGCTTCAAATAAATGATGTAGAGACGTTGGATGCAACGTCTCTACAGTACAGAATAAAGTGCATCTATGGCTACGCCAGGCAAGCTACATCAAAAAACGGTATAAGTAGGGTGTGTGACGCTCTTCAAGTATTTGAACGTAGGGCTTGCTGAATAATGGCGAAAGAGAGAAGCATCAAGAGTTTCAGGTTCAG
>JBODRP010000411.1:0-4067 GCA_050633005.1 Trichormus sp. | reverse complement strand
CATACTTTCGCTCATACTCAAATCCTCACACTGCCGTAACACACCCTACTTAATAAATAACTTCTGGGTATAGTTAGGTTTTCTCAAACTGACGCACCCTACCAATTGATAGACGCAATTTATCACATCTCCAAAAACCATAAAATTATTTTAGTAGCAATAATCACCACTACGATTAGCTTTGCTATTCTCCTTGGCAGTTCGCATTGCCCCTAAGATAGTGGAAACATACACACAACGCTTAATCTTACCACCAGACTTAGTAGACAGAGTAACTCTACCTAAAGGGGGTTGTCTAACACTCCCTAGGTAATTAAATTGAATACGTCTGACACCATTTGACTGCTGTAAAGTTGTTTCTTCATCTAGTCGGATACTAGAGTCGAGATTATTCCAAGTAGCAAGTCTGGGGCTAGTGGTAGCGGGATGAACTGCCCATTGAACTATACCATTGTGTTGGCGAAAGCTGGCTTGCCAAGTCAATTTTTCCTTGCTAGCTTGACTTTGAGCTTGTCGCATTGCACTATAAACTTCGTTTTGGGCTTTATTGAGAGATTGGGTTTCGACAAATGTTAACCAGTTAGGTAATCCTAAAGTTGCTAATATACCGATAGATACAACTATTACTAATACTTCTAGTAATGTGAAACCACTACTAGAATGACGATTTAAGTAATTGTTGTTTTTCACTAAAAATAACAGATGCACCGGGATAGGCATTCTCACTTGGCAATACTTTTTATTTAGTAGCTAAAGATGAAAAACCTTATTTTTGGTTTCTGCCTTGATTTTAGTCAGTGAATTGTAAGAAATGTATTGAGAAAATGTAATAATTAAAAGAATTTTCAACAGTAATTTAATTGTAAAGTTAAGGTTGTCTAATTTCTGATTATTATAAATAATATATTTAATTAAAAAAGCTAATGCTGTTATGCCTTTTTTCCTGTTTAAAGGCTGTTGCAAGGCTTTACAAGTTAGATATTTATATATATTTTTTTTACTCAAATGTAAAACTTTTATATTAGTTGATGGTCTGATTTGATAGGCATTATAAAGGACTTGTAAACAATATTTTTCTTGGCTTTTTAAATTAGAAGATAAAGAATTACTGCTAACTCGATATAAGATTTGTACAACTGGTACAGCTACGAAAGAATATTTAGCTGCTAATCTTAACCACATATCCCAATCTTGAGCAGCCTCTAAAGCTTCATCAAATCCCCCTAATTGAATTAAAGCTTCCTTACGGATCAAAGGATTAGAACCATTTTCTAAAAAATTATTAATTAACAACTTTTCATATACATCTCCACTAGCCGTAATCCGCGCACCTGATAATAAAAAATTACCTGCTTCATCAATGTAATCAGTCCAACTATAAGCTACATGAGCATTAGGATTTTTTTCTAATGCTTCTAGTTGTGCATCTAACTTGTCAGATGTCCAAATATCATCTGCATCTAAAAAACTAATAAATTCTCCTTGTGCGAGATGTAAGCCACGATTACGGCTCACATTTCCACCTGCATTATCAAAGGAAAATACCCGAAGACGTGAATCTTTTATTTTAGAAACAATATCTAGAGTTGCATCTTGTGAACCATCGTTAATTACAATTAGTTCAAAATGACTGTAAGTTTGCTGTAAAACTGAGTTGATTGTTTCTACAATAGTTTTTTCACAATTATACGCAGGTATAATTACTGATATAAGCGATGATTTTACTTGTATATCATTCATTATTTAAACTTCTCTTATTCTTGAAAAACTGATTAAAATGAAATATCAATGAATAAAAAGGACTTAATAGACTACCTAAATAAAAATTTATTTCAAAAAGTGCAACTATATCACTATATAAATTATAATTATACTTAATTATATGATGAAAAATACGGCGGATATTACCGAAAATAGTTCTGATTAAAATGATTGGTGATTGCCATTTTTTAGCGTTGATTAGTCTTAGTTGAAAAATACATAAACCACAACCACGAGCTATGTTAAGTAAATAATTTCTTTCTAACCGCCAAGGGGGAATTTGATGATAAATCTGCATAAGAGGGTTATACCAAATTTCCCAGCCTGCTTTGTATATATATAAGAGGACTTCTGTATCCTCTCCAGCTACCATTAGCTTGCCAATTCTGCCTTTCAAAACTAACTGCTCAGGTACACTTTCTAGCCATGCTTGTTTACGAATAACCAATCCTGCTCCTGGAGGAAGCTTTAAGTTATCAGCATCAAATATATATGCTTTTTGACCATGTTCTCTAATAGCTAAAAAAGCTTGAATACGTGAAAAATTTTCTGGTGGTTTACTTCCAAAATCTCCATGTATTTGACCACTCCATGCACCAGCACGGGGATTCTGTTTACCAAAATGGTAAGATTGTATAACCCAGTCATGTGTGGGTAAATTGTCATCATCTAAAAAAGCAATAAACTCGCCTTTAGCTTCATTGACAATTCTTAATCGTGCAAATGTCAATCCTTGTTGTGTTTCCAACACATACTTTAAAGGCAACTGAATAAATTTTTGTTGGTAACTCTTGACTACTTCATCTGTGCGATCGCTGCTATTATTGTCAATAACAATTATTTCCCAATTTAGATTTTCTATTCCCGTTTGGTTTAAGAGTCTATCTAAAACTTGAGGTAAACGTTCAGCACCATTCCAAGTAGGAATACCAACCGTAAAATCTAGATTTTTTTGATCCTGCATAGCTAAAAGATAATCATCTATTTGTCAAGTTTATATAAATACCCATTTTTCCAAAGATAAAAAGGGCTAATCAGACTACTTAAAAATAGTTCCATCTCGCACGCTCTCACTAAATCAGTTTTAATTTTGGTTTTATATCTCACTATTTGTATAATGATTTTTCTGATATCATTAATCATATACATTATCAAAACTAAAGGTTTTAAATAAGGATTAACATTAGCCATTCTTGTCACATAACGACTAAGACCAATACCTCTGAAAAAAGGAATTAAATATTCTTTTTTTAATCTGGAGCTTGGTATTCTATGATATATCTCCATTTCTGGATTGTACCAAACTTCCCAACCACCGGCTTGGATGTAACCCAGCATTTCTAAGTCTTCACTGGTGAGCATATTACCAGTTACTCTACCAGTTAAAATAGTGTGGTTTGGTACACTTGCTAACCAAGCTTCTTTACGGACTACTAGACCAGCAGAAGGAGGTAGTAGTTTTTTTCTGGGGTCATAGAATAGTGGCTGATTTCCGCGTTCTGTAATTGCCAAAAAAGGAATGATTTTATCAAAATCTGGTGGTGGTTCTACTTCCCAATCTGGATGAATTTGACTGCCATATGCACCAGCTTGGGGATATTTATGAGCAAAAGTATAAGCTGCTGTAACCCAGTTTGCTAGTGGATAATTGTCATCATCTAAAAAACCGATGATTTCACCGGCAGCAACTGTAACACCTTTTTTTCTGGCATAAGCTGCACCTTGCTTATCCTCTAAGTAGTACTTTAAAGGATAAGAAAATTTCCAATGTTCTTGGTATTGCCGCACAACTTCGGCTGTGTTATCCTTACTATTATTATCTACAACAATAATTTCCCAAGAAATATTTTCGGTATTTACTTGATTTTGTAGCCGATCTAATAGTTCAGGCAAACGATTTGCGCCATTGTAAGTTGGGATAACAATACTAAAGTCTACGCTACCATTCATTTTTCACAGGTTATAGTTGAATTAAATTACTGTTTCTAGAACTTGGTAAGTTCGTAAGTAATTAGCCAATATGATTTGATTTTTAATAGCAGTTGCTTGTCAGAAAATACTTAATGGAAATATAAGACTCCGATTGAATTTCTGAATAAATTTAATTATATCTAAGGTGTGTTAGGCGTAAGTCGTAACGCACCAAAGCCCTTAGTACTAGGTGTTCAACTCTCGCTGCTAACACAACGGCAATATTCCAAGAGGAAAATCCACACTGTAATTTGCCCCCCCTACGTATCTAGGTATCTGTTCAAAAATCAAGTCAAGTAGGAATCCTATATAAAATTACTAACTAACTGTACCCC
>JBODRP010000410.1:0-4071 GCA_050633005.1 Trichormus sp. | reverse complement strand
GCGACTCTTAATTGAGAGAGTTTAGGCGCAGGATTAAACAGTTTCGGAACAACATCAACAACTTACTCAGCTATAATCCCCATGCCATTCATTAGTTTTGTTGATGGTTCAACCTTCGTGCTTGATAATGTTCCGGTTGTGAGTAGAAACTTTACTGCTTCTGTTTTAGGTAATATCGTAGGATACTCATTTCCCGAATTAAAAGGAACATTATTCACTAATACTGGTGGATTTATCAGTGCAGGAATTTTAACTGCAAATCAAATCAATGGTACTGATATTGATGGTAGTTTCTCCTTCACTCTGACTAGTGAAAATGTAAGTATAGGTCAACCAGTATCAGAACCTGCAACCGGAGGCGCACTTGTTGCTTTAGGAATCGGTGCTTTTTTGACAAAGAACTTGGCTAAAAAAAGTAAGGCAAAAGTAAACGCTTAATAAGGGCTAGTTATTAAGTGGTTACTTTTGCAATCTATCCTATCGTGTAGCTAAATCTATGAACACGATACACGTTGATTAGTTGTTAATAAAACCTCTATGGCTATGAGAGTCGTAGAGGTTTTATTACTAATCCAGCATAGCCTAAATGGTGCGTTTAAAAATAATCATTTCAGTACCCACAACCGGGTTACGCGCTACTAACCTATCTTGAGAGTCAATGATTTCTAAATGAGCAAAATCTAATTCTTGAGAACGTTGTAATATGTCTGCTGCTAGTTGATTCTGCTCTGATGGTTTGAGGCTGTACCAATCATCATTGATTTTGACAGTCAGGCTACTGGTGCGGAAATTAGCTTGAATTGATTTTATGATGCCAGAGGCGATGGCATCACTAATTTCTGAAACTTGATTTTCAATGGCTGCAATTAATCTTTGTTCTGGGGTTAACTCTAATACTGGTGTTGGCGTGGGTGTCGGTGTTGGTTCTGGTTCTGGTGGTGGGGGAATTTCTGCTTCTGGGGTTGGTGTAATTTCCTCTGGTGGTTGTGGTTCTGGTGCGGGTGCTTCGGTTGGGGTAGTTATGGTTGGTGTGGGTGTGGGTGTTGGAAGTTCTTCCACTGGGGGAACTGTGGCTATTTCTGTGGGTTTTTGGCTGAAGACAGTTGTAGTTGTCCAGACTAAAATCACGGCGATGGTGGCAATGATGCCTGTTAATGCTTCATCCGTCAACTTGATAGATAAATTGGATGGTAAAAAAGGACGGACTTGCCTAAGTAAAAATCTACTCCATTTAGAGGGAAGCGATCGCCAAAATCCTTCTGTTGCTTCACTATCGGGAGGGGGTGCTGTCTCTAGTTTATCGACAGTGGTTTCTAAAAGTGCGATCGCTCCCCTGAGAATTTGAATAATTGTCCCCTTCCAAACAGGCTGCACTCTCCTTTGGCGCGGTTGATTTCTCGGCTCGTTTGTCGGTTCTGGTTGATTAGCTTGGTTTTCAGGGGAATTGTTTTCTGACATGGAACTTTCACCAACAACAGAGAATCAAAAACAAATGGTGAGCGTATGCTTCAAACAGTTATCAGTTATCAGTTATCACGGATCTGATGGTAGATTTAAATCCACCAACGATCAATAGATTACTTTTTACTGTTCACTGTCAACTGTAATACCTATGGTAAAACTGTGCTGAGAGAATACAATTACAAATTATCAATTTGTTGAATGTAACCACCGATGAAACTAAACCGCCGCCAATTTTTATTTTTAAGTAGTCTTACCACCCTGGGGACTGGAGTTTTAAGTTGGACATTAGTTCGTCAAAATAACAAACTGAAACTGATAGATTTAGCAACAGCCACCACACCGACTAAAAAAGACTTACTTTTGCGGTTTGTATCTGTAGCCGATACGGGTACTGGGGCAAAAGGACAGTATGCTGTAGCTAAGGCGATGACGCGTTATCACCAACAAAATCCTTATGATTTGGTGGTTTTAGCTGGAGATAACATTTACAACAACGGTGAAATCGAAAAAGTGCAGGCTGTTTTTGAGCGTCCCTATCAAGATTTACTCAAACAAGGTGTAAAATTTCAAGCTTGCTTAGGTAATCATGATATTCGCACTGATAACGGTGAACCCCAAGTTAAATATCCTGGCTTTAATATGAACGGACGCAGATATTATACTTTTCGCCGCGATCGTGTGCAATTTTTTGCTTTAGATACTAACAATAATGCTGATTGGCAAAATCAATTACCTTGGTTAGAAAAAGAGTTGAGTAATAGTAACGCTACTTGGAAAGTAGTGTTTGGACATCATCCTATTTATTCTTCTGGTGTCTACGGTAATAATCAAGCTTTTATTAAAACCTTCACACCATTATTTAAAAAATATGGTGTGCAATTGTATATTAATGGTCATGAACATAGTTACGAACGCACTCGCGCTATTGATGGAACTACCTATTTAATTTGTGGTGCAGGTGCAGGTAATCGTCCTGTAGGACGTTCAGAGTGGACGGAATATTCTACTAGTAATTTAAGTTTTGCTGCCTACGACGTGTACCCCGATAGAATTGATGTTGTTGCTATTGGTACTAATCATCGAATTTTTGATAGGGGAATCATTAAGAATAATTCGTAATTCGTAACGATGCTCCCGCCCCGCTCCGCTAACGTAATTCGTAATACCGCTACGCGGAAGCAAGCTACTGGTGTGGCAACCTTAAAGGAGTGCAAAAATATAGTTCTTGTGGTGTGGGCATCCTGCCCGCACCGGACGGGCAAGATGCCCATCCCACAAGAGTTTTTAAAGCAACATTTTAGCCTTGTCACGCCACTACATCTAATGATATTTTTTCTATAAATCAAATTAGATGGGTGATATTTCATCTAAAACTAGATATTAAACTGTGTATAAAAATAAAAATTAACAACGCAAAACTGCTGAATAAAGAAGCACTGAGAGTAATGAGAATAGGTATATTCATTGATTGAATTATGGTGATTGCGCCTACACTGAAACCTATAGCAGCTATAAAACTGATAAAGCTGACTAGATTTTTATTCACCATCTTTATTTATTCCTCATTCAATCCTGCTTGTTTATTCATAATTGATGAGCAGGATTGAATGCTGTAAAAGGCATTACTTTAAATTCGTTGAAATTGTTCCTGAGTTATGCCAATTTTATAAATTCCTAGAGTTTATTAAGATTTACCAACATAATAACTTTCAAGATTATTTTTAGGTTTATTGATCTTGAACAAAAATTTTACATCAGCCAAAAAGTGATTTGTAGAGACGCGATTGATTGCGTCTCATGCAATTTTCATTTATGAATAACAACTGGTGTACCTAAAGAAGCCCAATTAAATAACCATTTGGCATGATTGGGGGCAAGATTTACACAGCCGTGGCTGACTGGTGTACCAAATTTTTGATGCCAATAAGCACCATGAATTGCGTAATTACCTTGATAAAACATGGTATGGGGAACATTGGGAACATCATAAGTTCTGCCCCGCATCCGCGTAGACTTGTGCTTTGATTGAATTTTAAAATTACCTATGCGTGTAGGTGTGGATTTCTTACCAGAAGAAATAATGATCGCATACACTGGTTTTTTACCTTCCCATGCTATTAATCTCTGGGTTGAGAGATTAATTTGAATCCAGCGTTCCTCTGATTTTTGGAGAGTTTGGAGATTTTCTGCTATTTTTTGGTTAAGTGAACTAGCTTGCGCCACATCATCAGGACTGATGTTAATTGTACTGAATGACAATACTGCACCAGCAACAAATACTTTTAAACAGTGTCTCCAGTTCTGGAAGATTAATATTTTCATGGTATTAGCACACAAATGATCAAACTGCAATCAGTTTTGTAGAAATCAAATATAACTGTGGCTTTACCATAAGTTCATCGAGAAAATTACAGAAATAAAACTAGAGATGTTAGAAGCTGTTTGAATAAGCGATTGCCTCTATTTCTCGGTATAAGCTGAAAAATTGCGATCCCATAACGTAATAAAATACTTTGTAACGCTTATTTGGCAAGGTTTTTAGGATTGATTTTTGTTCATTTGCACAGATGTGATTGCACAAACCCAGCTTAATCCCTAAAGTGTAGA
>JBODRP010000409.1:0-4075 GCA_050633005.1 Trichormus sp. | reverse complement strand
AGTAATGAGTAATGAGTAATGAGTAATGAGTAATGAGTAATGAGTAATGAGTAGTTAAACAAAATTAATTACACAAAAATAAGCCATTAAACTTTTATCGGGACTAGAAAATCATGTGTAAATAATTCTGTGCAATTACTTATAGCGTTTCCTAATCTACTCAGGTACAAATTCATCTGCGTACCCTGCGGAAAGCAAGATACATCTGTGTTTATCTGCGTTTAATTATTGTCGTTTGTACTTCACTAGGGTAATAAAGGCTATAAGGTAATGAGTTATGAGTAATGAGTTAGAGTAAATCCCATTACTTATTACTTATTACTTATTACTTATTACTTATTACTTAAAGACAGTTGGAGTCGGGGATTTAAAAGTTGTAAGTCCCTAATATCTCTTGCCTGACTAAAGTTGCTATCTTCTCGGCTGCACCACTTTCACCTCTGGCATTTCTAAGCTTATTTCTCATTGCTTCTAATTTTTCTGGATGACTTAAAAAGTCTAAAACCATTTCCCCAACTGCTTCAGCGTCGAGTTTACCTACTAATTCTGGGACGATTTCAGCTTTTGCCCAGATATTTGGCCATGCTAATAAACCTTTGCGTCTAAGAAATAGCCAGTTGATAATTTTGGCGAAACTAGAACCTACTCCTGGTAAATTAGCCAACAATCCTGGTAAACCATCCCAAGAACGCATAGCATCAAGTTGTTGTGTAGGTAATAACACAACCATTGGTACACCCAAAGCACCTAATTCGGCTGTATTTGCTCCCACGGTGGTTAAGCAAATGCAACAACGGGAGAGTAAATTATAGGCAGGATTTTCTTGGTGTAACTCTACATTTAATCCTTTATCTGTTTTCAGTACGGGGTATTGACTAATGTCTTCTGGTAAAACTAAAGCAGCACTAGAGAATTGAAACGTTTCTACAAACGTGTTGTTTTGAGGATCGGCAAAACTAGCTATAGTTTGTAAATCTAAAGTTGCTGCCACAGGAATCGCAAAACTAATTTCAGGTCTTTTACTGTGAATATATTCAGCAATTTTGAGCATTAAAGGGACACCTTGGGTTAATTTTGCCGCTTTTGACCCAGGTAAAAGACCTATAATTAGAGATTGGGAATTGGGAATTGGGAATTGGGAATGGGAAACTAAAGATTGGGCTTCTTGCATGATGTCACCGACGACTGTAAATTTGTCGGCGTATTTGGGGGAGGCTTTGGCAGCGACTTCAGCTTTCATGACTGCAAAGCGGTCAATCAAATTATGCCATCTGGCTTCCCATTCGGCGTAAACTACTGTACGGTATCCGAGTTTTTTACCGATGATGACAGGGAAAATTTGATCGCCACCTAAGAATATAATGATACCGCGATCGCTCCAATCCCAATTTTCTACAGTTTTACCCCAGAGTAAAAATTGCCAAAAATGCTCTGCTGATTGTACTCGGTCTACTTCTGGATAAGAAAGGGCGATCGCTGCTTCTTTACCACTAGCATTCGGACACGGTGATAAAACTACAGAAATCCTCACCTCATCACGTTTATCTCCTAACTGTTCTCGCAAAGCTTTCACTACTGGACGTACCCAAGTCGTTACTTCCCCTGGGCCATTGGAGAGAATGAGAATATCTACTAAATCCATAAGTTAACAGTAAACATTTATATAAAAAATTACGGACGTAAGAGCGTACTGGTAAAATTACAACCTATGTATGATAACGTCTGTAAGTTTCTTGCTGAATCATTTTCTAGTGACTTTGCAACTTGGCTGCTGAATGAGCCAATTGTACTCACTCAACTTAGTCCATCAGAATTATCCCTCGAACCCATACGGGCAGATGCACTAATTTTGTTACAGTCCGATGAAATTGTCCTCCATCTAGAATTTCAAACCAGACCAAAAGTCGATATTCCCTTTCGCATGAGTGATTATCGCTTACGAGGGTATCGCAAATTTCCCCAGAAAAAAATGCGTCAGGTGGTAATTTATTTACAACCAAGCGATTCTGAGCTAGTTTATCAAACAGAATTTGTCTTAGAAAATAGCTGGCACAGATTTGACGTAATTCGACTGTGGGAACAGCCAACGGAAATATTTTTCAATTACCCAGGTTTGCTACCGTTTGCAACTTTAACCCAAACCGATAATCAAACGCGAACTTTAGAAGAAGTAGCTCAAGTTATTGAAGCAATCGAAGACAACAGAATCCGCAGTAATCTTGCTGCATCAACAGCCGTGTTATCTGGGTTAGTATTAAATAAGGACGTGATTAAAAGAATTTTGCGGAGTGATATTATGCGCGAATCTGTAATTTATCAAGATATTTTACAAGAAGGTATTAAAGAGGGCTTTGAAAAAGGGGTTGAACAAGGTATTGAACAAGGTATTGAACAGGGGATTGAACAAGGTATTGAACAAAAAGCTCAAGATGTTGCCATCAAACTAATTAATCAAGGTATTAGTCTGGAAATAATTGTCGATGCCACAGGTTTAACTATTGAACAGTTGCAAAAATTACAGGCTCAAACAGAAGACACTCAATCCCAGTAACTTTATGCGTCAATTGGTTATTGCTCAAGATATTTGGCAAGAATGGTTTCAAGAAGGTTTTAAACTAGGGTTAGAACAAAAAGCTCAGGAAATTGCCAGAAATATGCTCATGATAGGTTTGGATATTGCATTAATTATTGAAGTTACTGATTTAACTATCGAACAGATTCAAAAATTACAAGCTCAAATAGAAAACACTGAAATTCAATGATGTTAAAACAAAACATTTAATTACTCATGTCTTATAGGGACTTCTCGCTGGCAAAAGTCAAACGCGACTTCAACTTAAAAATAGTTGAAAATGCACGTTTTTTACCAGAAATACAACCAATAAAACCTAGTCTTTATCTCCAAGAAGCACTAAGTGAAGGAATACCACTAGCAACAGCGACAGGTTCAGAAAAAGCACGCTCCGAGTTAATTATTAGTCCTATTCTTTTAGAAGTCCGAAAAATACTTGAACGCCAAGTTAGCTTGTTTTCGGGTGAGGATTTTACAGTTGCACCAGATTTAGGCTTAAGTGGTGTGTGTGATTTTTTAATTAGTCGCTCACCTGAACAAATATTTATTGAAGCTCCTGTTATTGTAATTATTGAAGCAAAAAAAGGTGATTTAAAACCAGGTTTAGGACA
This sequence comes from Trichormus sp., assembly GCA_050633005.1. Lineage (GTDB taxonomy): Bacteria > Cyanobacteriota > Cyanobacteriia > Cyanobacteriales > Nostocaceae > Trichormus. The sequence continues at coordinate 892 of JBODRP010000409.1, read as the reverse complement.
ATGTGCCGCAGAAATGATTGCTGCACAAAAGTTTAATGAGACCAATAATATACCAATTAAGACAATTTATGGCAGTGTAAGCAGTGGCACTACTTGGAGATTTTTAAAATTAGTAGAGCAAACATTAAGTATTGATTTGACTAATTATACAGTTCCTCCCGTCGAAATGCTATTAGGAATGTTGGTTTGGATGTTGCAAGAGGGTTAGTCACAATCTATAGCGTTTCCTAACCTGCTGAGGTAAAAATCTCTGCGTACCTTTGCGCTTTCCTTTGCGCCCCTTTGCGTTTCAAAATATTACCTGTACCTCACTTAACTGGGAATCGCTATAAATACTAATTACCTTGATAATGGTGTACCTCGCTTACTTCAAAATTGCTGTAAATATACCAATTTTATCTGACATAACGTGAACCTGCTAACAAACGGTATTCACTATGTCAACAGACATAATAAACAGGCAAGTTCACGTTATCTTTAGCTTTTCTTGTACTGCTTCATCTAAAATTTGTCGTGTTTTTACGACTGACGTGATGCTTCAAACTCAAATATTCTGAGTACAAAGTAATACATTCTTTGTAGCTGAATATAGTGGGGTCACTTATGGCAAAGGGAGATCACATCTACTGCAAGATGATGATGACTGGAGGTATGACGTATCATCATGGAATAGATTGTGGAGACGGTACAGTTATTCATTACGACGGTAAAATTATCTGCCGTGTCAGTAAAAAGAAGTTTGCTAAAGGCGAAAAAATTAAGGTTTTTCAGTACGAAAAATGTGATACTTCGGAAGTTGTGGTGCAAAGAGCAATCAGTAAGTTAGGTGAACAGAAATACGATGTTGTTTGGAATAACTGCGAACATTTTGCTTACTACTGTAAGAGAGGTA
>JBODRP010000408.1:0-4082 GCA_050633005.1 Trichormus sp. | reverse complement strand
AAATTATGTCAAAGGTACAAGGTCACAAGATAGGCCGCTCAAGAATCAGTTGGAGTCTAGAGCGTTTTTACCTTTGAGAAGAAAACTGCAAAAACCAGATATTTTAAAATTTCATCAAAATAATTTACAAAAAGATATTTTGTTGCAACAGTTACAAACAAATTTAGAAAGGTGGACAATAAAAGGAGAAGATGAGGAATTTCATGTTAGCGATCGCCAACTTTATGCGAAGATTTATGACTTATTAGGTCATGGTGCGTTGACATCAGAAATAGTAGCAAAGCTGATGGATTTGCTAATTACAGAAAATAATTGGCGACCAATACTATTATTTCAGCGTTTAGCAGGTTTTTATCAGCGTTGGTGTCAAGGAGAATTTATTGACGCGCTGCCAGATAATAACTTACCTCAGCGTAAACTAATGGAGATGGTAGCACAAAATCAGGCGATCGGACTCAGGCAAATAGATATATATACAGGACTGAATGTATTAATATTGCTACTAGAATTATATCGTTACTCTCAAGAAAAAGAAGAATTACGGCATCAAATTAACTTTTATCCTTCTGGTAAACCGGATACAGAAAGCTTTTTTACCTCCCAAATGCTGCGGGTGATCAACTACAGCGATGCTATTGAGATTGGTAACTTTAGTAACATTGTGGGAGAATTTCTTAAAGGTGCTAATTTTAGCGGTGCATATTTAGGAGATGCCAACCTTACAGGAGTTAATTTTAGCGGTGCTAATCTCGCAGGTGCATATTTAGGAGATGCCAACCTCACTGGTGTCAACTTTGAAAATGCCAACCTAGCAGGAGCAAACCTAGGTGATACTAACCTCAGTGGCGCAAACCTCACAGGTGCTAACTTGACTAATGCAGACCTCAGCAGTGCAAATCTAACAGGTGCAACCCTCACAGGTGCTAACCTGAATCGTGCAGACTTGAGCCGTGCTGACCTCAGTAGTTGCCATCTCAACTATACAGAACTTTCTCATGTTAACCTGAGTGGTGCTAACCTCAGAGATGCAGAAATTGCCCACGCCAACTTAGCCAACGCTGTGCTTTTTGGTGCAAATCTCAGCGACGCTAACCTCAAAAATGTTAACCTCAACCATGCCGACCTTTGTCGTGCTGACTTGAGTGGTGCTGATTTATCTGGTGCTGTTCTCAATGGTACTAACCTCAGCGACACAATTTTATTCAGCACTAACTTGAGTGCAGCCAGCCTCATAGCCGCAGACCTTAGTTATGCTAAACTCAACGGTGCTAAACTTAACGATGCTAAACTTAACGGTGCAATGTTTTTAGGTGCAGACCTGAGTGGTGTTGACCTGAGTCGGGTAATTCTTAACGATGCTGATTTGAGTGGTGGTATTCTCAGCGAAGCAGATTTGAGTGGTGCAGACTTGAGCGATGCTGTACTATTGGGGACTGACCTGAGTTTTGCTAACCTCAACAGTGCTAATTTAAGTGGTAGTAATCTCAGTGGAGCGATGCTCAACGGTGCAGACTTAAGGGAAGCTAATTTTTCCTATACCATTCTTGACGATACAGATGTCACTGAAGCCAACTTAGAAGCCACACACTGGGGTGAAAAGCAGCAATGGGAAGGCGTGCGGGGTTTAGATACAGCCTTGAACGTCCCTATAATGTTAAAGAAACAGTTAGGTTTAGCTTGAATTACGAATTACGCCTGATGTGAATGAGGAAAAACGCCTATCCAAGAAATAGCCTATGGGTAGGGCATATCAAACTTGGTAGGGGCGGGTTAACAAACATCATTAATGATTAACTTTTGATCTCGGTGAACCCGCCCCTACAAACATCTAGGTATTTGCAAGATTTGAATTGACATTAGACATGAATTACAAATTACGAATTATGAATTACGAATTACTGTAATGCTGGTGGGGGTGGAGGTTGGGTATAGTCTATTGATAAATCATACCCAGCTTCGTCATAGATAGCATTCAACACGGCTTGCAACTCTAGTACAGCATCGGGATCGCCTTCACACAGGGGAACGGGTATAGTGGGGAGAGTATCTTGTAAGGATAGGCGATTTTCCTAATTCACATCAGGCGTAATTAACATATTTGAATTTTGACTTGATTTTACCCCTACACTCCCATCTTGCCGAAACTTTGTTTGTTGCATTAAGGAAATATACATGGTGCAGTTAGATATAATATTGACTCATTAATTATGGTGTTTTCCTAAGTGGAGAAACAAATGGGTCGCGCCAAAAAAGTTGTGCTGGCATATTCTGGTGGAGTCGATACCTCCGTTTGCATTCCCTACCTCAAGCATGAGTGGGGAGTAGAAGAGGTAATTACGTTAGCAGCAGATTTAGGTCAGGGTGATGAATTAGAACCAGTTCGAGAAAAAGCCCTGAAATCGGGTGCAAGTGAATCTTTAGTGGCGGATGTCAAAGATAGCTTTATTAAAGACTATGCTTTTCCGGCAATTCAAGCTAATGCCCTCTATGAAAATCGCTATCCCCTGGGGACTGCCCTGGCTCGTCCGTTAATTGCTAAGATACTAGTCGAAACTGCACAAAAATATGGTGCGGATGCGATCGCACATGGTTGTACTGGTAAAGGTAACGACCAAGTACGTTTTGATGTCTCCTGTGCAGCATTAAATCCTGACTTGAAAATTCTCGCTCCGGCGCGGGAATGGGGTATGAGTCGTGAGGCAACCATCGCTTACGGTGAAACATTCGGCATTCCCGCCCCTGTGAAAAAGTCTTCTCCTTATAGTATTGATAAGAATTTGCTCGGTCGTAGTATTGAAGCTGGTGTGTTGGAAGATCCCAAATTTGAGCCACCAGAAGAAATTTATGAAATGACAAAAGCGATCGCCAATACCCCTGATGAGCCAGAATATATAGAAATTGGCTTTACTTATGGTATCCCCACCACTCTCAATGGTGTAGCTAAAAACCCTGTAGAGTTGATTCAAGAACTGAATCAAGTAGTGGGAAATCATGGTGTCGGACGCATTGACATGATTGAAAACCGCTTAGTCGGGATTAAATCACGGGAAATATATGAATCCCCAGCTATGTTAGTGCTAATTAACGCCCACAGAGATTTAGAAAGCCTCACCTTAACCGCAGATGTTACCCACTACAAACGGGGAATTGAAGAAACCTATAGCCAAATGGTTTACAACGGTTTATGGTACAGTCCACTTAAAGCTGCTTTAGATGCGTTTATTCAAAAGACACAAGAACAAGTATCTGGAACTGTCCGCTTAAAACTCTTTAAAGGTAATGCCACCATAGTTGGACGTTGGAGTGATAATTCACTCTACACCCCTGACTTAGCCACCTACGGTGCTGATGATCAATTTGACCACAAAGCAGCCGAAGGTTTCATTTACGTTTGGGGGCTACCTACTCGCATTTGGGCGCAGCAAACTAGATAATTATCTGTTAACTGTTCTGACTGTTCACGGTATCTGGAAAACCCCTCTCCCAAGACGCGGAGCGGCTCCTCGCTAGAGTATCTCTCCCCTACCAATGTAGAGACGTTTCATGAAACGTCTCTACAAATTCCCCCTTCCCTAGTAGGGAAGGGGGTTAGGGGGTTAGGTTCTCCATCACCCCAAACACCTCATCTAGAGACGTGATAAATCGCGTCTTTCAAGATCAATTATCTACTGAACTGCATCGGTAAAGCTGATAGGGAATACCGATGCGGTAATGATTTTTATGGTCAATTGTACAAGTATTATTTGCAGATAAAATTAACTTTTCAGGATAATCTCTGCGCCTGAGTCCAGGGGACACTATCCAGAGATTAAATTGGGATTTTATCGTGATGGAAAGTTGTGTAAGCTTCGTCCACACATCAGTTAAACTAGGATAATTTTGTACAGCAGCAAAGCTGTCTGAATCTGAAGTTTGATTTCTAATTTTTTCTAGTGTCAAAGCAAAACTCAATCCTAAAGCCACATCTTGATAACTTTGATATGTCACTACTAACATCAATGGTAAAGATGGTTCTAAATTCATGTTTGCAGCAACTTTCTCAGGCATAAAAGGCTTTTGAAAAGCTAAGTTATTAATGACTA
>JBODRP010000407.1:0-4084 GCA_050633005.1 Trichormus sp. | reverse complement strand
TCTAGCCTGTTGCAGTTTTTCTCTACCCGATGCTGATGCTTCGGCATTTTTAGCTGCACCCAGAGCATTAGATGCTTTAGCGATCGCTTTACTCAGATTTTCAAATACTCTCATAAAACCGCCTTGCAACTCCTGTAACTGAGGATCTGATAACTTCAGTTCCTCCAAAGATTTAGTAATTGCCTGTAAATCTTTAGACAACTGCCAGCTTGTAATCACCTGTTGTCCTTTATTTTGATCAATCAGTGCATTTCCCTCATTCACTACCTGAATCAGCCGATAACACTGGGAAGCTTGATTTTCCGTGCAACCACTCAGCAATAAAGCAACACTCAAACTTACAGAAGCAATAACAGCAGATTGACGCGACACAAACATTGATACTCTACCACTAATAAAATCGAGACAATATTAGCTTATAAATATCATCAACCTATAGAAAATCTTGATTAGTACAATAGATAACTAGCAGTATAGAATCTTTAAAAACTCAAAATTACCGTTACATATCTTTACATACAAGTTCCAGATAAAAGGGTGATGGCGGGAAATACGAGCCGATGATGTCGTTGATTTATAAGGGAAGAGAGATATCCCGTAAAAGCAAATTTTCCAAAGTGCCTATTACATTGTTTGAAGTTATGTAGCCTTTTACTTACGCCGTATAAGCGACTGCGGTAAACTATGCCTTGATTATGATTCTTTTACAGAAAAGAACACTGGAAAGGAGCCGTTTTTTCAATGTCTCATACCGTAAAAATCTACGATACCTGCATTGGCTGCACCCAATGTGTCCGCGCTTGCCCAACTGACGTACTAGAAATGGTTCCTTGGGATGGCTGTAAAGCTGCTCAAGTTGCCTCTTCACCCCGTACAGAAGACTGTGTTGGCTGTAAGCGTTGCGAAACCGCTTGCCCCACCGACTTTTTGAGCATCCGGGTTTACCTGGGCGCAGAAACGACTCGCAGTATGGGTCTAGCTTACTAAGGAACTCATCACCAGTTCTTGATAGTTCTCCATTGATTGTCTAGATAGCAAGTATCTTTAGCTTTGTAAGGTGGGTGGCGATCGCCCATCTTACACTAGAAATTCATATATACTTAGTCACAAAAGGGGCAGCTTGCTCCTTTTTTTTTGGGGGTGTAGGGGTGTAGGGGTGTAGGGGTGTAAGGGTGTAAGGGTGTAGGAGGGAAAGAAGTTCTACCCTGTCTACCTTGTCTACCTTGTCTACTCCATGCCCCCTGCCCCCTGCCCCCTGCCCCCTGCTCCCCTGCCAATCTTGTGCCTTTCTGGTGAACCGACTTTTGTGCCAACTACTATACTGGATTTAATTATTCTGAACAAAAAGTGGTGTGAGCAATGTGCGGCATAGTAGGGTATATCGGTACGCAAGCGGCGACAGAAATTTTATTGTCTGGGTTGGAAAAACTGGAGTATCGGGGCTATGATTCTGCCGGAGTTGCCACTGTTTGGGAAGGAGAGGTGAATTGTGTCCGAGCGAAAGGTAAACTGCATAACCTGCGTTCTAAACTCGAACAATTAGCAACTCCAGCCCAAATAGGTATCGGTCATACACGCTGGGCAACACACGGCAAACCAGAGGAACATAATGCCCATCCCCATATGGATACGGCTATGCGAATTGCTGTAGTCCAAAATGGGATTATTGAAAATTACCGCGAGTTACGGGAGGATCTGAAAAGCAAAGGGCATCATTTCCGTTCTGAAACAGATACAGAAGTAATTCCGCACCTGATTGCTGAATATTTAAAAAATCTCCCCTCACCTGCGCTTCCCCTTTCGCCCTCTCTGTTCTTAGAAGCAGTGCGGCAAGCTGCTAATCATTTAGAGGGTGCATTTGCGATCGCAGTTATTTCAGCTGATTATCCCGATGAGTTGATTGTAGTGCGTCAGCAAGCACCCCTAGTCATCGGATTTGGTCAAGGGGAATTTTTCTGCGCCTCAGACACCCCGGCAATTGTTGCCTATACTCGCGCCGTCCTCCCCCTTGAAAATGGCGAAATAGCCCGTCTCACCCCCTTGGGAGTGGAGATTTATAACTTTGCTGGCGACAGGCTCAAAAAACAGCCCAGGATGCTGAACTTGAATCCCACAATGGTAGAGAAACAGGGATTCAAACACTTCATGCTCAAAGAAATTTATGAGCAACCGGGAGTAGTCAGAGCAAGTTTAGAAGCATACTTTCAGGATGATCGGGTTAACCTGGACTTAACAGAAGACTTCTATGCAGATTTAGCCCAGATTCATATCGTTGCCTGCGGTACAAGTTGGCACGCCGCCTTAGTCGGTAAATACTTACTCGAACAAATCGCCGGAATTTCTACTCAGGTACATTACGCCTCTGAGTATCGCTATGCACCATCACCTTTAACACCCAATACCTTAATTATTGGCGTTACCCAATCTGGTGAAACCGCCGATACCTTAGCGGCTTTAGCAATGGAAAAAGAACGCCGCCTAGGACTAGCCCCCGAATATAGAGCTAGACTTTTAGGTATTACCAATCGCCCAGAAAGTAGCCTCGGTTTGATGGTTTCTAATATCATCAACACCCTAGCAGGTATTGAAATTGGTGTGGCTGCGACTAAAACCTTTATTGCTCAACTCATGGCGTTTTATGCCTTAGCCTTAGATTTAGCCGCTCGTCGCCAAACATTAACACCAGAAAAACTAGCAGAAATTATCCAAGGTTTACGCCAAATTCCCCAAGCTATTGAAGACACATTAGAACGTCAGGAAAAATTAACTGAACAACTCGCCCATGAATTTGCGGAAACTAAAGATTTCATCTTTTTAGGTAGAGGAATTAACTTCCCCATTGCCTTAGAAGGGGCATTAAAGTTAAAAGAAATCAGCTACATCCACGCTGAAGGTTATCCGGCTGGGGAAATGAAACATGGCCCCATTGCTTTATTAGATGCGAAAGTTCCTGTAGTTGCGATCGCTGTTCCTGGTAGTGTGTATGAAAAGGTCATTTCTAACGCCCAAGAAGCCAAAGCCAGAGATTCGCGGTTAATCGGTGTAACACCTGTAAAAGATGGTGAAGCAGCAGAAATCTTTAACGATTTACTCCCCGTTTCATCAGTGGATGAATTATTATCACCCATCCTGACAGTTGTACCTTTGCAACTATTGGCTTATCACATCGCCGCCCGTCGCGGTTTAGATGTCGATCAGCCTCGTAACTTAGCAAAAAGTGTTACGGTTGAGTAGTGTTGAATCAATAAATATCGAGATATTTCTGATTAAAATAGCGTAATTAATTTTTAAGCTGAAGCTATTATACAACACTTCGTTGTTTATGCTTCAGCTTCTTTTTTAACTGGCGATCGCTTGACCTTGACCTTGAACTTTATCAACAAAGAGTATGTTTAGCAATACTCCTAATAAATTAAGATTTTTTGATTTACTTATCACTTTGATGACAAGGAGTTTTTTGTATATCCTGGGTAAATAGATTGATCTTCCATCACAGCTTTAACTGCTTCGGATGCTGTTAAAGCGTTAACCCCAGCGACTTTAATTTCAATAGGAATAGAACCTAGTAAATCAGGTTTTTCACGCAATTGTTTTCCGTCAAACTGCTTAATAATATCAAGTATCTTTTCTAAAGCTTGAGTTGCTGAATCTTGTATTGCTTTAATTGCTGCTTGGCGTTCAGATTTTGTTTGTCGCTTGTTTGCTAAATCTGCAATGTTTTGAGTATGAAGCAATACAATCAAACGGACTTTATGTTGAGGCTCAAGATTAGTTAACCGAGCTGCAAACTCAGGACTAATCTTGTTGAAATTGGGTGCATCGTGCATTTGCATCGTGCTTATCCCCGATGATGTTTAGGAAGTAATAACTTTCAAGGCTTCAACAGGCTGAATTAATCCATGTCCCCAACGATTACAAGGTCTAAGTTCATTACCATCAGGATGGCGGGCAGTTTCTTTCAGTGCTTTTATTATATCAGTTGCCAATGCAGTTGGATTTGCTGCCATTAATAAAGCGGCTACACCTGCAACATGAGGAGTTGCCATTGAAGTACCATTCATGAAACTGTACTCATAAGTACCAT
>JBODRP010000406.1:0-4086 GCA_050633005.1 Trichormus sp. | reverse complement strand
TTCCCTTGGGAATTTATAGTATCTTTCGGACAGCGTTAGGGACTATTGTATTTTTTATCTTTGCCATGTTGCTTTATGGTAGTGAGCATTTCATGGATGTACTCTCACCTTTTTTATGGCAATGGATGTTTATTTATGGTGGATTAATTGTTGTTTTAGGTCAATCCTTTTGGATTAAAGGGTTGAGATTTACAACTGTATCTACAGCTTCCTTAGCGAGTGCTTTCACTCCCATTGCAGGTATTTTGGCAGCTTATTTAATTCTTGGTGAAGCTCCTACTTTAGCTCATTATTTTGGTGGCAGTTTGATCTTATTTGGTATATTCCTGAGTCAAGTTAGTTTGCATCGTCAAAAGTCTGGGCGTGTCAAGGTGAATGGGCGAATTTCTACCGCTACAGAACAAGAGCTAGAAAATCAGGCAGGATTCAAGGGAGTGTAAGATTTCCCGCTATGATTGACTTTGGTGGAGCGATCGCACCTCCGAAAAGACAACATTGATATCAGCAGGCAAAAAAACCCCCTTTTGGGGGATAGGTCGATAGACGTTTGTTTGTAGTACAATCTAGCTTGTATAGTTAATTCGTCTACGATCACGGTGATCACTGTGATCGTTTTCTTTATCTTTATTTTAAGTTGTGCAGCTCAAGACCGGGGTGAGGGGTCATAGCTCTCACCGGGTAGGATAGGGGCAGGGGGAGAAACAGTTTTGTATTTTGTAGCTTGCTTTCCGTAGGGTATTTTGAATTTTTCTGCCCCATGTCTGATTTTCTTAGCCAATACGCTGAACTACGGGTGGTTTGTTAGAGCCATCACCTTGTGTTTCTGGTCTAGTTTGGGGTGTGCCATGAAGTTGTGGTTCTGGTTGTGGTGGCTGTGGTTCTGTCCCTAGAGGTTGGGGGTTAGTAACATACTCAAATTCCCCTCTACCATCCATTGAACGCCCTTTTGCCCAACGCCCTTCTGCACTTTCATTACCTTCGGAATGATTCCAAAATTGATAAGCGAATTGTCGTTTTTCTAATTCCAGAGGGAAGGAACTAGGAACTGGAGTACTTTCTAAACCAGATTGTTCTAAGTCCTCAATTGCAGCTAACCAAAGGTTTTGGTGCATGGTATCACGAGCAATCATAAAACTTAGGGTATCTTTCACACCTGGGTCATTCGTCATCTCATACAATCGTACTGCTTGTAAACGTCCTTGACTTTCGGCGTGCAGATTAGAACGAAAGTCAGCTAAGAGATTACCACTAGCAACAATGTAGCGACCATTCCAAGGGTAGCCCACACTATCGGCTGGCATTGCACCTAAACCGGAAACTATGGCGTGTTGGGGATTCATGGCTGCATTCATGATGACCTCTCGTGGGTTTGTCCCACCCATCACCGCACCTACTACCGCATCTTTGACTCCCTCTTCTTGGATATTTACTGGTGCTTTGTCTAACAGATGGGCGATGGTTGTAGCTAGCATTTCAATGTGGCCGATTTCTTCAGTCCCCACATCTAGCAACATATCTCGGTATTTGGCAGGGCCACGACAGTTCCAACCTTGAAATAGGTACTGCATCATGACGGTCATTTCCCCAAAAGTTCCGCCGATGAGTTCTTGAATTTTCATCGCGTAGACGGGATCAGGTTTTTCGGGGGGCTTGAAATATTGCAGTTTTTTGGAATGATAGAACATTGTTATTGTTAATAAGTGACAGAAGAAAAGCTCACAAATCTCTGTTTTTTATGGCTTATTTCTTCTAGGAAACTAAGTAAATGTTTTATCTACATCATTCAAGAGTTATAGAAAAATTGGAAATATTTATAGTAGATTTATTTCGGTGGATGCAGGTATTTATTTGCCTCACGCAGAGGCGCAGAGAGTAAGAGTTGATAGAAGTGGTTTGAGGTGTCTTTTTAGAATAAAAAAACACAGATGTTAAATCTGTGTGGTGATGATGTTGTTTAATTTTCGTCACGTCCGTGAATATGGGCGGGGGGACTAGTTGCTTCTACTGCTGTAAATGGCTCTAGAATGTTGTAGTGGTGGGTTGCTCCTTTGGGAACTACCCAAGAACTGCCAGGTTCTAGTGAGATGATTTGCCCTTCAATATGCAGTTCTGCACGACCATTAATTACATAACCTACGGTTTCATATTCGCGTTTGGTGGGTTGTTTATCTTCTCCTGGTTGTTCATTTTCCCAAAGACGCATAGAAACAGATTTACCGGATGCTAAATATTTCTGACCGAGTTTCCCTTTGGGAGAATGGGAAGAATCAATTTTTTTGACGCTGGTGTCAGTCATAATTTGATTACCTTAAGGTTTTAGTACAACTTTGATGCAGTTATCTCGTTTGTGTTTAAAAATTTCGTAGCCGTGGGGTGCTTGTTCTAACGGTAAAGTATGGGTAATCACAAATGTAGGATCTATTTCACCGTTTTGAATGTGTTCTAGTAAAGGTTTTAAATATCTATGAACGTGGGTTTGTCCCATTTTGAAAGTTAAACCTTTGTTCATGGCTGCACCCATTGGTATTTTGTCAATAAAGCCGCCATATACACCGGGAATTGATACATGACCGGCTTTTCTACAAGCGACTATTATCTGTCTTAAAGCTGTTGGTCGGTCTGTTTCTAGGCGCACGGTTTGTTTAACTTGGTCGTAGAAAGCCATCATATCAGTACCGTGCGCTTCCATTCCTACTGCGTCAATGCAAGCATCAGGGCCACGTCCGCCGGTCATTTCTTTGAGTGCTTCCCCAACATCAACTTGTTCATAGTTGAGAACTTCGGCTTTACCGTATTCCTTAGCCATTTGTAGGCGTTCGGGGATGCGGTCAAAGGCGATAACTCTTTCTGCACCCAACATATACGCGCTTCTGATGGCAAATTGTCCGACTGGGCCACAACCCCAAACGGCGACAATATCACCGGGTTCAATATCACAATTTTCAGCCGCCATGTAGCCGGTCGGAAAAATATCAGTTAAAAATAGCACTTGTTCATCTGTTAGATTTTCGGGGATTTTGAACAAGCCGACATCAGCAAAGGGTACACGAGCGTATTCTGCCTGACCACCAGCATAACCACCGAATAAATGAGAGTAGCCAAATAGACCTGATGGGGAGTAACCCATTTGCAGTTCTACCATCCAGGCATTCGGGTTAGAATTATCACACAAAGACCATAATTGCCGTTGACAAAAGAAGCAAGAACCGCAAGAAATAGTAAAAGGAACAACTACGCGATCGCCTACTTGCACATTTTTGACTGCGCTTCCTAGTTCAACGACTTCCCCCATAAATTCATGACCGAGAATATCACCCTTTTGCATTGAGGGGATATAGCCATCATATATATGTAAATCTGAGCCACAAATGGCTGTAGAAGTAATTTTAATAATGGCATCACGGGGATTCAAAATTTTCGGGTCAGGTACATTTTCTACCCTGACATCGTTTGTTCCATGCCAGCAAACTGCTTTCATAATTATTATTGCTTAATCAATATTTTGTAGAGACGTAATTAATCACGTCTCTATAAGCCTGAAAACTATTTCCTCATTTCTCTTTGGGCTAGAGGTTGTTGATAATAACCGCCTTCCTCACCAGTAATCGGCTCTACAGTTTTTCCTACTTTTCTTTGCATAGTATCTTGAAATTCTTTTGTAGCCCTAGGAGTTTCTTCATCTAAATTTAGTTTCTCACGAACATTATCAACAGTGCTTTTTAACCTTTGTTGAGCATTTCTGATTTGAGTATCATTACTAATCCCTTGATTATCGGGCGTACCTTTGTAATAGATGCCCTCTGGAGTTTGCACATCAGCTTGGGCAATTATGGCATTACTATATATAAAACACTGTCCTACAAAAAATGTAGCTCCTATCAAACAAATAATTAGAACTTGACGTAGCAGAAAATTTTGTATCCAATAAATTACCTTATTCATAAATAACCTCTAAGGATTTATTAATTTTGAATTTTGAATTTTGAATTTTGAATTTGTATTACTTCCTCCCAGCAGGCTGTCCTTCAGTCGTGGCAATTTCCCCTGTTTCCATCAACATTTTGAAGCGGCGTAATTCGTCGCCTA
>JBODRP010000405.1:0-4093 GCA_050633005.1 Trichormus sp. | reverse complement strand
TAGATGGGATATTTGATATTTATCGTACCAAAGCGTTCATCTATAATGATATGGTGCGTAAATTTATTGGAAGTTTTTTTATAAAAGCTGGTGATCAAATTGCAGGAGAAGAATTAATACAAAAACTAGATTCATCATCACAACGAATTAAAGACTTAATAAAAAATCCCCTACGATTAACTCTTCTATGTCGAACTTGGAAACGTCGGCAGGGAAATTTGCCCCAAACTAAGGCCGAACTGTATAAGCAATTTGTAAATACATTCTACGATTGGAGAGATAAACCTAATATTTCAATAACACAACGTCAAATACTTGAACAAGGGCTAGGAGAACTTGCAAAAAAAGCACTTGACAAAAAAACTAAATATAGATTGAGTGAAAATTTTATTCGTGAAGAACTAGAAAAAGTAGCTAACTCCTTATTTGATTTAGCTTGTCAAGTTGGCTGGATTAATAAATGGGGAATGGAGACAGGCAATTCCGAAGAAACTGTTTATGCTTTCTTTCATCCTACATTTCAGGAATATTTTGCAGCCTTACAAGTTAATGATTGGGACTTTTTTCTACCTCGCCAACACAAATATAGACCTGTGGAAGATAAAGACAGCAGAGAAGAATATAAGCGTTACCGCATTTTTGAACCACAGTGGAGAGAGGTAATTTTGCTGTGGTTGGGAAGAGAGGAAGTGAGCAAGCGTGAAAAAGAAGCATTTCTAAAATCATTGGTAGAATTTGATGATGGGTGTAAAGGATTTTATGGGCTGCAAGCATACTTTCTTGCTGCTGTGGGTATTGCAGAGGTTGAAATTAGCGATCTTGCTGACAAAATCATAAAACAACTTATTGAATGGACATTTGGTTCAGAAAACTTTTTCAAACACCACTTTAATTTATCTAGTCTTATAACCAAAATAGCTAAGGATTTACTTCTACAGACACATTCTCAAAAGGTAGTTGATGGCTTGATTCAGCGATTAAAGTCTAGTGAATCTCAGGGGGACTCTTTAGAAACCGCTTTGATACTACTGGAAAAATCACCTGGTCATGAAATGGCTGTCAACATTATTGTTGATTATTTAAATAACAGTGAACATATATCCAAGCAATCAAGAGCAATTAACATCAATCGTATTCTAGTCATCAACAAATTAGAAAAATTTGCTGCTAGTAATACCCTTGCAATTGATATCTTGGCTAACTTGAATGTAAATAAACAAAGCCATCAAAAAACAATTTCTAAATATGACTTTAGCTGGCTGCTTCCAAAAGGAAATTCAAATGATATAGGAAAGCTTATTGACTTAGCTGGAAGAATTGACAATATTGAGAAAGCTATCAGTAAATTAAATGACTTCAGGACTCTAGTTGGATTGTTAGGCAGAAATATACAACTGAATACAAAAGTTGAAGAATTAGCGATTATAGATGAAATGATTGATATTGCAAACAGAATAGATGATAGTAAGAGTGATTTTATTTCTGGATATTTCAATATTATTAATTCTTTTGCTAGTAATAGATTAGCAGAAATCACTTTTCATAACTCTAATATTATTACTAATTTAATCGAAACATTATATCAAAATAATGATCAGTATATACGTCAGCAATTAATGATAAGCTTGGGACAAGCTGCTTGTATAAATATAGATGCTACCAAAGCTATACTTCAACTTTGGCAAACTACCGAAGATGAAATTATAGCTGAAGCTGCCATTTACTTCCTAAAAAAAGTCTCCAATAGTAATTTGCTTACACTAATAGTTATAGAGTTAAAAGATTACATAGAAGATACAGAAGGCTATGAGATTATATGGCACTGCGCTCAGAATATGCCTTACCCCGATTTCTACCAAGCTTGGCATCAAGGAAATGGTGAAAAGGTCGTTATTAACCATCTTGACTTACCCCAACGCTTGCAAGCTGCAATTAAAAATGATCCTCAACTTAGCCAAAACATTCAGCTAATCTATATTGACACCAGTCAATTCATCGAGCCAGATAACCCAGCAGCCGAAATTTATGCCGAAATGGTTAGCCAAGGTTGCCCAGAACGTACTTCTGGCGAACCAAACAATATGTCAGCTTTAAAAGTTTACTTCAAACTACTAAAAACTGACAAACGAGTAGTTTTATTGTTTCACCCAGGCGCAACTAATACAACAGGCGAGGCAACATACAGCAATGCGTTTCTCAACGCGATCAGCAAATTTGAAGGTACAATTTGTTTTATTAGCGACCCCATACCAAACTACAACACCCTCAAAGTCTTTACACGCCATCAATCAGTTAATGAAATTTTAGAATGGTTGCGCTCTAGCTAATTAACGTGCGCCTGCCTTGTAAACTCACGCATATTTTTTAGTAACGAGAATTAGATATAGGATTCCTACTTGATTTGTGAATAGATACGTAGATACGTAGGGGAGGCAAATTGCAGTGTGGATTTTCCTCCTGCAATATTGCCGTTGTGTTAGCGACAGCGTAACGCACCGATGGCCTTGGTGCTAGGTGCGTTACGGCTTACGCCTAACACACCCTACATATACTCACGGATATTTTTTAGAAATGTAGGTTGGGTTAAGCGCAGCGCAACCCAACATTGATGTTGAAAACTCAACGGAGATTTTGGTGTTGGGTTTCCTTACGTCAACCCAACCTACATGACTGGATACCCCAAAACTATCTTTCCCACCCATATATTTTTCGTGTTCTTTCTACTAGTTTGCGTTCATCACCTGTAACTGATTTATGCCATAATTCAAATCTTGCTTGATATTCGTGACTCCAATCTCCTTCATACACAGTTATCTCAGCATTGTATGGAAAGAACTTTTTTCCATTTTCTGACCAACCAATCACGCGTTTTGAACGAAAACTTATCCGATCTGGAGACAAGCGTGTTCCTGTTTTAGTATCAAATACTTTGGCGTAGACTTCGCCCTCTGTAGTTGGATTTATCCATGCTTCTAATAGATAAATTCCCCGTTGTATACCATCATTAACTATCAATATTGGCGTATCACCTTGAAACTGTTTTTTATTACTTAAGTTTTCGTCACTATTTTTTATATTACTGATGTTGCTGTCACTACCTCGGAGAATATTAGTATTAAAGCATCCCAACAAAACTGCAAGTATTATTAATAAAGGAATTAAATTTGATAATTTCATAATCTTGCTCAATTTCCTTTGCTATTGCATTGAGAGGATGTTTACAAATGATTAAAACGGTATGTGATTGGGAACTTAATGAAGTGTAGCGATCGCAGTTTCTCTGGGATTGTTACGCTGTGATCTCTTCCAGAGGATATGGGATTTATACGGTGATTTGCTCATACTCCCAAGCTTTACATAGCCGTGACACACCCTACTTGATATTTAATTTATCAAATTTGATAAACTAACAGTACAATTACTCAGAATATGAGTTAAATTAGCACTAAATCTAACTGACTGTGCTATCAATGGTCTATAGTTCCAAGTCCAAAGGGTAAAAAGGCGATCGCCTACCACACCAGTAATATTGGTCTGACTCAATTTAGGTAATTTTACTACTGTTAAAATTATTGAGGTTTTATCTTTTCTTCACGAAAAAAATACTAATTTTATTTAGTAGCAATACTAAACTGAAGATATACGGATTGTTAATTCTACTTAGCATCTCCATGATTAACAACAATTCTTAATACTATATTTTTGGTGCAAAGTTCTTAGGTCAAATGTTTGAGGTGCGTTTATTGAAAGCGGCGGGAAACTCCATCCCCTTGTGGGTGGATGAGGTGTTTAAGAGCCGCTTGGGGCATTGGGCATAGGGGAGGCAGTGCAATGGACAGGTTTCCCGACTCCCTCACTGCCCTCATTGGTGTTCTTTCCCATGCCCAATGCCCAATGCCCAATGCCCAAAAACATAAAAGTTTTTCAAGAACAAAAAAATTTAATCCTTTTGATAAAAATAGTTTAAAACAGCAACTACTTTATACTTTTAGACTATTCGCCGAAATTCGGGAGCAGTTCTAAAGTATGAAACTCTTATCTTATATCTTGCACCATTCTCAACAAGCCCTAAAAAGCCCTAAAAAACCGGGTT
>JBODRP010000404.1:0-4093 GCA_050633005.1 Trichormus sp. | reverse complement strand
GGAGGGTTGCCTCCTGCCACAATCGCTCAGTGCCAGGTTTTTTTTGACAATAAAAAATCACCCTTCACAGTAAGTAAAGGGTGATTTTTTGATTGTTTAGGATTTTTTATACTTTTGATATTTACTTTTGACATTTTCAGACTATTTTTGCTGAGGCTACATCTTGAGCTTCTAATATAGATGCCACTTGTAAAATTAATACTTCATTGTAGGGTGCTGCTATCAATTGCACAGCTAATGGTAGAGAATCCTCATGCTGAATTGGTACTGATAATACAGGTAAGCCAATAAACGAGAATGGTTGTGTAAATAGTCCTAAGTGGGGACGAACAAGTATTTCCTTTCCATCTATAATCATTGTTTGTTGACCGATTAGCGGTGCTGCAATTGGTGTTGCTGGGGCTATAATTACATCAACTTGTTGAAAAACTTCTCGCAGACGATCGCTATACCATCTCCGAAAGCGTTGTGCTTGTAAGTACCAAGCACTCGGTATTAATGCACCTGCTAGAAAACGATCGCGTGTTGCAGGGTCAAAGTCTTGAGGACGCGATCGCAGTTTATCTAAGTGTAAATTTGCACCTTCACTGGCGGTAATTACAAATGCGGCTGCTCTGGCGCGGTGTGTTTCTGGTAATGTAATGTATTGGTTGACATTTAGGGCATCTGCTACCTTCTGTACTGTTGCTAATGCTTCTGGGCTTGCACCTTGAGCAAAATAATCATCGGCTATAGCAATTCTCAAACCTGATATATCTTGATTTAGTTGGGGTAAAGTTAGTTCTGTTGGTCGCTTGGTACAAGCAGGATCGCGGCTATCTCCTCCTTGTAATACATCAAATATGGTAGCAATATCTTTTACCGAACGAGCGAAGGGGCCAATGTGATCAAGACTACTAGAGAATAAAGCTACCCCTGCACGAGATAAGCGTCCGTAAGTTGGCTTGAAACCAAAGACACCACATAATGCAGCTGGAACACGAATTGAACCGTTAGTATCAGAACCTAATGTAAAAGGAACTAATCCAGCAGCAACAGCCGCCGCCGAACCGCCAGATGAACCACCAGCTACACGCTGTAAATCGTGGGGGTTGCGGGTAGCACCGTAATGATGATTTTCTGTGACAAATCCGTAGGCGTACTCATCCATATTTAATGCACCTACCAAAACAGCACCCGCTTGTTTGAGTTTGGCTACTGCTGTAGCGTCTTGGGTAGCTGGAGAATTTTCCGCGTTGATTTTTGCACCTGCTAGAGTTGTTAAAGCAGCGATATCAAATAGGTTTTTGACGGCAAAGGGTACACCAGCCAATACACCAGGATTATTACCTTTAGCTATTTCATTATCGATATGTGCTGCATCTGCCAAAGCTGTCTCGGCAGTTACAGTTGTGAAACAATTGAGGAAGCGATCGCGTGCTGATATCTTAGCTAATGCAGCTTTGGTAACTTCCACTGCGCTAACTTTTCCTTGATGTATGGCAGTGGCAATTGATACAGCATCATTCATGGTGCAAATACTGGTGCAGCTTCAATTTCTTCTGGTAGGGGGAATGAATTAACTAGTTGAGCGATCGCTTTTATTCTCTCAAAATTTGCTATTACTTCATCTCGATATTCATCTTTTATCGGCAAATCTAACAGCAACGCCATTTGCTCAACATAATTACTCACATTAATATCTTGATTCTCCATTTCTATGCAACGCTCAATTTACCTTCTGGAAATTCCTTTAAAGTCGATTTTCTGTATTTATGCAATTGATTCAGGTGGGTATTACCCACCCTAAGTGACTAACTTTGTGTTACAGTTTCTTTCGCCAAGAATTTTTCTAGTTCAGTTAGCGCATCAGCATCAACTTTGGTTTGCATCGGGCAGAATTTCGGGCCACACATAGAACAGAACTCAGCAGTTTTGTAAATATCTGCCGGTAGAGTTTCATCGTGGTATTCCTTAGCTCTTTCTGGATCGAGTGCTAATTCAAACTGACGATTCCAGTCAAAATTATAACGGGCTTGGGAAAGTTGATCGTCCCTATCTCTTGCCCCTGGACGATGTCTAGCAATGTCGGCGGCGTGGGCCGCTATCTTATAGGCAATCAATCCATTGCGGACATCTTCAGCATTCGGTAGACCTAAATGCTCTTTTGGTGTAACGTAGCACAGCATAGCTGTACCGTACCAACCAGCCATAGCCGCACCAATTGCAGACGTGATGTGGTCATAACCTGGTGCAATGTCTGTCACCAATGGGCCAAGCACATAGAAGGGAGCTTCAGAACACTCTTCCATCTGTTTTTTGACGTTGAACTCAATTTGATCCATTGGGACGTGTCCTGGCCCTTCTACCATCACCTGGACATCATGTTCCCAGGCTTTGCGGGTAAGTTGACCGAGGGTTTTAAGTTCAGCTAACTGGGCATCATCGGAGGCATCATGGGTACACCCAGGGCGGAGAGAATCCCCTAAACTAAAGGAGACATCATATTTTTTAAATATTTCAATAATGTCGCGGAAATGGGTGTAGAGAGGGTTTTGCTTGTGATGATGTAACATCCACCGCGCCAAAATACCCCCACCACGGGAAACAATACCAGTAATGCGGCTTCTCACCAAGGGTAAATGTTCGATCAAAATGCCGGCGTGGATGGTTTGATAGTCTACCCCTTGCTGGGCGTGTTTTTCGATGATGTGGAGAAAATCTTCTGGAGTTAAATTTTCAATTCTGCCGTGGACGCTTTCTAAAGCTTGGTAAACTGGCACTGTCCCAATAGGAACGGGTGAGGCGTTGATGATGGCGGTACGAATTTCATCTAAGTTACCGCCACCTGTGGACAAGTCCATGACAGTATCAGCACCATACTTCACCGCTAGATTTAATTTATCTACTTCTTCTTGAAGATGGGAAGAGTTAGGTGAAGCACCGATGTTAGCATTTACCTTACATTTAGAGGCGATGCCAATACACATTGGCTCTAAGTTCGTGTGATTAATATTAGCAGGGATAATCATTCGCCCCCGCGCCACTTCATCCCGAATCAGATCAGCTGGTAGATTTTCTCGTTGGGCGACGTAGTGCATTTCTTCGGTGATGACACCCTGACGTGCGTAGTGCATTTGAGTTACATTGCTTTGCCCACGTCGTTTAGCAACCCATTCTTTCCGCATATGAAATTCCTCGATAAACAGCTTCCCTTCGCTGGTATTACCCAGACTCAGGTGTTAAGGGTCTAATCTCAGCCTGTTGGTGCAAGCACCCCTAGCATGGATGTAGTGTATCACCTTGTTTATGAGTCGGAGCAAAGAGGTTAAGAATTTATATGTTAGAAGGCGATCGCCTCCACAAGTTTTAATAGCGATCGCAATTTTCCTACAATTGATCAGAGTCTTGTCCAGGGGAGAATAACTATTGACTACTGACCACAGATACATTATTTTTCATAAACCCTATGGTGTTTTGAGTCAGTTTACTCAGGAAACTCCCCAGCAAACTACCCTCAAACAGTATATTGATGTCCCGGATGTCTATCCTGTGGGGCGTTTAGATTGGGATAGTGAAGGCTTACTGTTATTAACAAACAATGGTAAATTGCAACATCGTTTGTCTCATCCGCGCTTTGGACATGAGCGAACTTATTGGGTACAGGTAGAGCGGATTCCTGATGTAGATGCTATAACCAAATTACAAACAGGGGTAGAAATTCAAAATTACCGCACACGACCAGCAAAGGTCAGGTTATTGTGGAAAGATCCGCCTGTTGGCGATCGCCAACCGCCAATTAGATTTCGCAAAAATGTCCCTACAGCTTGGCTCGAAATGACCTTAACAGAAGGTAAAAATCGCCAAGTACGGCGCATGACTGCGGCGGTAGGATTTCCGACTTTGCGTTTAGTCAGGGTGAGCATCGCTCATTTACGCTTAGATGGTTTGCCTTTGGGTGACTGGCGTGATTTAACTGCATCAGAAGTGAAATTACTGCATGATTTACCAGTCAAACAGGGCAAAAAGCAAGCTAGGCTGAGATAAAAACATCGCCAGGTGCAGAAAGCATAAAAATATTGTTATTTGCTGATTTTTACCAAAAAACTCGAAA
>JBODRP010000403.1:0-4110 GCA_050633005.1 Trichormus sp. | reverse complement strand
AATACATTTTCGCTGATTCATAAAATGTGATTTTTGTCAAGAGTAATAAGATATAAACCCAATTAAAGTTGCATCCTCTCGATAAAGTTTTAAATTCTTTCGCCACTAAAAATTATGCTGACTTATTTGATACAGTATCATAATTATTAGTCTATTATCTTGATCGTAAAATTAACATCATAGTTATATAGTAATAAGACTGGATTGTTATTTGCCCAGTGTCACCAAGCCATGCTTACGTGGTGAGGGTAGCAGTAGGCAGTAAGGACAGGTTGAAAAATATCATCGATGATTACAATGATCTTCCTGAACCTGCCCCTAGTAAATTTATCAGCGTCAGCCCAGCTGATTACGGAAGACTCGCACCAACATCAAAAAAAATCAAATGGGATTCTTCATATATGAAAATATCAAATGATTGATGAAAGACTTTAAATAGTGGTATAGGGTCTGTATTAATTACCCTAACTATGTTTCCAGAATCTAAGTGAGTCTTAATTATAAATAATATATTTTTATATGATTTGCTGTCTTAATCCAGATTGTCCCCATCCTCTGAATGTTGAAGGTACAAAATACTGCCAAGCTTGCGGTACACAGCTAACAACTTTACTGAGAAATCGGTATCGGATAGTAAATTTGCTTTCTGATGAAGGTGGGTTTGGTAGAACTTATTTAGCAGAAGATATAGATAAATTAAATGATCAATGTGTCGTTAAGCAACTAGCTCCAAGAGTACAGGGTACTTGGGCATTAAAAAAGGCAGTTGAGTTATTTCAAGAAGAAGCAGTACGACTACAACAGTTGGGACAAAATTCTCAAATACCCCAACTTTTTGCTTACTTTGAACAAGATAATAATTTATATTTAGTCCAGGAATTTATTGACGGGCAGAACTTAGCTCAAGAATTAAATCAGCGATCGCATTATCAAGAAAATGAAATTAAAGAACTATTACTTGATTTATTGCCAGTCTTAAAATTCATCCATCAACAAGGAGTAATTCATCGAGATATTAAGCCACAAAATATTATTCGTCGTCAAAAAGATGGACGATTAGTATTAATTGATTTTGGAGCATCTAAACAACTGAGTGCAACAGTCCAGTCTCAAAAGGGTACAACTATTGGTTCACAAGGATATACCCCGATAGAGCAGTTACAAGGAGGAGAAGCTTACCCAACTAGTGATTTATATAGCTTAGGCGCAACGGCATTTCATTTACTCAGTGGGATTTCTCCTTCTCAATTGTGGATACAAAATGGCTATGGTTGGGTGGCATCTTGGCGTGAATATGTCCAGCATCCAATCAGCGATAAATTTGCTAAAGTGCTAGATCAACTCTTAGCAATAGATTTCCATGAGCGTTATCAGTCAGCAGATGCAGTCATTGCAGACTTAAATACCCAAAAACCACCAGTGTTAGTTCCCCCAACCATAATTTCCCAAATTAACACCAGACATTCTTCTATTTTGCAATTATTAGCGGCACAAGCTAAGAAACCTCAACTTGTGGGTGCTTTAGTTTTGCTCTTAGCAATAGGTACAGGAATAACTGCTTGGCAATTTCGTTTAGGTAAGAATGATCTGTCCCCTAATCCTACAATTAATATGGATTCCCGTGGGGATAATCATCTGATCAAGAGTCTCAAAGAACATACAGAAGAAGTTAATACCATAGCTCTGAGTCCTGATGCCACAATACTAGCTAGTGGTAGTAGTGACAATACTATTAAACTGTGGAATCTGGAGAAGAGTGAAGTAATACAAACACTCAAAGGACATTCTGATTATGTCTGGGCTGTGGCTTTCAGTCGAGATGGCAAAATCTTGGCTAGTGGTAGTCGAGATAAAACTCTGAGATTATGGGATATAGAAACAGGAAGACAACTTGCCACTTTGGGAGAAGCGTCTGTGCCAGTGACTAGTCTGGCTATTAGCAGCGATGGTAAGATACTAGCCAGTGGACATAGTAACAGTATTAAACTGTGGGATTTATCAACTCGAAAATTAATTACTACCTTGACAGGCCATAGTAATATAGTAAACTCTATTGCTATTACCCCAGATAGTCAGACTCTTGTGAGTGGTAGTTGGGATAAAACTGTTAAAGTGTGGAATTTGAATACACGGCAGATCAACAAGACTTTAAGAGGTCATACTAAGGAAATAGTTGCTGTAGCCATTAGTCCCAATGGAGAGAGGATAGCTAGCAGTGGGGTTGACAAAGAAATCAGATTATGGAGCTTAGATACAGGAAAAGCGATCGCAGCTCTAGACGGACATGAGGGAGCAATAGTTTCCCTAGACTTCGCTCCTAATAGTAAAACCTTAGCTAGTGGTAGTTACGACGGCACAATTAAACTTTGGAATCTCGGAACAAACCAACTAAAAAGCACCTTAAAGCAAGATCCCAGCAAAGTCACGTCAATTAAATTCAATCCCAATGGCAAAACCATTTTTAGTGGCCGCGCTAACTATAGTATTGAGATTTGGCGGATATTTGACCAATCTCAAAATGAAATTGGGCAAGGCGTTGAATGAGGAGGCAGGAGGGAGGAGGCAGGGGAGCAGGGGGAGTAAAACTCTTCAATTTTGAATTTTGAATTTTGAATTTTGAATTGATTAGCCCAATGCCCAACTCCTCAAATTTAATTAAGTATTAAGCACTCAATAGCATTTCCAGTTACACAATAGAAATTGGTGTTGGCTATGGCAAATATGAATCAGCCTTTGCGGAGATTGGGAGTTGCGCCAAATGCGTGGATGGTGAATGAAGCGATCGCAGATATCACCCGTCCCCAAAAAACCCCACAACCCTTAATCTTATCAACAGAAACAAAAACTCTGCGTTTAGACTTGGCAAAAACCGCCATCCTCGTTATCGATATGCAAAACGATTTCTGTCACCCAGATGGTTGGTTAGCGCATATCGGTGTAGATGTCACTCCTGCACGTAAACCCATTGAACCTTTAAATCATCTGCTACCAGCATTCCGGGGTGTAGATGTACCTGTAATTTGGGTAAATTGGGGTAATCGTCCTGACTTACTCAATATCAGTGCTGGGTTACATCATGTCTACAACCCTACAGGAGATGGTATTGGTTTAGGTGATTCCTTGCCTAAAAATGGTGCTAAGGTATTAATAGCAGGAAGTTGGGCGGCCGCGGTAGTAGACGAACTCCCCCAATTACCCGGAGATATCCATGTAGATAAATACCGCATGAGTGGTTTTTGGGATACCCCTTTAGATAGCATCCTGCGGAATCTTGGAGTAACAACATTATTTTTTGCTGGTGTGAATGCGGATCAATGTGTACTGACAACACTGTGTGATGCAAATTTTTTAGGCTACGACTGTATTTTAATTAAAGACTGTACTGCTACAACTTCTCCCGATTATTGTTGGCTAGCGACTTTATATAACGTCAAACAATGTTTTGGTTTTTTGACTGAATCGTCAGTAATTTTAACAGCTATAAATCATCCTGAAGCCACAGGAGGGGAATAATCAATGCAAGCTACTCGTTGTGTAATTCCTGTTATTAAATCTCCTCAAGATTATCAAGTTTATCGCATCACTCCCCATGATACTAATCGGTTGGCAATTATCTTTGATTCCACAAATGCCAATACTTCCTTGACTTGCTGTGTAGAAATTTTTGATGTCGGGGGACAAACACCACCAAATCGCCATCAATGGGCGGTAGAAATGTTTTTTGTCTTGAAAGGGGAAGGTATAGCGATGTGTGATGGCAAGAAAGTCAACATTAAAGCTGGAGATAGTTTATTAGTACCTCCTACGGGGACACATTTGATTAAAAATACAGGTAATACTCGTTTATATACACTAACTATCATGGTGCCTAACGAAGATTTTGCGGAATTAATTCGCAGTGGTACACCCTTAGAGTTAGATGCAGAAGATATGACAGTTTTAGGAAGATTAGATTCTTTAATGTCTTGTTGAAAAAGTGGAACTAGTTAATAGTTGAACGAAAAAGGCAAAAGTTAAAATTTAAAAGGTAATACCAATTCTCTATGGAGTTGCACCAAATACAGCAGATTCGATGTTGATGAGGTACAGCAACTGATTGAAAAAAGTAAT
>JBODRP010000402.1:0-4111 GCA_050633005.1 Trichormus sp. | reverse complement strand
TGGTGGGAGGTGGCAACGATTTCGTTGTTCCTATTACAGTACCTAATGATCCTAATCAGCCAAAGTCTTACGAGAATATGACCACAGCAGTAAATACCCTAGCAGCAGCAGGTGCTAGAAACTTCATAGTATTTCAACTGCCAGATTTTGGTAAATTTCCTGTAGCTAATTTAGATGGGCGCAATCCTGCTGATATCACCGCAGCAACCAAAGAGTTTAACTCAAATTTACTCAAGAATTTGGCTCCTCTTCGTCAAGATCCAAATATTAAGGTCAATGTAGTTAATATTTATTCTCTAGCCAATAGTTGGTTTCAGAATCCAGCCAAATTTGGTTTTACGAATACCTCCGATGCTTGCTTGCCAGCCGCAACTTTCACGCTTTGTAATAATCCAGCAGAGTATTTATTTTGGGATGATATTCATCTTTCAACTAAAGCTCATAAAATGATAGCAGATGCGGTATTTGTACCTGAGCCTTCCCAGGCGATCGCAACTTTAGCACTTGGTGCAGTGGCTACCCTAGGTATGCTCAAGCAAAAAAGTCAAAAGTCAAAGTTGACTGCGGCAGGTAAGTAAATTTTCACACTTAGTTTAATTCATGTGGGCTGACGATCGCTTATTTGAAACTATCACGGAATTAGTCATGCACCATTCTCCAAGCGGTGCAGAAGGGGAAATCAATCAACTTTTAATGCAGCGATTTGCTAGTTTGGGTGTAGAAGTTTGGTGCGATCGCGCCGATAATATTATTGCCAAGATTCCCGGAAAAAATTCTGATAGAGCAGTAGCGATTACAGCCCACAAAGACGAAATTGGGGCAATAGTCAAAAATATCGGTGATGACGGTAGGGTAGAAGTCCGCAAGTTAGGCGGTGCTTTCCCTTGGGTTTACGGGGAAGGTGTGGTTGATTTACTAGGAGACAACGAAACTATTAGCGGTATTCTTAGTTTTGGTTCGCGCCACGTCTCCCACGAATCCCCGCAAAAAGTCCAGCAAGAAGAAACAGCCGTAAAATGGGAAAATGCCTGGATTGAAACTAAGCGCAGTTCAGAGGAGTTAGAAGCTGCTGGGATTCGTCCGGGAACGAGAATGGTGATTGGTAAGCATCGTAAACATCCCATCAGGCTTAAGGATCACATTGCTAGCTACACCCTAGATAACAAAGCATCGGTAGCGATTTTATTGGCTTTAGCGCAGCATTTAAAACAGCCATCTGTAGATATTTATTTAGTAGCTTCCGCAAAAGAAGAAGTAGGGGCAATTGGAGCATTATTTTTTACCCAAAATCAGCGTTTAGATGCTTTGATTGCTTTAGAAATTTGTCCGTTATCTGAGGAATATCCGGTAAAAGATGGTGAAAATCCGGTGTTATTATCTCAGGATGCCTATGGAATTTATGATGAGGGGTTAAACGGACAATTGCGCCAATGTGCCAAGCAATTAAATATGTCTGTACAGCTAACAACCCTAAGCGGCTTTGGGAGTGATGCTTCCATAGCAATGAAATTTGGCCATGTGGCTCGTGCTGCTTGTTTGGCATTTCCTACCCAAAACACCCACGGATATGAAATCGCTCATTTGGGGGCGATCGCTAACTGTATTATTTTATTAAAGGCCTTCTGTGAAAGCAATTTTGACTAATGTACAGAAGAATATGTGAGATTAACTAAGTCTCTGAATTAATCTGGTTGTCTAAAAAATTTAGGCGATCGCCTAATTTTTCCTCATGTTTACACGGGATAGGTGAATATAACTTATCTTAACGCCACTTACGTTTAGTAACCCACCACGCTATTAACCAAAAACAGGCGGTAGCTAGACAACTCCACAGCAAGGATGATACTAGGGGGTGAACTGGGTATTTGAAGTTAATTGGTGCGAATGGTTTATCTATGTGTTGGGTGACGACACCAGAAACTATTGCACCACCACCAAAGGCTATACCTAATACTTGGACTGTGCGTTCTAAAGAGCGATCGCTTTCTGCTTGTTGTGTTTCTACTACACCCCGAATTGTGTCAACTAATTGCACAAATAATTCTTGACCTGGAATCAGATAATTAATATCTGTTTGGATTTGTTGTTGCCATTTTTCACAGTCTTTGTTGATGAAATCTTGCCAGAATTGAGGACTATTGCCGTTATTAATACTTTGAATTTTTTCTAAACAAATTTTGTAATTATTAATGTTAGTAATGATTGATGTGTGGTGGGTTTGTAAATCTTGCAAGCATCTGGCGTAATCAAAGCTTTTCTTGGGGATTGTTCCCATGAGGCTTTTTAAGCTAGATAATTGTATTTGATTTGCAGATATCAAACTGTTAAATTCTTGGATTTTATTTTCTAGTTCGCTATAAATTATTCTCGCTTCTCGATAGCGTTGACGTGCTAGTTGATAAATGTAAAGTATTTTGTGGTAGCTACAAAGTAAATTGAGCAACCAGTTGTAAGCTGCTTCTGCAAGCGTTCCTGTTGCAGCTTGGCTTTTATTAATGAGTATTAAAATATGACATTGTTTCGCCGGATTCTCTGGTTCATTGGGGTCGAGTGCTTGGTATTCAAATAACAGACTACCAAAGAGTTCTCCTTTTTTTGTGGGTTCAGGATTTAAATTTGTCCCGGCTACTAAGGCTATGGCTAATTTTTCAGCTAGGACATCGCAGTTTTCATTTGGATCTACTTCTCCATAAATCCATAATGTTTGTCCTAATGATGCTTGAATATGAGATGGGAGTAAAGAACTTGGTTTAAAATGTTGCAGTTGTGGTGTGTCTATGGGAATGCTTGGTGATTCTGCAAAGAGAGTTAAATCAGCGGCGTAGGTATCGTTGAGCAAGAAAGGCTGAAGATTAGCATTAATTTTAAAGCCTTCTGTTGTTGGCAGACTACCTAAATCTAAACTTCCCGCATCAGTTAACCATTCTGTTTTTCTTCCTTGTTGCCGCTTGGGGTCGTATATATTATTTTGATAACAAATTAATTTTGAGCGTAAATCTTTCAACCCCACAAAAGTTAGCGAAGTTTCACCTACTTTCACTAGATTTTCCCACAAGAGATTAGCATCTGCTACAACTTCACCAGGGAGTTCAGTGAAGGTGTGGCAAAGATGAAAAGCATAGAGGCTGAGGCTGAAATTCTTCACGGTTTTTGATGGGATTTTGTGTTGTCAGATAAAGGAGAATTTCTTTTTATAGCATTTTCTGTAAGTTCCTTTGATGATTCCGAAGGTTGATTAGCTGGAGTCTGGGATTTACTATTAGCTATGCCGATGTTTATATCTACATTAATCGGAGATGCAGCACTGAGCGATTTCAAATTTTGCTTGTAAGTTTCTAGAAGTAGACTGCGGGATTCTGGTTGCAACCAATTTTCTAGGATTTTCGAGATTTCCTCATCATCTTCTGGTAAATGACTCCGTAGTTGCTCTAATTCCTTCCAGTCTGAAATCGAAATTAAGTTTGATTGTGAATCAAGCACTTGCTCAAAAGCTAAAGCACTTTTTTTATAAATAGACATTTTCTAAACTCCTTTACCGATGTTACAAAAAGCTGCCCAATAAAAAGGTGATGCAAACGGTTTGGTTGAGGGATTTTCAAAACTAGTAGCAAAGTATTGATTGAGTTGTGCCTGCCAAACTAAACTAAGTGAGGAATTATTTAGCCAATCTTGAAAGCCTTTAACTGTTGTATTCCTTAACCACCGTTGGGCTGTATTTAAAGCTAATACAATATTATTTTGCTGCTGGAGTTCTTCGTAAAATTTAATCATCAATAAAGCTGTAGCTGTAGCACTGACTGTCCACAGGCTGCTGACTACATTAGTGCTACCAGCTAATAAGAAAGCACTGGGTAAACCAATGTATTCGTCACTGGTGCTGGTAAAGTCTGTTAAACCAGTTTCGCAAGCGGAGAGAGTGACTAAGCGACAGTTTTCTAATTTGAAGTGAGTAATGATATCTGCTAAAGTTAGGTTGCCATCAGCTAACTGCAAACCAGAATCTTTGGGAGAAGCAAAGTTAAAGTATCCATGACAGAAGAAAAAAGCACAGTTAGCCTTCAGCAATTTTTCATGTAGTGTGACATTGTAAGGATTTTCATTAACGCAGAGA
>JBODRP010000401.1:0-4186 GCA_050633005.1 Trichormus sp. | reverse complement strand
TTACTCATTACTCATTACTCATTACTCATTACTCATTACTCATTACTCATTTAACTTGTAATCTTGACAATTAACTAAGGGTCATATGTTGAACTTTAAACCTAAGTATCTAACCTGGGTAATATTTTCATTGCTGGGAATGGGCTATGTTAGTGTTATGTCTAACATCGAAATTCACTATTTTCTCAAAAGCTTAATTATCTTCTTGCCAATTCAGATTGTGAGTGTGATTTATGCAACCGCTAAACTTTGGGGGATGAGGAATAGTGAGGGAGGAGGGGATCAGATACCCCATGTACATTGATTAATCGCCAATGACCAATCACTAAATTTAATGTATTTTCAATGAGTAATAGTTACAGATTTCGCTACGCTCAAATTAGAGATCCTTTTAAATCAAAGTCATAATTCTTATAGCGAATCTCAACACTTGCCATGCAACTTGTCCCAAAAACTCAGCTTAATAAAGAACAGACCCCAACTAGAGAAAAAATACTGTTAGATGTTGGGGGTATGAAGTGTGCTGGTTGTGTGAGTGCAGTAGAAAAACAACTCACCCAATATGCAGGAGTCTTGAGTGCTTGTGTGAACCTAGCTACAGAGGTAGCGGTTATCGAGTCGGAAACTGGTGCAGTAGATGCAGAAGAACTAGCCGACAAATTGACAGCAAATGGGTTTCCTACCCAAACCCGCACAGCTAGGGACAAAATAGCAGGCAAATCGACGTTAGCCGATCCCACAGAAAGACACCGCCAACAAATGCGTAGTGCATGGCAGCAGTTAGCGATCGCCGCCATGCTATTGTTCTTTTCAGGGATCGGACACTTGGGTGATTTTGGCAACCCTGTGTTAACTCTACTCAATAACATTTGGTGGCATTTTGGATTAGCTACCTTAGCCTTATTAATTCCTGGTAGACCGATTTTTATTGATGGCTGGTTAGGGTGGCGGCGCAATGCACCCAACATGAATACCTTAGTGGGTTTAGGAACTCTTACCGCCTACACCGCCAGCGTTGTGGCTTTGTTTTTTCCTCAACTCGGTTGGGAGTGCTTCTTTGACGAACCCGTGATGATGTTGGGTTTTATCTTGTTGGGAAGGACTCTAGAACAACAAGCCAGAGGTAAAGCTGCTGAGGCCTTTAGACAACTCTTAGCACTCCAACCCCAAATAGCCAGACTGATCCCCAACCCAGATATACAAAATATAGGATTAGCAAGCAATACCATCGAAATTCCCGCCGCACAAGTCAAAGTTGGGGAATGGGTACAAGTTTTACCAGGAGATAAAATTCCGGTAGATGGGGAAGTGCGTTTTGGACAAACAACCGTAGATGAGTCCATGCTGACGGGGGAAGCAGTACCCGTAATTAAACAGCCTGGAGACATAGTCAGTGCAGGTACAATTAACCAATCAGGGGCGATCGCTATTCAAGCCACCCGTACCGATGCTGATACTACCTTAGCCCATATCGTCGCCTTAGTAGAAGCTGCCCAAACCCGCAAAGCTCCAGTCCAGAAATTAGCCGACACCGTAGCAGGTTACTTTACCTACGGCGTATTAACAGCATCACTCTTGACATTTATTTTTTGGTATGCTTTAGGAACGCGGATTTGGCCGGATGCGATCACCACTGGCACAGCAATCATCAGCCACGCTGCACATAATACCCATCACCTCCTACCGGAGATGAATCCCGTCTCTACACAATCGCCACTATTAATTAGTTTAAAACTAGCGATCGCCGTTATGGTCGTCGCCTGTCCCTGTGCTTTAGGACTCGCCACACCTACAGCGATCTTAGTTGGTACAGGCATAGGAGCAGAAAAGGGTTTATTAATCAAAGGTGGGGACGTTTTAGAAAAAGTCCACCAACTCAAGACTGTAGTCTTTGATAAAACCGGCACACTCACCACAGGTAATCCCCTGGTTACTGATTGTTTGGGGATGGGGGATTGGGAAGCAGGGGAGCAGGGGAGCAGGGGGAGCAGGGGGAGCAGGGGAGGCAAGGAAGACAAGGGAGACAAGGGAGAAATAGTTACCCCAATGCCCCATGCCCCATGCCCCATGCCCCATGCCCTTATCCAACTAGCTGCCGCCGTGGAAAGTGGTACTTATCATCCTCTAGCTAAGGCTATTCAGCAGGAAGCACAGCGATTACAGTTAGTGATTCCAGAGGCGCAAGACTTTCACACTGAGCCGGGATTGGGTGTATCGGCACTGGTGAATGGTGACACGGTACTTTTGGGCAATTGGGAATGGTTGAGTTGGCATGGAGTGGTGATTGATGATACAGCACAACAGATGGCTAACGGACTAGCAACCGAGGGTAAAACTGTTGTTGGTGTAGCGGTGGCTGGGACTTTAGCAGGTGTGATTGGGGTGCAAGATACCCTGAGAAATGATGCCCACAGCACCGTAGAACAATTACGCCAGATGGGTTTGCGGGTGATGCTCTTAAGTGGCGATCGCCCAGAAGCCGCTAGTGCGATCGCCCAACAGTTAGGTATAGATCACACCGATGTGATTGCAGGTGTTCCCCCCAGTAAAAAAGCCAGCGTCATTCAAGACATCCAAACTCAGTTTCAGCATCATGTTGCCATGATTGGTGACGGCATCAATGATGCACCGGCATTATCTCAAGCTGATGTCGGCATTGCTTTACATTCAGGTACAGATGTAGCAATGGAAACAGCCCAAATAGTTTTGATGCGCGATCGCTTAAGTGATGTTGTGCAAGCAATTTCTCTGAGTCGCGCTACCTTCAATAAAATCCGTCAAAACTTATTCTGGGCTTTTGCCTACAACACCATTGGTATCCCGCTAGCAGCAGGAGTCTTATTACCACATTGGGGTTTTGTCCTCAGTCCCTCCGGTGCTGCGGCTTTGATGGCCTTTAGCTCTGTCAGTGTCGTCACCAATTCCGTATTATTACGCCGTTTAGCCCACCGCTAGGTAACATTACAACATCAATGTAGTTTGTGCCATCTCAGGTTAAACTAAAGCATAACTATATGTTCAGCATCTCATCAAATCTGTTGTCACTTCTGCAAGAGTGACAGTAGTTTACAAAGTAGAATAAATTCCGTTCTACTTTGTCTGTGTAAATATAGCGGTTGTCATTGGCAGAAAATACACTACTCCAATCCAATAGTGTGGAAATCAAGATACTATTCTCAATCGTTCAAAACCTGAAAATACAATTCTTTTGACTTTTGAGTTTTTACTTCCGCATAGCGGTACTACCCACTAGTAGAGTGTATTACACACAAGCGAGAAACGCTATTCTGTAATGCTGCACAACATCCAACATCAGACTGTAGTGGGCGAGAATGGCAAGCAATAATACCCAACAACTCAGAATTAATCAAAATTTCCATGATTTTGGTAACGAATTATCAACATCAGCAGAAACTCATGAAAGTCATCTACTAATTCTGGAAGATGATCAGGGTCGTAAAGAATTTACCTTGGAAAATCCTGTCTACTCTCTTGGTAGAGACAGGGAATCTAATATCCGTTTAGTCTCTCAATTTGTTTCTCGTCGCCATGCTACATTGGTGAGACTACCCAGACAACATAACAATCAAAGCTATTATTACCGCATTGTCGATGGTGATGGCAAAGGTAAAGTTAGTGCCAATGGTTTCATGATTAATGGGCGCAAAATGTCAGCCCACGATTTACAAAACGAAGATGAAATTGTTTTTGGTCCTAAAGTAAGAGCTATTTATTATTTGTTAAAAAACACCCAGCGTTCTGGACAAACAGATTCCAGTGAGTATGATATTACACTGATTAATCCCGGTATGGCTGATGACCTAGAGGAGATTTAAATCAGTTATCAGTCAAAATGGATGATATCCCTCAACTTACCTTGCTAATCATAGAGTACCTCTCTCCTTGTAGGAGAGAGTTCATTGCAGTCATATTGAAATTGAGTATTGGGTTTAAATAAGAAAAATATAGTCATAAATAGTCAGACATTAACATCTATGGTATGATTCAGCACATGAAATTATCTGACTAGACCAAATCACCCATTAACGTAATTCGTAATTCGTAATTCGTAATTACGAAGTACGAATTAGCAAATGAATCAGTTATCAGACGATGTGGAGTCAGAATGCGATTAAGTAAGTCGGCGTGAAAAAACCAAACTATGTAAAGATAAGTAAATACGGAG
>JBODRP010000400.1:0-4187 GCA_050633005.1 Trichormus sp. | reverse complement strand
CCCTGCTCCCCCTGCTCCCCCTGCTCCCCCTGCTCCCCCTGCTCCCCCTGCTCCCTTGTCTCCCCTGCCTCCCCTGCCCCCCTGCCCCCTGCCCTAATATTGCTCAATTTTGAATTTTGAATTTTGAATTTTGAATTGATATGCCCCCTGCCTAATTACCGCTACCCAAGAGAAACAGAGTGATGAGTGTGCCGCTATTCCAGAGGCTGTGGAGTAGCATGGGTGCAAGTAGGTTACGCGATCGCGTGTAAACTACTCCTAAGACGATACCTAAAGCAGTCAATGGTAATACTTCTGATAAACTGAGGTGAGCGATCGCAAATAATAAACTGCTGGCGAGAATTGCCCCCCACACTGGTAGGTATTTCGTTAACGAGGGTAATAAAAAGCCACGAAAGAGAATTTCTTCAAATATGGGGGCGGCGATCGCAGCTGTAAAGTAAAATATCCCCAATGCTACAAAGTCTTGGCTTTCCAATGCTAATTGTAATAAAGGGTTACTACCACCCTGTCCTTGCCATAGCTGCTGATTAATCAAGGAAACAACAATAACAATCGGTAAAGCAGCGCAATATCCCCCAAATCCCCACAAAAACCAATTATCCCGTAGCTGTAATTTAAACCAGAGTCTCGGTAAGGGGAAAAACTTTTTCAACGAGAAATACATAACTAATAGCGCACCCGCAGCTACTAACAAGTAACTAACTAAAACTGAAACAGCTTGCAGGCGTACATCCCCCAGGGGACGGGGAATAGGGAGTGTTAAGAGTAAAGCGGGAACGAAAACCTGTCCCATAAAGAAAAACCCGACAACAAACACCTGTAAGATAATTTCCCCATCCCAAGGTGTTGCCCAAGTTAAATCCTCATATTGCCCTAGTAATGACTCTTTCCCCTTCAGTAAGCGTTGAGCAATTAAGAAAATTAACAGTATCACTCCCGCCAAAGCGGCAAGAGCAGGAACAGTACTAATAAATGCTAACTTAAATACAGCGTCAGCTGCCCTCTGTTGCTGTACTGTTTGTACTTCTGATAAAGCAGTTTGGCGTTGTTGGAGTTGGTATAACTGAATCAAAGCTGTCGAACGAAACCAACCTGATAAATTATTTTGAATTACTGCTTGAGCATCAGGCAACAGTCGGGGAGGATCGCTCCATAGTCCACTGAGTACAGCAGCAGTTTGTTGACTGTTAATTGTTGACTGTTCTACATCGCTCCAGGTTTTGAGTGCTGTATCTGTCTTTCCTTGCTTGACTTGTAAAATTCCCAACTCTAAGTCTAATTCATCTAGAAACTGTTGCATTTTTCGTTGGGACTGCTCTAATTGCTGCTCCTTTTGGGAGTTAGCAACATCTGTAGTGGGAGGAACTTCTGGTAGTGGTTTCGGTGGTGTAGGAATTTGATTTGTAGAACGCAGTTGTGCAAGTTGGCTCTGCACTTTAGCTAAGTTAGTCTGTACAGATTCACGTGTTTGTTCGTATTTCTCTGTAGCACCTTCCAGGGGTTGCTCCCCCAAGATGGCTTCTCGAAGTACCTCAGAGTTATCATCTTGACTATCGCTTGGTTGCCAAGCCTGCGCTTCCAGAACAATATTAGTTTGATAAAGTTCTAAACGAGTCTGAAACTGGGGTTCTTGTAAAGTCCCGAATAGAGATGAAGCAGCAAATAAAACTGCAATCGGTGTGAGGATAAAGAATAAAAATATGCGTTTGAGTGTCATCATTCCCCCTTTCACGAAACAGTGGGAGCGCGTCCCCCTTGGGAATTATCGCAAGAAAACGCGAATGATGGATCGATATCAATATTATGCGTTGGCGATCGCTCTAACTATGCTAAGTTACACAGGATTGGTTGTATTGGTATGATTACCAAGGTGTGAGATACTTGTCACCAGAAGAAAGAGCGATCGCCTCTCAACAACGCCCTCAACGATTAGCCGCACAATTACGCTGCTTCTCTGAGTTGATTCGGAACATTCATTTCAGGTAATGAAAGTGAAAGTTGTTCTGATTGGGGTGCAGCAGCTGCTTCTAACACTTGGACTTCAATATTCACGCTCACCAAATAACTACCAGCATCAGCACCAACAGCTTCAGCAATTAACTTCGCAATGTCTGGACGCTTTGCAGTTAGAGGATCTCTTAAGATGCACCGATCCCATTCGTGTTTGGCAATAGGGTTGAGATTGAGAATGTAATGTTTAATCATTTGACTATACCCTTGAATCCCTCTTCCAGAAGACCGTGACATAAGTGCTTTGATATATCCACTTTGTGAATGCTGGATTTATTATAGTACATTTGTACTATTTTGTCTAGCTATGGAGATTTTGATATGTCTCACGCAGAGTCGCAGAGTCGCGGAGAGAAAACCTAGTAATGAGTAATAAGTTAAGTAGGGTGTGTGACGCTACGAAAGTATGTGAAGGTAGTCATGAGGCTGATAGCGTCACGCACCAAATATATTTTTAAATAAGTAATGAGTAATAAGTAATGAGTAATGAGTAATGAGTAAATCTCATTATTTAATGTTATCTCTCGTAAGTTAGATAAAAATAGCACATTACGAGCATAAATAATGTGACTTACGCTAGAGGAAAAGATATTTTTTTACACCTAACATTAGATACTGTTGGTCAATTGAGTAGTTAAATAAACCAAAAAACCACATACATATTTGCTTATTTATTACCTACAAATAAGTAAGCAAATTAGCTTGTGATTATTTGGAAGGAGGAATTGGTGAACAGCCTCATATCTTTATGGAAAAAACTGCGCCTGCGCCAAGTTATTACTGTATTTTTGGCTGGGATATTGTTAATATTTAGCACTGCTTGCACTCAAGCAAATCCTCAAGGTGCAAATCCCAAAAATCCTGCTGTACAAGCTGGTGGTGCAAATAATCCTTATAAAAATGGTGGAGACAAATATACCAAATATAGGATGTCTACAGATCCAAAAATTACTAACACAAAGACCAGTCAAACGAGTGATCAAGCTAATCTACAAAGCAATCCACAAATATTGATTGCTGCCAATAGAGAATCTGAATTGCTCTACCCTGGTGCAGAAACACCAACAGGGAGAGTTTTAAAAGAAGGGGAATTACCAATCATTACTGAAAAAGACTACCAACAGCCCAAACCAGGTGGTTTAATTCAGCGTGAACCAGATGTAGGTACTCGCATTCAAGAGCGAATTGGCACTGTACAAGAAAATGTCCAAGAGGCTTCAAAATTTTTAAAAGAAAAAGCAGATGAAGCCAGTGCTAGACCTGAGTTACAAAAAAATCCCGCAGTTGGTAGATGAAATACTTTCAACTAATAATCATCAAAAATTCCAGGAGTATCACTATGAATAGAGTCATTAATTGGCTAAAAAACCTTCGTCCTCTCAAAATTTTTACAGCCTTTTTAGCAGGAGTTTTTCTGTTAACAATACAGGCTTGTAACCGTCCAGGTATAGCAGCACAACCACCACAACCAAGTCATCAACCTCCTAATGTGGAAAGATACGATCCCACAAAAAGTTATCCACTTAATCCACCTCAAGGCGGGATGAATAACTTTAGTGATGTAGATCCCAGAGCTAGAGCCGAGGAAAAAGCCGCAGAAGCTAAGGCTAAAGCTTTACGAGACATGGCTAAAACAAATGTCGAACAAAAAGGCATTGATAGCACAGAACAATATGTCCGCAATTATCGCCAAGGTACACCTTTGGGTGAAAGAGTCAAGAACCTAGGTGAAGATGTGGGTAGTTCTGCGGAAGAAGTGCAGGAAGGTGTTGCTAAAGGTACTCAGCGCGGCTTAGAAAATATCAAAGAAAATACACAAAATGCGGCTGAAGACTTAGTAAAAAATGTTCAGCGTGGAGCAGCAGATACAGCCACAAATATTCAGCGACAAGCTGAAGATACGGCTAATGCAGTCAATAGAACAATCCGATAAGTTCAGTAATATCAATTATCCAAAATTAAGTAATGAGTAATAAGTAGTGAGTAATGAGTAAGAAATTTAGTTATTACTCATTATTCATTACTCATTACTTTTTTCAATCAGTTGTAGGGTGCGTCAGTGCGATATAACCTAACTATAATCAGATATTCTTCATACTGACGCACCATACCCAAGGATTGAGTAATAAGTAGTGAGTAATGAGTAAGAAATTTAGTTATTACTCATTATTCAT
>JBODRP010000399.1:0-4208 GCA_050633005.1 Trichormus sp. | reverse complement strand
CTTTCGCAGCGTCACACATCCTACATCAAAAATATGCCAGTTGCGTAAGTCCTATATAAAACTGGGGGTGTAATAGAT
Source organism: Trichormus sp. (assembly GCA_050633005.1). GTDB lineage: Bacteria > Cyanobacteriota > Cyanobacteriia > Cyanobacteriales > Nostocaceae > Trichormus. The sequence continues at coordinate 4,130 of JBODRP010000399.1, read as the reverse complement.
TTCTTAATTTTGGATTTTGAATTTTTAATTGGTATTACACAAAATCGGTGCAGGTTGAGTATTCCTACACCGATGGCTGCGCCGATGCTTCGCATACGCATATCTTAACTCGATTTCTACCAGACATTGCCCTCACGCTATTGCTGACGCTTGGGGTTTGGCAAAAATCATCCGTCCGGCTGTGGTTTGTAATGCGCTGGTAACTACTACCCTCACTTCACCACCTACATAATTTCTACCTTCCTCAACGACGACCATTGTACCGTCGTCTAAGTAACCAATGCCTTGGCTGGGTTCTTTACCTTCTTTGAGAATTTTCAAATCAAGGTTATCCCCTGGTAAATATGTAGGACGAACTGCATTTACAAGGTCGTTGACATTTAAGACAGGTACTTTCTGCACGCTGGCTACTTTTGATAAGTTGTAGTCGTTGGTGAGGAGTGTACCGTTGATTTCTTGGGCGAAACGCACTAATTTGGCATCTACCGTAGGAATATCGTCATAATCGGATTGATTGATAATAATTCGATCTGGATATGCTTCCTTAATGCGGTTTAAAATTTCTAGTCCGCGTCTTCCGCGTACCCGTTTTTGGTCTTTACTCGCGTCAGCAACTTGCTGTAATTCTTGTAAGACAAACTGGGGAACGATGATTTGTCCTTCTAGAAATCCGGTTTCTAGCAGTGTTTCAATCCGACCATCGATAATACAACTAGTGTCTAAAACTTTGGTGCTGGCGGGTTTGAGTGTCCCTTCGACTACCATTGTTTCAACGGTATTAGGATTAATAAATCGTAATAAACCCCGTCCGTGGGTGTCGGCTAAATTCATGCCGGTAACGGAGAGGATAATACTACCAACTACTGCCACTAGTGGTTTAATAAAACTAAAGTCTGCCGGAATCGGTAATAAAAATAATGGGGCTAGCATTAAGTTTGCTAACAATAACCCGATAACTAAACCGATCGCACGCGTTAGAATTACTTCCAGAGGCATTTCTCGGACTTGGGCTTCTAAGCGGCGGTAGGTGGTTTGAAAACTCAGCCCAACAGCTCCACCAATGATGGCGGCAAAAACTGCGACAGTCAGGCGTAAAGCTTCGAGATTTGTAACGCGATCTAGTGTCCCGTTGGGTAGTAGATCGGTGCTGTAGAAGCCAATGCCTGCTGCTGCCAGGATAAATGAGAGAATGATAATGGCATCAAGCATGGTTATGATGTATTCCTGCGATTGGTTTACCTAATCAAGTCAAATAATGTGAATTGACTCCATGAGAGTCAGCAATATTTAATTAGATTAGGGTTTGATGCAGGGAATGTCTGCAAATATTATAACTAAAGTGCTTTCTCTTAATATTTTTCATCGTTTTGTCAAAAACCGATAAAAACTTGTAAAGAAACTACGCAATTTCATTATTTCTAATTTTTTGTTAATTAAATTGATTTTTCTACACGAAAATGCCACAAGTTAATGACGCTAGCATTGTTAGTTCTGCTTATGTACACATTCCGTTTTGCAGGCGGCGGTGCTTTTATTGTGATTTTCCGGTGTTTGTGGTGGGCGATCGCCTGCGGGGAGAAAATTCTGGTAGTATCTCTCGATATGTTGACATACTGTGTCAAGAAATCACTACTGCACCAGTGTTTAGTCAACCACTAAAAACCATTTTCTTTGGTGGTGGTACTCCTTCACTGCTGTCTACAGAACAGTTAGCACAAATCTTACAGGTATTAGAAAAGCGGTTTGGGATGACTGCTGATGCAGAAATTTCGATGGAAGTAGACCCAGGAACGTTTGATTTAGCGCATATTACAGGTTATCGTGATGTGGGCGTGAATCGGGTAAGTTTGGGTGTACAAGCATTGCAAGCAGAATTACTCAAAGTCGCCGGGCGATCGCATTCGGTGGAAGATATTTTTGCAGCTGTAGAATTAATTCACCAAGCGAAGATTCCCGAATTTAGCATAGACTTGATTTCTGGATTGCCACATCAGTCTTTAGAACAATGGCAAGATTCTCTCACCAAAGTGGTAGCCATTGCACCAACTCATATATCTATATATGATCTCACTATTGAACCGGGAACAACTTTCGGTCGTTACTATCAACCAGGGGATAGTCCCCTACCCACAGATGCAACTACCGTCAAAATGTATCGACTGGCACAGCAAGTCTTAACAACTGCGGGTTATCAACATTATGAAATTTCCAACTATGCACAAATAGGGCATCAATGTCAACATAATCGGGTGTATTGGGAAAATCGTCCTTATTATGGCTTTGGGATGGGTGCAGCAAGTTATGTAGAAGGTAAACGCTTTACTCGTCCCCGCACGACTAAAGATTATTATCAATGGGTAGAAGCAGGTTGTGTAATTGATTGTGAAGTTACACCACCCCAAGAAGTATTATTAGACACTTTAATGTTAGGTTTACGTTTAGCTGAGGGTGTAAATTTAACCAGACTCAGCGAAAAATTTGGTCAACAGCCTTTAGAAGTAATTCACAAATGTCTCAAACCTCATGTTGAGCAAGGTTTGGTAGAAATCACGGAGGAAAGGCTGCGTTTGTCTGACCCAGAGGGGTTTTTATTTTCTAACGTTGTCCTGGCAGATTTGTTTAATTGGTTAGAAGCTTAGAGACTGGGAGCAGAGGGAGCAGAGGGAGCAGAGGGGGAGGGGAGACAAGGAAGACAAGGGAGACAAGGGAGACAAGGGAGACAAGGGAGACAAGGGAGACAAGGTAGCAGAAGAGTTTTGAGGCAGGCTAAATTTTGGATATTTTTGATCAAAAGAATAAGCTTAAAACCAAGTAGAATTTTGGGCGATATCTCCCTTGCTTCCCTGCTCCACAACTTTTCACATCGAAGTCCCTTATATGGGAGGTAAAACCGAGATCACTACAACAGCAATTAAACCGCCTAAAACACCGAGAATGAACCAAACTGTCTTATCTCGATGCTTATTTTCAGCTATTTTAGAGCAAACAAAACCCATTGCAATCCATATAAGTAAAAAAATTATTTGTTCCATTGTCGATACTCCTTGTCTTTTTTATTTTGAGGACTATGGTTAATTCCTCGGTTGATGGTGTTCTCGTGATGAACAATGAAAATATGCAGATCCTTTTGTAGAAAAATTCTCTGCAAGTTGAGAGGCTGTAACTAGTGCAGTGGCGCACTAGCAAAATATAGAAGAAACACTTTTTTCTTACCCTATACCCTTACACGCTTACACTCCTGTTTTTCATAGGAAATCAGCATTCTTTATTGTTAGTTTTGCATTTTTAAGTAAGTCGATGCCATAAACTAAACTATGTAAATAAAAGTAAATAAGGCTCAAACTTTTTCCCCTTGCTCCCTGCCGCCTGGCTGCCTTATTCCAACAATAATTATTTACGCCGACCTACTTAGGTTGCTCACTTTTTGCACCAAGGTGGCAGTTGCCCATAATTTAACTTTTCTACATATTTGATCGCTCGATGTTCTTGCAATGAAGTATCAATTAGAGTGGTAATCATCTGTCTTAGTAGATTTCTGATATTGTTATTCTCTTCCCACTTCTGTATTTTTAACTGTAGATTTGGTAATAATACTTTAGTTAACTGAATCCATAACCAAGCTTTGCCGATTTCAGGTTGTTCCAGGTGACGAATTTGATCATCTTTCTCTATTAAATATTCATTACCTGTATGGCGATATTGAGAAAGCGTTGACAACAACTTGGGATTCCAGTTAATGATTAAATTTTGTAACTGAGGTATTCTGTTAATTAAGGTAACAACTATCTGGGGTAAATGAGGAATCAAATCACCAGATGTGCGGAATCTTAATAAAGGTGTGTCTAGTGTTAATTCTACGGTGCTGACTGGTGGTGCGCCAAAGGTATATGTTTCTAAAACATAGGGATAAATAGGTTTAAAACCAAGTTGGCTCACAGACTTGGCAATGAGTGTAGCTGCTGCACCGCCCAAACTATGCCCAGTAATGAAAATGTTTTTGCTACCGTTATCTTCTTGTAATAGAAAATCTTGTATTTGCTGCCAAAAACTTTGGACGTAGATATCAAAACCTGAATGGATGTATTCAGAATTGGGCTGAATAAGGAGATTACAAAAATAATCGTCTAAAT
>JBODRP010000398.1:0-4212 GCA_050633005.1 Trichormus sp. | reverse complement strand
TGTAGCTAAAATACCACCCTATATAGGTGTGTTTTCTAGTATTGGTATATTATTGTGGTGTGTATGTGCAGCAATTTGTGTATTTACCTATGGGGTTCTCAAAACAGCCAATCAAGCTCAAGAATATGCCAATTTTCTGCTATATTCCGGCTTAATCACGACTTTATTGTTAGTCGATGATTTGTTTTTACTGCATGAATTTGTATTTCCCCAATATCTATATATTAGTGAGCGTATAGTATATGCAGCATATATGATAGTGTTCTCCTTATTTTTTATCAGGTTTAGAAAAATTTTTCACAAAACAGAATTTGTGATTTTCTTAGCTGCAATCCTATCTTTAGGACTATCTATCATTGCTGACATAATATGGGAAGGACTCCCTACGTTTGTAGAGGATACATTTAAGTTAGTGGGAATTACAACTTGGGTTACTTATTTTGTCAGGCTATGTTTGCATCAAATTAGTAGTATTCTCAATACTGCACCATTGCCAGAACAAATATCTTACGGTACTTTTGAAGTAAGTGATGTACACCATGAGTATTAAGTAATAAGTAATAAGTAGTGAGTAATAAGTAAATTTATTACTCATTAGTGATTACTTTTTTCAATCAGAAACCTTCAATTACTACAAAGAATGCCGTTGTGGTGGTTTTTTCTCCTGCTCAAGAGGTTAATCTACAGTTTTCACTTTTCTTGGAAAGTCCAAACGCCGTCATCCCATTGGGAAGTGGTTGGAGGTGATTGTAACCAATGTTGACAACGTAAAAGATGTAGCATTGCTGCTTTATCATGTTTATCTGCGGCTAAAACATTGGCAAATTCCGCTCTAGCGAAAGTAAATTCCTGCTGAAGATAATATTCACGACCTTTGTGATAATGTTCTATTACCTGTAACTTCTGACTACTAATAGGGTCAGACCGTAAACCTACCAATTCATATATAGCTACCGGCTCGGTTCTCCCTTTGACTCGAATGTAGTCGAGTTCTCGCGCCCAAATCTGATTTTGGCAAGGTTTAAAAGTATTATCGCTGAGAATAATATCACAACCGTATTGCTTACTGACGCTTTCTAGGCGAGAACCTAAGTTCACACCATCACCGATCGCAGTAAATTCCATGCGTTTACTAGAGCCAATATTACCACTAATGACGGTATCAGAATTAATCCCAATGCCAATATTAATTTTGGGTTTATTAGCGGCGTAGCGACGTTGATTAAATTCGTGTAAACGATGGCGCATTTCCAGGGATGTTTGTACAGCCATCCAAGCGTGTTCTTCTAGGGGGAGAGGCGAACCAAATACAGCCATAATGGCATCACCGATATATTTATCGAGAGTGCCTTTGTGTTTAAAAACAGCCTCCACCATTGATTCAAAATATTCATTGAGCATACTGACCACCTCTTCTGCTTCCAGATTTTCTGTCAAAGTGGTGTAGCCACGAATATCGGAAAATAAAATTGAGACTTCTTTGCGATCGCCTCCCAGTTTAGCATCATCTAACTTCAAGAGTTCTTCTGCTAATTCTTGAGTCATGTAGCGATACATAGTACTTTTGAGCCGCTTTTCATCACTGATATCTTCCATAACTACCAGTGCGCCACAAACTTGCTGTGGGTCGCTAGCATCGGCAATCGTATTAATTGATAAATTAATACTATGTTGTTCTGCTGCTTTCTCTGTACTTAATAAGGTACGGTCAGGGTAATATTGCTGACGACCTTTGAGGTCTTGACCGTGTAAAGCATCTTGACACCATTTACTAAAATCACCTTCTTTAATGGCGATCGCTTCACTAACTAATTTACCTTCTAAACGCTCTTCATCTGCTAACCCCAACAACCGTTTAGCACTGTCATTGGCTGCAATAATTGCTCCGGCTTTATCTGTAGAAATTACACCATTAGAAAGACTCCGCAGAATATCCCGTTGCATTTGTTCTTGCTGCTTGACTCTGGCAAACAACTGGGCATTTTGCAATGCTACCCCGGCTTGAATATTAAAAGCCTCCATAAATTCTTCGTCGTTGCTATCAAAACTGGCTTGAAAGCATTCCGGGGCTTGCGGCCAATCATTGGGATTATAGGGGGGAAAATCCCCTGATTTCTTTTTATTGACTAATTGAGTCACGCCAATTAACTGCTGATCGGCGTTAAATACAGGCATACAGAGTAAACTACAAGTACGATAGCCATTTTGTTGGTCAATGTGTTTAGCTGTGGCTGAGTCGGGATGGTCATATAAATCAAAAGGGATATTGAGTTTTTGCCCCGACGCTGCAACCATACCAGCAAAACCCTTACCTATGGGGACTCGCAACTCTTTAGTAGAACCATTATCTTGAGTGATTTTAGTCCATAGTTCATGGCGATCGCTATCTATGAGCCACAGGGTACTGCGATCGGCCTTCATCAGTTCCTTAGCTTCATCCATTACCCGTTTGAGGGTATCTTCTAAGTCCAGGCTGCTTTGACTCAAAGACTTAACCGCTTTCATCATCGCAGCTGCGGCTCGTTGTTTTTGAGTAGCGATGTAAAAAGAGCGTGATGACTCTAAAATCAGACGAATAGAGGGGGCAAATTCCTGAAATAATTGTTCATCATCTCTAGTAAAGCCGATCGTATCGATCCGTTCTGCTAATGGTGCATCGGGATTGTAGGTAGATTTTAATTTATTGAGTAACTGTACCACTGCTACCAATTGCCCTTGTTCATTCAGTAGGGGTAAGGACAGCATTGTGTAGGTGCGATAGCCGGTGATTTTTTCTTTTTCTTGAGCAAATATAGAACGTGGATCGTTATAAAAATCAAAGGGAATATTAATTACTTGCTTAAAGGTTGCCACCTCCCCAGCGATTCCCTTATCGGCGGGGATACGAATTTCCAAAGAGCGATCGCCTTCTCCTTCAGCAACTATTGACCACAGCTCTTGTTTTTCTTCATCTAATAAAAATATAGTTGTCCGGTCTGCTCCCAACAATTCCCCAGTTTTAAAGGTAATTGAATGTAACATTTCTTGCAGAATTGTCTCAAACCCTTGAGAATCGAGCATTGACAGGGTTTGATGCACAATATGTAACTTCTGCTCAACTTCTGTCACAACTTGTTTAAAAGTATCTTGAGTCAGGGGAGCTAGAAAAGTTGAAATAGTGCCTTTCCGGCGGGCTAGAGACCCAACTGGAGAAGTATTGACTGGGAAATTTTGATTTTCTTGATTACGAACACCAATAATCAAATCAGCCGTCTCCCCAAAACTACGCTGTTGAGCTGACATAGGTAATTTTTAATATAACAGTATTACATGGGTGGGAATTTATCTCGGTGTTGCTTTAGCAACTAGCAATTCATATTATCCATAGTTTAATCTGTTGTTAATTCGCCGTCATCCCGCTTTACTCCTTATTTGACTAGCAGATCGAGATGCTTACCCCATGTTCTAAAAAATACTATAACCATAAATATACGATAACTCATTTAACTAAATCTAGTTACTAAATATACTAACGTATTCGATTATAATCAGGACATTAAGCCAAGATTGCGACTATCTCACCCTCAACTGTTATATATAGTTCCCTACAACCAAGCCAAACTAACACCTCATACCGTTGCACTTGAAGATTGATCAATACAGGGGCTTGTATCCTGTTGTTTGGTGGCTCAATTCTTCCCCTACACCCCACACCCTACCCCCTACACCCGGCTCATGGCTTGTTGGTTGTGATTTGAGTCACTTGATCTTTAGTTTATCTTAAGTATTTATTAGTGTAAAAAAATGTGATACTTTAACCCTAAATATGTGTTTTTAGGGATTAAACTCTAGATAGTTTTGAGAAATTGTGTAAAAAAGGTTGAGGTTTACTTAGCCGTATTAGCTGTATTTTGAATACATGATGATGTCAAGTAATTTGAAAATCTATAGAAATCGTAATTGACCTGGGAAAAACTGCTTTCCTATATTCTGTTCCCTAGCTAGACAAGTAAGTTGAGAAATCAAGGTGCATTGCTATACACATCAACGATATAGAGTAAACCAGTTGTTTGATTATGACTTATATTAAAAATGCCTTTCAAGACTTTTTCTTGACCCTGCAAGGGTTTGACACGTTGCCAACGACAGAGATCAATAATTTATTAGAGCGAATCCAAGCATTTCGCTATCGGATTGGGCAAAAAATTATTAGCAAAGAAATAATTCCCGACC
>JBODRP010000397.1:0-4212 GCA_050633005.1 Trichormus sp. | reverse complement strand
AATGAGTAATGAGTAATGAGTAATGAGTAATGAGTAATGAGTAATGAGTAATGAGGAAATACCCATTACTTATTACTTACAGAAGGAAAGGATTGTGCATGAATTTTTCACTCCTGAAAAGGTACAGAGTCAACAGCCTAGGCTGAAGCTCTGAGTACTAATTTCAATAACTGATAACTGTAAAAAACTAGCCTCTTTCTAGGTAAACTTTAGAAAAAGGCTAATAATCAAGAAATTTTGGCGTTTATCGAATTTGCATATTTAAGCTTTATGTTTAAATACTCCTGGTTCTTGCTGTGTAGGCAAGACAGGTAAAATATCGGTTTGGGAACAATATTTTAGGTCTTCATGGCATTGTAGGCGTAACAACCGTTTACCGTGACTAGCGTGGTGGAATAGTTCTAAGAGATTATTTTCCCATTGGGAATAGAGAGCGATCGCACTAATCACTTCATCGTTACCAGCTAATTCTTCTGGTGGTAATTGAGATTTTGCAATCACGCTATGAGCGATCGCACCTGCACAGGCTGTATCCTCTAAGGAAAAACTGCCTTCCCAACCAGAACCGACAATCCAAACTGTTTCCGGTTGCTTGTCTATCAGGTATTGGACAACTGCGGCACGGTTAATAAAGGCGGCTGTTAGGACAGTAGGTGAGTGCTGTACCCGTTTTAAAGCGCGCGTTCCATTAGTGGTACTAATAAACAAACGCCTTCCTTGGACTAAGTCCGGTGTGCAGTCGAGGGGTGAATTACCTAATTCAAAACCAGCGACTTTACCACCGCCTCGTTCTCCAGCTCGAAGCCGTTTTTCTACTGGCCATTGTTCACTGACTGCAATAAGTTGATCTAAATCACTAAAGACTTGCACCGCTTCGCCCCCAGATGAGAGGACAGTTGCTATAGTGCTAGTAGCGCGCAAAACATCGACTGCGATCGCGCAGTCTGGGGCTTTGTCAGTGGGAGTTTGTTCCGGGGTATGGTATACAAATAGCTTCACGCTGGGGATACACCTGCTCTCAATACTATTGCCGAGATTACATTCTAATGGCTCGTCATCACCATCATGACACTTAATGTCCGAGTATTTCTTATGGTTAGCCAAGAGAATTGATTATTATGGGGCATGGGGCATTGGTAAAGAGAGATTTTTATCAGTAGCCAAGAAGCTAACAATCACTCACTTTGCCTCACTTTTCTGGGCAAACTACGAATCAGGATAATTCGTAATTAAGAATTAGGTCTCTCTTCAGTCCAATTTTTTCTGTAAAATGGTAAAGCCTTAGTATCCTTGGTATTTTGAGGTGTCGAATTGCACGCCGCAGTATGCCCTACGTGACTTGCGGATAGGCTGGGATAGATGCTTCAAGAAAGATTTGGGTGTTGCTAAGTTCAAAAATAAAGGCTAGAAAACGCTGTGCAGATCACATTTTTGGGAACAAGTTCCGGTGTACCTACAAGATCACGTAATGTTTCTAGTGTTGCCCTGAGATTACCGCAAAGGGCAGAACTCTGGTTATTTGACTGTGGCGAAGGTACTCAACACCAACTACTACGGAGTGAACTAAAAAGCAGTCAGCTATCCCGAATATTTATTACTCATATGCACGGCGACCACATTTTCGGTTTGATGGGACTGCTGGCTAGTTGTGGTTTAGCTGGTAATGTAGAAAGAGTGGATATTTATGGGCCACCTGGATTAAATGACTATATCCAAGCTGCTTCACGTTACTCTCATACACATTTTTCTTACCCTATTAAAGTTCATGCTGTTCGTCCGGGTGTCATCTATGAAGATGAAGAATTTACGGTAAGTTGCGGTCTTTTGCATCACCGCATTACAGCTTTTGGCTATCGTGTAGTTGAAAAAGATCGTACCGGACGCTTTGATGTGGAAAAAGCTAAAACCTTACAAATTCCGCCTGGCAAGATTTATGGTCAACTCAAACGCGGTGAAACCGTCACTCTAGACGATGGCCGAGTTATTTATGGTACAGAATTATGTGGCCCTACAGAATTAGGGCGTAAGTTTGCCTATTGTACAGACACAATTTATTGTGATGGTGCTGTGGAATTAGCTCAAGATGCTGATGTGTTAATTCATGAAGCTACCTTTGCTCATCAAGATGCAGAAATGGCTTTTCAAAGGTTGCACTCAACAACTACAATGGCAGCACAAACAGCTTTAGCGTCGGGAACACATAAACTGATTATGACTCATTTTAGCCCTCGCTACGCTCCTGGGAATGTTTTAGATTTAAGAGATTTACTCAAAGAAGCCCGTGCTATTTTTCCAAATACAGATATGGCTCATGATTTCATGATTTATGATATCCCCCGGCGACGAGAACTTTAATCTTTTCTGGGACGAGGACGGCGGGAGTTTTGTTTTCTTGATTGTCGGTTTTCCCGTAGACGACTGCTAACTTCATCAAAGAAATCTCTGCGAATGTAAGGATAATCACTGACCCAAATATTCCGACTGGGAATATAAACATCAGTAAAATCTTCAATTTCGCTCAAATCTGGGCGATTTGACATGACAATCATTTCTGCTATTTGTCCACGAGTAATTTCTTTATGAAAAGGACGCAATGGGGCTTGTAATTCAACACTAAAGCCTGTATCGTCACCAACTTCAATATTAATGCGCTTTTCCCGGTTTTCTACAATCACCAGTTCGCCTTTACTGTTGACGGTTTCTTGTTTGCCAATTAACTTGTCTGAAATCCACCAATCAAGAATCCTACCCCGGAAAAAGCCACTATATTTGTAACGGCGGCATTGGACATTGCGTAGACTGGCTTGCAATATGGGATACCACATCCAAAACAGTGCAGCCAGGACTCCTACAAAAAATAATATTGGGCTAGTTACCAACCGAAACAGCACCTTTACCAGCAGAATCGCAGCCACAACTACTACGGAAATCAACAGACGTTGCAAAAAATTGGCAAACTTCCCCCAATAATACTTGTACTGTGGGCCAGTCGCAATCAGGGGAATGAGTTGTTCAAATTTCTGGCGAGTCAGTGGGACAAGCATAAATTAAGGGAATGGGGAATGGGGAATGGGTTATACCAAATTGGGATAGGTAGTATTGTTTCGAGATTCTGGAATAGCCTAAGAATCTAGGCTTTTAATCCAAAATCCAAAATCCAAAATCCAAAATTGGTATTAGAGGATTTTTTCTAAGCCATATACTAATGACTTTAACTGTAAAACTTTGCGAATTGCTAGTAAGACTCCTGGCATATAGCAAGCGCGATCGCTGGTATCATGGCGTAATGTATAAATTTGTCCTGGTGCGCCAAAAATTACTTCTTGATGGGCGATCAGTCCAGGCAACCTTACACTATGTATTCTAATCCCTTCTCCAGCTAAACTACCTCTAGCCCCTGGGATTTTCTCCGTTTCTTCTACAATTGCCGGGTTAAAAGTTTTACCCATCTCGGCTAGTAATTGAGCCGTTTGAATGGCTGTACCACTAGGTGCGTCTGCTTTTTGGTTGTGATGTAGTTCAATAATTTCTACATGATCAAAATATTGTGAAGCGGTGACGGCGGCTTGTTGTAGTAGTACCATGCCAATGGAGAAGTTGGGAATAACTAAACAACCTGTACTAGCTTTTTCGGCAAAGTCCGCTAAATCTTGCAGTTGTTCTGGACTTAACCCCGTAGTCCCGACCACAGGACGAATCCCGTAGGCGATCGCACTCCGCACGTTATCGTAAACTGAATCAGGATGGGTAAAGTCTACTATCACCCCAGGAGGCCCTTGCCTTTCCCCAGCTACATAGCCCAACATCGGCTCTAATTGGTTAGTAATGGGTATTTCCAACGGTTCTGCTAAACCTGCTAGTTCTCCAGCATCTTTACCTTGATGTTCTGCACTGTGGTCAATTGCGCCCATCAGGTTTAAATCCGGTGCTTGTGCTACCGCCTTCACCACCTCACGACCCATTTTTCCAGCCGCACCATTCACAATTACCGGGATAGGAGCTTGATTCGTCATAATTACAACTATAGTTTTTTCAATCAACCAGGGATTTATTGTAGAGATTTTAGTGCGCCACTGGCTAGTTCTTTATTCAGAAAGGTAGGGGGCAGGGGAGCAGGGGGGCAGGGGGCAGGGGGAGACAAGGGAGACAAGGGGGACAAGGAGAGAAGTCTGAGCGGAGGTTTCCTCCGCTCAGAACTTCGGGGAGACAAGG
>JBODRP010000396.1:0-4254 GCA_050633005.1 Trichormus sp. | reverse complement strand
TTCTTGAAACAAATACTGCAAACTACAGTCAAAGCATAAAGAATTTCAGTGTTGCTGAAGACCGGGGAACAGGGTAATTTACCTTTGCTCCCCCTTTTTTGTCAGCAGGAGTAGGGTTCGTGACTCAAAACTCGTAAATCTTATACCAAATATCGAAAAGACACATTCAGTAATTACGAATTAGGTAAAGCCTGCGGCATAGCTGTGCTGAGAGCGGAGCGGGGCGGGAGCATCGTTACGAACTACGAATTGATATTACAACTCCGTTATCATGTATCAAGAACAGAATTATAAAAAAGACGTAACTGTGACTGATAACAATCGTTCTCAATGGGACTTAGGCAGATTTATTCAGACCTTGAGCTACTTTGAGGTAATTCCTTTCCTCAACTGCATAAAGCGATTAATTCAAGGTCGTCCCCAGCAAAATCAGTATGTACCTAATGGAGCAAAAGGCGTGGGTGTAATACTAGTAGCAGGCGCAACCGGTGGAGTTGGTAAACGAGTAGTCAAGCGGTTATTAGCACGAGGTTATCAAGTCCGTGGCTTAGTGCGAGATATTGATAAAGCTAGGACAATTCTGGGTGATGATGTTGATTTAGTAGTTGCTGATATCACTAAACCAGAAACTTTAACTCCTATGGTTATGGCTAATATTCAAGCCGTAATTTGCTGTACAGCTGTGCGTGTACAGCCAGTAGAAGGAGACACAGCTAATAGAGATAAATACTATCAAGGTGTGAAATTTTACCAGCCTGAAATAGTAGGCGATACTCCAGAAAATGTAGAATATCAGGGAGTAAAAAACTTAGTTGATGCTGCTGCAAAATATCTATCCTCACCCGATGAAAAACTTATATTTGATTTTACAAATCCGTCTACACAATTAAAAAATATCTGGGGTGCGCTCGATGATGTTGTCATGGGAGGTGTAAGTGCTAGTAATATGCAGTTATTAGATAAAACATCTGTGTTTACTGGTAATGTTTCCACAGCAAATTCTGGCGGCTTTGCATCTGTAAGGACGAAAAATTTTGATCCTCCTTTGAATTTATCTGGTTCTACAGGTGTGGAGTTACGTGTCAAAGGTGATGGACAGCGTTATAAAATCTTTCTACGGACTGATAGCAAATGGGATGGATTAGGTTATAGCTATTCATTTGATACTCTAGCTAATACTTGGATTAATATCCGCATTCCGTTTAATGATTTTGTGCCAGTATTTCGAGCTAAAATAGTCAAAAATGCGCCAACAATTTCTCCAACTAGCATTGCTTCTTTGCAATTGATGTTAAGCAAATTTGAATATGATGGTGCGTTAAATCCTCGTTTTTCACCTGGTATCTTTGCTTTAGAGTTGGCATCAATTAAAGCCTATGGTGGCACAACGACACCCCAATTTATACTTGTCAGTTCCGCAGGTGTCACCCGTCCAGGTAGACCAGGAATTAATTTAGATGAAGAACCCCCAGCCGTGAGATTAAATGATCAGTTAGGTGGAATTTTGACTTGGAAATTAAAAGGCGAAGATAGCTTAAGAGGCAGTGGGATTCCCTACACCATTATTAGACCTTGTGCCTTAACAGAAGAAGCAGGAGGTAAAGAGTTGATTTTTGAGCAAGGTGATAATATTAGAGGCAAAGTCAGCCGTGAAGATATAGCTGATTTATGTGTACAAGTTTTACAACAAAATCATGCTTCTAACTTAACATTTGAAGTCAAAGAGGGAACAAATACTGCTAAAAATATAAACTGGCAAGATTTATTCTCTAACTTAAAACCTGATCCATAAAATCATATTGTGAGGTTGGTTGTCCATTAAAAATCAACAGTCAACAATAAAATGTTTCGCAGATTGTTTTTTGCTATATTATTAGTAATAATTATTTGGCTGGGATTGCTATCAAATCCTGCTGTCTCACAGCAAGTTGAATCTCGGCTAAATAATTTACAATTTGATTTAAACCGTATTGAATCACGGTTGGATCAAATAGAATCCAGATTAAATCAAATTCAACAGTCTCCATCCCCAAGAACACCAATTATAGTACCTCCAGGTTCTAGAAGAACTGTGTCACAAACAGAACGAGAGCAGATGTTTGACAAGCTAGCAACTTTAGTAATTGAATTAAAGCAACAAGTTAATAACTTAGAAGTCCGAGTTTCTCAATTAGAAGATCGCAGTATTATTAAGCCCAATTTTTAAAACAGTCGAGTATTTTCCCAACAGGCGATCGCAAAATTTAAAATTAATTTTGTCACCACAAAATCTAGGTTATTGACTAACCTAATTGATTTTTTCAACCCCATGAAAGCTGCTTCGGAAACAATATCTAGTCAAAGTTCTCAAAGTGCATAGTCCTTCATTTTGAAAGATAAAGAGACACCTGATAATGGTGTCTCTTTGACCTGTGTAGACTATTGCCAAATATCAACCGTCAACAATTAAACCTCAATCGGCAACAATTGAATATTAGAGAAGACAAATTCTTGAACGGATGTTTTCCCGGCTAGTTCTGTACTAATTTCACGCCGATTAAGAATGAAATAAGCTCCCACCTTTTCGTACTCATCTACAAAGTTATTGACTCCGCCTTTTTGTTCCCCAGTTTGAGGATCATAATACACAGAATCATAGGTATGAGATAAATAACCTTCTCCAGTCTCGTGAACATTGAAGGTATTAATAGTTACTACAACACCGTGAATGTGACGATGAACTAGAGTGACTATATTATTGTGGAGTTTATAGCGATCGCCTTCCGCCTTACCACCCATTAAAATTTCCACAGCCCCATTTTCGTCTGTCGCACCATAACGAAATGTATTTGCACCGTGGGTTTCTTCAAAGGTACGGCGCACACGGTGAATAGCAATTTCCCATGCTTGTCCATGAATCGCTTTTTTCACAGACTCATCATCAACACCCAAAACTTCTGCCTTGAGTTCAGCGTTGATGATCACTTTACCTGTAATTACCTGCCCATCATATTTATAGGTAATATCTGCTGTATAACCCGGGAAATTTTTGTCCCAAGTATAACGGTTGTCATAAGCAGCCCGGAAAAGTTCCTGAGCAGAGAGTTGTGTAACTGTCATGTGCTTCTCCTAGCGCAATAAGTTAGTTATAGTCGCTTTTTAGTTGTGCTGGTATTAGCATAGAAGTAATTGTTGAGTCTCGCATAGACCCCAACTGGGTACACTTATGCCTATTTCTCTCCATGATGTATTTAATGCGATCGCCAATATCCATAGTGAGCAAGAATTACAACAAACACTCATGGATAAAATTGCTGCATACTTTCGTGTGCAATGTTGGGGTATCCATCTTATAGATAGCCAGATAAACAACGATACCGAAACCCAAACCATTCCAGCCGTCTGCGTAGAAAGTAATCCTATCGGGCAATATGTAGTAGAACGTCACGCACCGACCCATGAACAATTGCTATTAACCCCAGAAGACTGGAAAGATTTATGTCCGCGCCATGACCACGGCCACGTTATGACAGGTCCAATTGTTTGCGATGGTAAACTTATAGGCACACTTAACTTTGCTCGTGATCAAGACAATCCCCCCTTCAATGCTAATGATTTAGCTGATCTGAGCGCACTCTGTATTCATTTATCTGCCAAACTTGCCACACTGCGAACCACCCCGAAAACCTTCACCACTTCATCATCTAATCCCTTAACCCCACGAGAATTACAAATCGCTGAACTAGTAGCCCAAGGATTAACTAACGCCGAAATCGCTCAAAGACTCTGGATTACTCAAAACTCAGTTAAGCAAGCTTTAAAAAGAATGTTCCGCAAACTAGGAGTTTCTGCCCGTGCTGAGATGGTAGCCAGATTGCAAGACCTGCTGATTCACAAATAAATTGCCAAACTTCCGATAACTTCTATAGCCTGGAAGGCTTTGTAGTTAAGGAATTGGTGACTTTAAACAGGAAATGCGATCGGCAATTTTAAAAAAAACTTGATTTGTCCCTTGACGAACCTAAAAATACTCGCTATTCTAGATAAGTGTTGAGGCGAGAGAGCCAAAACAACCGAACCGAGAAAAAAGAATACTTTGAAAGCGAAGAAGTAACCAATCCTCGTCAAGAAAAAATCGGATTTGGGACTTCCCAAAGACTTTTAAAAATTATAGCAAGGAGTCTGAAAACTTGTTTTTCAGATAACAAACTCTAAAAATCAACAAAACGGAGAGTTTGATCCTGGCTCAGGATGAACGCTGGCGGTATGCTTAAC
>JBODRP010000395.1:0-4263 GCA_050633005.1 Trichormus sp. | reverse complement strand
GAGTAATGAGTAATGAGTAATGAGTAATGAGTAATGAGTAATGAGTAATGAGTAGGTAGGCATTGTATTTTTCTTCCCCTGCTCCCCCTGCTCCCCCTGCTCCCCTGCTCTCTTTCCCCCTGTCGCCTAATTCTCTCTTAAGTAAGTAATTTCCAAAATCAAAGCGGACTGCTATATGCTCAGTGTTCTAATTTGGATACCAATTATAAGTGCTGTCATTATCGGGTTTTTACCTGGTAAAGTCATTCCAGCAAGCCGCATTAGATTAGTCTCTTTAACTATTGCCGGCATAGTTTTACTCTGGAACTTCTTTATTTTGCTGAAATTTGATATTAGCAATCCAGAGATGCAGTTTCAAGAATATTTACCTTGGAATGAAACTTTGGGTTTGAGTTATCAATTAGGTGTTGATGGCTTATCAATTTTAATGTTGATGCTTAATAGTTTGCTCACCTGGATTGCAATTTACAGCAGTGATAAAGAAACTCATCGCCCTAGACTTTTTTATTCCCTGATTTTATTAGTTAGTGGGGGTGTAGCTGGAGCATTCCTAGCAGAGAATTTACTCCTATTCTTCCTGTTTTATGAATTAGAATTAATCCCGTTTTATTTACTAATTTCTATTTGGGGAGGAGAAAAACGAGCTTATGCTGGGATTAAATTCTTAATTTATACGGCTGTTTCTGGTGCTTTGATTCTGGCCTCGTTCTTAGGCATGGTATTTTTAACTGGTTCTACCAGCTTTGCTTTTGATGCCGTATCTACACAAACCCTCTCCGCCACTTTACAATTTATCCTTCTAGTAGGAATTATCTTAGGCTTTGGCATCAAAATTCCCCTTGTTCCCTTCCATACTTGGCTACCCGATGCTTATGTAGAAGCTTCCGCACCCATTGCGATTTTATTAGGTGGGGTGTTAGCGAAGTTGGGAACATATGGACTATTGCGGTTTGGGATGGGAATGTTTCCCGAAGCTTGGAGTGTTGTTGCCCCAACCTTAGCCATTTGGGGGGCAATTAGTGCAATTTACGGGGCAGTAATTGCGATCGCTCAAAAAGATATCAAGCGCATGGTAGCATATAGCTCTATTGGTCACATGGGCTATGTATTGCTGGCTAGTGCTGCTAGCACCGCTTTAGCACTAGTTGGTGCTGTTTCCCAAATGTTCAGCCACGGTTTGATTTTGGCAATTCTATTCCATCTCGTAGGGGTTGTAGAAGCAAAAGTAGGCACACGGGAATTAGACAAACTCAATGGTTTAATGAGTCCCATTCGTGGTTTACCCTTAATTAGCGCGTTACTAGTTCTCAGTGGCATGGCTAGCGCAGGTATTCCCGGTTTAACAGGATTTATCGCTGAATTTATTGTTTTTCAGGGTAGTTTCTCTGTCTTTCCCCTGTCAACACTCTTATGTGTAGCCTCTAGCGGTTTAACAGCAGTGTACTTTGTCATTCTCCTCAACCGCACCTGCTTTGGCAAATTAGACAATAACCTAGCTTACTATCCTAAAGTTTTATGGTCTGAGAAAATACCTGCATTAGTTTTGGCATCCCTGATTATATTTTTAGGTATCCAACCAACTTGGTTAGTACGTTGGAGTGAACCCACAA
Organism: Trichormus sp.; assembly: GCA_050633005.1. GTDB lineage: Bacteria > Cyanobacteriota > Cyanobacteriia > Cyanobacteriales > Nostocaceae > Trichormus. Next base: position 2,653 of record JBODRP010000395.1, on the reverse strand, counting down.
CCACAGCAATGGTAGCAACTATTACACCAGTGAAACCTACAGGCTCGCAAGTGGCTTTGAAGTAAATTAAGAGGGGGGCAGGGGGGCAGGGGGAGACAAGGGAGACAAGGGAGAGTAAAACTCTTCAATTTTGAATTTTGAATTTTGAATTTTGAATTGATACGCCCCATGCCCCATTATTAAAATTAAATTCACAAAAAATATATGGTACAAACTCCAGACAAACCTATTACTAAATTACCTCCATCACAGCACGAATTTGCTGATATCATTCATCGCCTGGAAGCTGGTGGTTCAATGTTGCCAGATACGCCAGAAAATCTGATGCAAATCATCGGTATTTATAAAGCCTATGCCGTACCAATGGATTTTTATTGGCGGGACTTACTTTATATTGCTGAACAGGTATTTTTAGATCCCTTGCCCTTCTTTAAATACTTCATCTCCCAAGAATATTTAGATAGACATAATCATTATGCTGGTGATGATGCTGATTTAAGAATTTGGCGCGGTGAAGCCACAGCTCACCCGGAACTTTTGGCATTTATGGACAAGGGTGAAACCGCCAAAATGCCTAAATTATTGCATCATTTATTACACGATCGCATTAACATGGAATTTGCGGAAGCGTGTATGCGGGCTATGTTGTGGCATCGTCAGATGTATGCCCCAGTCAACCAATTTGATGCTTATCTTGACTCAGAAGAATACAAAGCCAACGCCGACAGGGCAATTAAAGCTTACTTCCAAGGCAACCCAGTCATGTTGGGACTCTACAAACTGTTCCCCGATATGTTTTTAGAACAGTGTCGCCAGATGTCCTACTACTCTAACCTAGGTTTATTCTGGGAAGTCATGGCACCGGTATTCTTTGAAATGTCCGATATTTATGATGAAGGCGGCTTTAAAGGCGTTCCTGACGCAATGAACTTTTTAGTTAATGGCATATTTGCGATCGCCGGTCGTCCCATTTATCATCATGTATATATTCGTGGGGAATGTTACGAAATCATCCCCAAATCTAAAGGTTTTACCTGGCTGTATGAAGCTGCACTACCCTACGTAGAAGCTGTATTTTACCGCACAGCCCCCTTTAGAGGCACAAAATCCTATAATGCCCAAGCCGGTCAAGTACCAGATGACCAAAAAGACTTTCATTATGGCATTCTCTACGCCGATGTCTTTCCCGTAGGTACAGCAGGGATTCCACCGACATTGTTAATGCAAGATATGTTGCATTTTTTACCCCAATATCTAGTTGATTATTACCAACAGTATTGTCGTGGTGAAGAAGATATGTTAATTCAGTTGGGCATTACCTTCCAACGTTCCATGTATAACGTCACCTCTGCGGTAATTCAGGCATTGCGAACCGCCCTATTATATCCCCTAGACGACCCCAACCCCAAACACCTGCAAGCCAACCGCGAATTTTTTGAAGCCCAACTCAACCGCTTTACCCGTACAGAATACGATATGCGTAACGCCGCCCGCCTGCGAGACATCCAAAGTCAAGATTATCGATAGGGGGCATGGGGCATGGGGCATGGGGCTAATCAATTCAAAATACCCTACGGGTTCGCGTAGCGTTCTCGAAGAGTAGCAAGCTACAAAATTCAAAATACCCTGCGGGAAGGCTTGCGCCTACAAAATTGAAGAGTTTTACTCCCCCTGCTCCCTTTCTCCCTACTCCTCTGCGCCCCTACCCTACGGGAACGCCTAAAGGCGAATGCGTTAACCTCCGCGCCCCTCTGCGTTTAAAATTAAACCCTTACAAATCTAAAAACGGAAAAAACTGAAGCAGAGCTTTACGTAACCGTAACAAAAAAACAGTCTGCCGCAAATTGTTACTTAACTTAGGTGGTGGGCTAACTTGTAGCTGTTCTTGTAGTTGTGCGTATTCCAGAGGTGTAACTGATTTACCATCTATAGGCGATCGCGCATCTATAATAATTTCTGTACGTAATATTTCCTCTGGTGTATCCTCTATCGGTGGTAGTGCGATCGCTGCTATTCCCACATGAGTGCTTAACCAAACCACAATAATACTACTAATACTCCAGAAGACAAATTTAATTTGCTTCATGCTGTCGTATCTTTATTAACTACCTCTGTTCCCAAAGGTAAAGATTCCAGAATATTGAATTGAATTACCCCCAGTGACAAACCGGGGGCTTTACCCATCACGACTCGTAACTAATTACCCCCAGCGATGCTATGAGGATTAGTTACAAAACTGGCTGACAATAGTGATTGACTATCTTCTATGGGCTAGTAGTGGGGGTAGCAGCTGGGGTAGTATCTGGGGTAGCAGCTGGGGTAGTAGCTGGGGTAGTAGCACCTGTATCAGCTGGCTCATTAGGACTAGCAGGAGGGGTTGTGGTGGTATCAGTAGTACCACCTTCACAAGCTCCTAAAAATCCAGCCAGACTTAACATCAATGCTAAACCAAAGATTTTGATTTTCATAAACTCCTCTTTCACCAATTGCGGCAATAAAAAAATTCGCCTGTTGAATACGATAACCTATTTGTCGCTGATTTTTTAAAACCCTGTCAATACATATTCAAAAGATATACTTTGAGCTAAGTTTATTGCGTTTAGTCTTATCTCTGAGTTCATGAGCTAGCTGAGATTTCACAGCATAACAAGTT
>JBODRP010000394.1:0-4309 GCA_050633005.1 Trichormus sp. | reverse complement strand
CCCTGCCCCCTGCCCCCTAATTTTGAATTTTGAATTTTGAATTAATTAAGCCCCCCCTGCCCCCCTACCTTTCAATTAAAAGTCGGTTGCGCCTATCATGAAAGATGCCACAGGCGCGATTAGTTTAGGTAAATGCGATTAATTTTATACAGTAAACCCGGTTGTCATTTGTGTGAAGGCTTGCAGGAAAAGCTGGAACAGATTCAAAATTTGTCATTTGAGTTAGAGATTCGTGACATTACTACTCGTGAAGATTGGTTTAATGCCTATCAGTATGAGATTCCAGTTCTGCATTTAATCCAGTCTGATGATGAGCAAGCACGAGCTTTACCCCGCCCTTCTCCTCGTGCTAGTGTGCAGCAATTGGAGCAAATGTTGTATAAGTATTTAGCCAAGACCGAAAAAAATAATGCAGAATAAGCGCAAGAAAAGTGTGTGCTGAGGTTCACAATATGAAATTGCGGGAATTACTAGCGACAGTTGACGGTGTTGAACAATTACCTGGGACTTTGGGAGATACTGAAGTTCAAGGGTTAAAGACAAACTCCCACGCTTGCTGTACGGGAGATTTGTTTATTGGGATGCCGGGAACACGGGTAGATGGTGGGGAATTTTGGCCAAGTGCGATCGCATCTGGTGCGGTAGCGGCAATTGTCTCACCCCAAGCTGTAGCCAAAAATCCTCCTACAGATGAGGCTGTTGTCATTAGTGCTAACGACATGACTAAAGCTTGCGCCCAAATTGCGGCGGCTTTTTATGGATATCCTGGGCAGAAACTCAAGCTGGTGGGTGTAACTGGTACTAATGGTAAAACTACTACTACTCACCTGATTGAATTTATCCTCACCCAAGCTCAATTATCAACGGCTTTGATGGGAACTCTCTACACCCGTTGGGCTGGTTTTGAGCAAACTGCTGCCCACACTACACCCTTTGCAGTGGAATTACAACAGCAGCTAGCACAGGCAGTAAAAGCTGGTTGTGAATTTGGGGTGATGGAAGTTAGTTCCCACGCTTTAGCCCAAGGGCGTGTTCTCGGTTGTCCCTTTGAGGTGGGTGTATTTAGTAACCTCACCCAAGACCATTTGGACTATCACCGCGACATGGAAGATTATTTTGGGGCAAAGGCGTTGTTATTTAGCCCCGAATATCTCAAAGGACGAGCAATTATTAATGCTGATGATCCCTACGGTAAACGCTTAATTGCGGCTTTAAATCCTGATAAGGTATGGAGTTACAGCGTTAATGATACCAGCGCTGATTTATGGATGAGTAATTTAAGTTACGAACCCAATGGTGTAAGTGGAACTCTACATACACCACAAGGGGAGGTAAGTTTTAGATCGCCTTTAGTCGGGCAATATAATTTAGAAAATCTCTTAGCAGCCGTCGGTGCAGTTTTACATCTGGGATTAGATTTGCAATTAGTCGCCGCCGCTATTCCCGAATTTCCCGGAGTTCCCGGACGGATGGAAAGGGTGCAAATTAGCCCTGACCAAGAAATTAGTGTAATTGTGGATTATGCCCATACACCTGATAGCTTAGAAAACCTACTCAAAGCCGCTAGACCATTTATTCCAGGGAAAATGATTTGTGTGTTTGGCTGTGGTGGGGATAGGGATCGCACCAAACGCCCGAAAATGGGTAAAATCGCCGCCGAGTTAGCAGACGTGGCGGTAGTCACCTCCGATAATCCCCGGACAGAAGATCCAGAGAAGATTTTAGAGGATATTTTGGCAGGGATACCTGATACTGTAGAGCCAATTGTAATTTGCGATCGCGCTGCTGCCATTCGTACCGCCATCCTCCAAGCCCAACCCGGAGACGGTGTATTACTAGCTGGTAAAGGTCACGAAGATTACCAAATCCTCGGCACAGAGAAAATCCACTTTGACGACCGAGAACACGCCCGCGCTGCTTTGCAGGACAGAGGGGTGTAGGGGTGTAGGGGTGTAGGGGTGTAGGGGAGACAAGGAAGACAAGGTAGACAAGGTAGATTATTTTTCCATCCCCCATTCCCCATGCCCAATGCCCAATGCCCAATGCCCAATGCCCCATTCCCCGTTCCCCATTCCCCATTCCCTCAATTAATACTTTTTAAGTATTTTAGCTGTCAAAAACTATATAAATAAGTGAAAATCAATGACATAATCATTTCTGCCTTCCCCTGATTTATTAGTCGTGTTTGACCCATGAATGACTCTCTGCATAAGGATTTTTCCGTTTATCAGCTAGCACTAGGAGCGGAATCCTTTTCCCAAGCATTTCCTCTTAATCCTGCTACGCTGCTATCGCTGGTGAGAGCAACAATTGATTTGCTGATTGAACGGCAGATCAATGCAACGATATGGTTTAAACTCCCACCGGGGAAAATTTGGTATACAGAATTAATCCGCTATCAGTCATCCCCTAGAACTGTCAGTACCATATACAATTGTCAAGTTAGGGAGAGGCAAGCAGAAGCCGAAACAGAAGAAAATGCCAGTTCATCATCTCTTCTAGACTGCCGTTATATAAATTTGACATCACTACCTGATAGTCACATTAACTATGAATATTTTTTGATAGTATTATCAGCAAATTTTTGTAGTTTAGTCGTGGCATATCAGCCCATGAAAAAAGATAAAACTAATGTTGTTGTTAAGGATACTGCAACTAAAAATCAACCTTTATTGACTTTGATTAGTGTTGATAGCAAAGTTATTCAAAAAGTTATAGATGGCTTAAAGCAACAAATTCAATCAGAATTAGATACAATTCCACCTACTGATTTTATTTGTCCAAATACATCAGAACCAGGATTAATCAGTCAATTATTTGCTAAACAAATCCAACGACAAGATGAAATTAATCGACAAATTAGAAATGAACGCATCTCGAAGTTAAAGGAAAAAAATCAAACCTTAGAGAAAAAAGAGCAACTAAAAGATGAATATTTAAGTAATGTTTGTCAAGAGTTGCGGACACCATTAACGCAAATTAAAACAGCCCTATCATTGTTAAATTCACCAAATATCAAACCTAACCAACGACAACGTTATTTACAAATGCTCAATAACCAGTGCGATCGCCAGAGTGTTTTAATTACCAGTCTACTGGATCTCGTACAACTAGAGCATAACCTGGAAAATACAACGTTAGAGTTAGTTAAGTTAGCAGATATTGTTCCTGGAATAGTCAGCACTTACCAACCCGTAGCCCAAGAAAAAGGCATTATGCTAGCCTATACTATACCTACTGAATTACCTGCTGTGTGGTGTGTTAGTGGTGGCATCAGGCAGATAGTTATTCATTTACTCAACAATAGTATTAATTTTACCGGCAACGGTGGTCAAGTGTGGGTAAAAGCTAAAGTTTACGGTGAATATGTCCAACTAGAGGTACGTGACACAGGTATCGGTATCGCCGAAAGTGAAATTCCCAGAATCTTTGAGTGCTTTTATCGTGTGCGCTCAGGAGTCAGTGAGGAAATTAATGGTGCTGGGTTAGGCTTAACAATTGTGCAGCGATTATTATGGCATTGCGGTGGCTCAATTAACGTTAAAAGTAAACTGGATGAAGGATCTGTTTTTACTGTGCAGCTAGCAGCAGAAAGCAATAAAGTTATCAATGCAAAATTAAAACTACCCTACGGAAAGACAAGCCTACAACAGTCCAATTAAGTAGAACGAGTTAAAAGAACAAACTATATTAAGTAATGTAAAAAGACTAAAATTGAGTTCGTAGTAAGGACTTTAGTCCTTATTTAAGAACTAAAGTTCTTACTACAAACCTTTAATTATTTACCCTGTTCTACTTAAAGCTTTAGAATCTGCAATTAATTCTGCATTAAATGTCAACTTCTCAATTTGAGATTTTAAACTTTGAATTTTGAATTAGTATCACGCCTTCACTAGCAATAGTTTATGACGCATTCATAGCATTTGCTCTCAATGAGTATGTCACAGAATCTTTCACAAATCCAGCTTCTTCTAGAAACTGATCTAGTAATTTACGTGTGTGATTTTGCATGACTATAACATGAGCCATATTCTCGCAACATGATAATTGCCATCGCTGTACAATTAATTCGTGAGGAGCTTCAAAAACGACAGTCGTAGATAAGGGATTAAGAAGCGCAAACCTATGTGAGTTTTTGATTCTTTGGTAAAGATACTCTGCATTTTGACGACACTGCATAGCTTCCAATGCAAATTCATCCTGTCTTTTCTGAATAGCATCCCAAAGAATGACAGGAGCCATGCCATTTCTACTACCTAAAATTGTCGTATCGCTGGAGTTGAGATATTCAATATCAAATGATTGGATC